>CATWID010000008.1 GCA_958350755.1 uncultured Collinsella sp.
CTGCCCGCTCGGCTTCGCTTGCCGGTGCCGACCTGCTTTCGGTCCACGGCCTGGGCTCGGGTGCTATGCTCGCTGCCTGCCGCGAGGGTGCCGAGGAGGCGCGTGAGGACCGCGCCAAGCTCGTCGCCATCACCGTGCTCACGAGCATGAATCAGGATGCCTTGAGCGAGATCGGCGTCGAGTCGCCCGTGGCCGAGGAGGCCGCCCGCTTGGCAAAGCTTGCTCAGGCCAATGGCATCGATGGCATCGTGTGCTCACCGATGGAGGCTCACGACATGCGTGAGCTGCTGGGTCCTGATGCCCTGATCGTGACTCCGGGTGTGCGTCCGGTGGGTGCCGCCCTTGGTGACCAGTCCCGCGTGGCGACGCCTTCCCAGGCTATCGAGCGTGGCGCAAGCCACATTGTGGTGGGCCGTCCCATCACCGGTGCCGACGATCCGGTTGCCGCCTTTGACGCCATCGTCGCCGAGCTGGTCGAAAACGTCGCGTAAAAGATTCCCCTAAGTCACCACTTTTGGGTCTCATTAGCACAAAATAGCCCCTGTGCCTGCGTAAACTTTCCCATCCTTTGTGTGGAATCGCAGGTCAGGGGCTTAACTTTGGGCGCAGTATATTGCACTTTTTGCGGGTATCGTCTAACCTATGGAGCCGCTATTGGGCATTTTGTACGTTCTACGTGCTAAAATGCCAATTATTGAATCAGATATAACCCAACTATTTGGAGGTACGAATGGCACTCCCTCAGCTTACCGACGAGCAGCGCATGCAGGCTCTTGAGAAGGCTGCTGCCGCACGTCACGCCCGCGCTGAGCTTCGCGAGCAGATCAAGAAGGGCGAGAAGTCCCTCGAGTCCGTGCTCAACTCCGATGACCCCATCGCTTCCCGCATGAAGGTTTCCACCCTCATCGAGTCTCTCCCCGGTTATGGCAAGGCCAAGGCCGCCAAGATCATGGAGGAGCTCGGTATCTCCGCTACTCGTCGCGTCCAGGGCCTCGGCGTCCGTCAGCGCGAGCAGCTCCTCGAGCAGCTGACCAAATAAGTGAGCGCTCAGGATTCCAAGCTCTTTGTGATTTCTGGACCGTCAGGCGCAGGCAAGGGTACGCTCGTCACTCGTGTGCGCGAGCGCCGCTCGAACCTGGGTCTGACGGTTTCGGCTACCACGCGAGCACCACGCAAAGGTGAGGTCGACGGCGTCAACTACTTTTTTCTGACGCGTGAGGAGTTCGACCGCCGCGTGGCAAACGGTGAGTTTGTTGAGTGGGCCGAGGTCCACGGTAACTGCTACGGCACGTTGGTGAGCGAGGTCACATCCAAGCTCGCCTCGGGCTCGTCTCTGATTTTGGAGATCGATGTCCAGGGCGCCCCGCAGGTGAAGGAGCGTTTCCCCGAGGCCGTGCTGATCTTTATCAAGCCGCCTTCGCTTGAGGTGCTCCGCGAGCGTCTGGTCGGTCGCGGTACCGAGACGCCCGAGACGATTGAGCTGCGTATGGCAAACGCCGCCGATGAGCTTGCCCTTGCCGACCGCTACGACGACGTCGTGGTGAATGACGATCTCGACCGCGCGACCGATGAGCTCGTTCGCGTTCTCGATATGCATGAAAGGATCTGAGGTCCGTGTCCGTTGTAAAGCCTTGCATTGACGATCTTCTGGAGAAGACCGATCACAACCGCTTCCTGCTCGCTTCGCTTGCCTCTAAGCGCGCCTGCGACATCAATAGCATGCTGCGTGGCCAGCACAACCGTGTGCTTGCCGTCCAGGATGTCGATGACATCACCATCGGGCTTTCCGGTGCCGATACCATCTCGATGGCTATGGACGAGATTGTCGACGGTGACATCTCTTACGACGAGGCCCGTTACGAGAAGGCGCTCGGCCACAAGGTTGCTGAAGCCTAAATGGCGGCTCGCGTCTGCCTGGTCCACTATCACGAGGTTGGACTGAAGGGCAAGAACCGCGCACATTTTGAGCATATCCTCATGGATAACATCAAGGCGGCCTTGGCCGCCTTTTCCGTGAATGCCGTGTCTCGAATTTCCGGTTATATCCTCGTGACCTTTAACGAACATCAGGCCGTCGAGGCGGCGCGTGTCATTCGTACCGTTCCCGGCGTTGCCCGTGTGTCTTTGGCGTATCACACCAACCGCGACCCGCAGGAGTACTGCGCCGCCGCCGTGAAGGCGCTGCGCGAGTTTGGTTCCTTCGATTCGTTTAAGGTGCACGCCAAGCGCTCCAATACTGACTATGAGCTCACCTCGATCGATATCAATCGTCAGGTGGGCGAGGTACTGTGTGAGGCCTTCCCCGATAAAAAGGTTCAAATGCACGACCCCGATGCAATGGTGCACGTACTGGTGGTCCAGGGTAGCGTTTACGTGTACGCACGCTCCGAGCGCGGCGTGGGCGGTCTGCCGGTGGGTTCTGCCGGCAAGGTCGTGACGCTGCTGTCCTCGGGTATCGATTCTCCGGTGGCGACCTGGATGCTCGCGCGCCGCGGCGCGGTTTGCGTGCCGGTACATTTCTCCGGTCGTCCGCAGACGCCCGATACGAGTGAGTATTTGGTGCAGGATATCATCCGTGCGCTTGAGCCGGGTGTCCAGATCGGCCGCCTGTACGTGGTGCCGTTTGGCGACTGCCAGCGTGAGATTTCGGTCACCTGCCCCAGCAACCTGCGCGTGATCATGTATCGCCGCATTATGTATTCGGTTGCTGAGCGCATTGCACACATCGAGGGTGCCAAGGCCATCGTTACGGGCGAATCGCTTGGACAGGTTGCCTCCCAAACGCTTGAGAACATCATGGCCGTCAACGAGGCCGTGAAGATCCCCGTGTTCCGTCCTCTCATCGGTTCGGACAAGCAGGAGATCATCGCGCGCGCCGAGGAGATCGGTACGTTCGATATCTCGACTGAGGCCGCTCCCGACTGCTGCACGCTGTTTATGCCGCGCCGTCCCGAGACACACGCTAAACTCGATGCCGTGCATGAGGCCTGGGAACTGTTTGATCACGAGGAGATGATTGAGCGCCTGCTCAAGCAGACCGAGTACATCGACTTCGAGAGCAACACATATAAGGCCCCTAAGACCTTAAAACGCAAACATTCGGAGCTTGCTCCGCGTGAGATTTACCAAGATCACGAGTAAATTTGTGCATAGACCGACGATGCGCCTGCATCGTCGGTCTTTTGCTATCTGGGCATTTTGCGGCTAAGTGTTCATTTGCTGACGTGTGCCTGAATAAATGGACAGATTTGTGCAAGGTTTTGGTCGGTTTTTGGTTTGACCGCAAAAACCGGTTTTGGGGCGTGGCTGTTGTGGAGCTCCTTTCCTGACACGATGGTGTTGGGAGGTTTTGCTATGGCGCAGCGCGAACAACACGAACGAGTCAAAAAGATGGACCGCTGGGCGGGCAAACTGCTCGGTCATAAGGCAGTGGTGATGGCGATACTGGTCGTCATTGCGATGGCGAGTGGGCTGGCGATGGCGAACCTTGGCGGCGGTGCCGGCGGTGTGTCGTTTGAGCGCACTGATGGTTCGGGCACGTTAGTGGAGCCGGGATCCGGCGATGCTTCGAGCGGAAAGACATCCGAAGGCTCTTCGCCTAAGGCGTCTGCCGCGGCAGAGGTCTATGTCGATGTTGATGGCGCCGTGGTGTCACCCGGTGTATATCGCCTCAAAGACGGGGCGCGGGTGGCTCAGGCGATTGATGCCGCCGGCGGGCTGGCGCCCGAAGCAGACGTTACGGGGCTTAATCGTGCATCCAAGGTCACTGATGGACAAAAAATTCACGTTCCAACGGTAGGGGAGCAGCAGGTGTCCATTGCGGAAGCCGGTGTTGATGGTGGGGCTTCCGCATCATCAGGCGTCGGTGGCGCAACAGGCCTAGTAAACATTAATACGGCAAGCTCGGCAGAGCTGCAGACGCTCTCGGGAATCGGTCCCTCAATGGCACAGTCGATTATCGATGAGCGGACAAAGAACGGTGCTTTTGCTTCGGTTGACGATCTGATGCGCGTGTCGGGAATCGGCGAGAAGAAGCTTGCCAAAATCAAAGATTGCATCTGCGTATGAGTGCGACCGAGCGAGAGCACGTGATGCCTCCGCGGCCCCTGATTCCGTGGACGATGGCCCTGTGTGCCGGCATGTGCGTGAGCTGCGCCTTGGTGCTCAGCATAGCCGCTGATGCGCTGCTGAGGGAGCGGGCGACGGCGGTCGGGCCGCTATGGGCCATTCCCGTTGCGGCAGCGGTTTTCGTTGTGCTGGCTCACTCTTGTGCGAGGCTTGCCCCTTTGAAGCGGTGGCTGTATGCCGCGTCCGTCGGTCTCGTGGCGGGAGCGGTCGTCTCGGCGTGGTGGGCTGTGGGTGCGCTCAGCGCCTCGAGGGCGCTCGACGGTCGAGCGGCAAGCGGCCTCGAGTTTGTCGTGCAGGGTGATCCATCCATAAACGACGACGTGTATTCCTATACCTGCGAGGCACGCGCGGACGGTAAGAACTTGGCAACGGTTCGCCTATCGTGTGATCGTGAGCTCAAGGTCGGGGCGCACGTGCGTGTTATCGGTCGCGTTTCACGTTTTGAGAACGATGCATATGGACGATCGCGCGTGCTCCGAGGCGAGGTGCGCAAGGCTAAAGCCGTTCGAGTCGTGTCGGTCGACGAGGGCTCTCCGGTGCCGCTGCTTCGGCTGAGAAATGGGCTGCTTGCGTCCATCGCGCCTGCGACCGACCCGGCGCGTGCGCTCATAGCCGGTGTCGCCTGCGGTCGTTCGGCCGAGCTGCGCGCCCAGCCGGCGGGCGACTGGTTTTCGGTGACGGGAACGGCGCATCTTATCGCCGTCTCGGGCAGCCATTTGGCTATCGTGGGGTTTGTAATCGAGGGTGTATTGCAAAAGACTCGGTGCTCACGTGGTCTTCAGCGGGCGATATTGGCGATAACGCTTGTCGGCTATGCTGCCTTTACGGGGGCGTCTCCCTCGGCCGTGCGTGCGTGCTGCATGGTGTTCGTGACGCTTGTCGTAAACGGCGCGGGGCGTCGTCGGCACGGCCTTTCGGCACTCTTCGTAACCATGTCCATCTTTGTGCTACTGCGGCCGACGGTGCTGTTCGAGATGGGCTTTCAACTCTCGTGTGCCAGCGTCTTAGCCATTCTGTGCTTTTGTCCCTATGCGACCTACGCTTTGGGTGAGCTAGGTGTGCCATCAGGCTTTGCCAGCGTGCTTTCCGTCACGCTGTGCTCACAACTGGCGACACTTCCCATTACCATTCCTGCCTTCGGTACATTCTCGCTCATTGCTCCGTTGGCAAATGCGGTCATCGGTCCGGTGGTGAGCGTACTGCTCGCTGTGTCGATCGTGCTGGCTCCCTTTTCGCTCGTGGGACCGTTGCGGACTTGGGCGCTCGTTGTGCCCATGATTGCCGCCCGTTGCGCGCTGTTCTTCGAGCAGCTGTTTGCCGCCGTGCCGGGTGCATACGTGAGCGTGCCGCCCGATAGCATGTGGATTTACCTAGTGCCGTGTTTTCTGGCGGTTCTGCTGGTCTGGTGGCCGCGTCCCCGTGCACGTCCTATGGCGGTGGGGCTTGCATGCCTGATGCTCTTGGCTGCGATTCCGTACGTCTATTGGGATCGATTCGCTCCGCCTTCGGTGACGGTGCTCGATGTGGGCCAGGCCGATGCGATTCTTATCCGCCAAGGCGGCGCAGTAGCTCTCGTCGACTGCGGGCTCGACGAGCGTGTGGTTGCGGCGTTGGTTCGCAATAACGTGCACCATATCGATGCCGTTTTTGTGACGCATTGGGATGAGGACCACTGGGGTGGTTTGCCTGCCGTGCTCGAACAGTTTTCGGTCGGAACGATTGCCGTGGCGGCGGATGCGCTGGAGGATGCTCCTGCCGAGGTATTGAACCGACCTGGCGTGGAGTATCGGCAGGTGCGCCGTGGGGATACGGTCGATATCGGCTTATTTTGCGCTCGCGTGATGTGGCCATTCGAGTTCGTGGATGGCGAGGGAAATGAGGACTCGCTTGTCCTGCTGCTCTCTTATGTTCAGGAAGGCAAGGGCCTGCGAATACTTCTCACCGGTGATGCCGAGCTCGACCAAGAGCGGGAATTCGTGCAGGAGGTGGGGGATATCGATGTCCTTAAACTTGGGCATCACGGCTCCAAGGTTTCAGTCGATGGCGAGTTGCTGGACGTCCTGAAGCCCGAGCTTTCCCTCGCAAGCGCCGGTGAGGGGAATCGATACGGCCATCCGTCCGATGCCTGCATCGATGCCGTTAAGGAAGCGGGTGGTGTGTTCGCGTGTACCATCGAACACGGCGACATTACCGTCACACCGACTGCGAATGGCTTTGCGATGCGATGCCAGCGACCGTGACGACGTCGTTGGCGTGTGGTGGGCCCCTGGGCTAGAATGGCACGGAACGAATACGAAGGCCTGCGGGAGGGGGCGCAATGTCCGAAACCGGTTTGCTGCCGGCATATCTGATCGTCGGTACCGACGGAGTTAAGCGCGACCACGCCGTCTCGCGTGTGAAAGCGCGTCTGGAAAAATCGGGTATGGTCGAGTTCAACCTCGACGAGCGAGACATGACCAAGGACCCCGATATCGAGTCCATTATCGGATCGCTTAACACCTTTCCGATGGGCAGTGAGTTTCGTCTGGTAATCCTCGATGGCTGCTCAAAGCTCGCCAAGGCGGTCTCGGAGCCGCTCGTTGGGTATCTGGCGAGTCCCAGCCCCACAACGGTCTGCCTCATCATCGCCGACTCACTTGCCAAGAATACGCGCCTGTATAAGGCAATCGCCAAGATCGACAAGAAGGCTATCGTCGATTGCTCGGGTACCAAGCGCTGGGAACTGCCGCGCCGTGTTCAGCAGATGGCGACGCAGCGCGGTAAGTCGATTTCGACGGCGGCCGCCGAGGAGCTCGTCTCGCGTTCGGGCGAAAACACGCGCATGCTCGATAACGACTTGGCTAAGCTTGCCCAGATGGTCGAGTCGCCTCAGATTGAACTTGCCGATGTTGAGCGCTGGATTGTTCGTACGGCCGAGGTCCAACCCTGGGACTTCCTCAACGCCGTCTCGGCTCGCGATATGCGGCGTTCGCTCGAGCTCTTTAAGCTCCTGCCCTCCAAGAGCTACGTGTGGACTTACACATTGCTGTGCGGTCGCATTCGCGAGCTTATCGTCGCCAAGGCGCTCGACGCGCGTGGGCAGGGTCGCGAGCTGGCCGCGACGCTCAAGCTCCAGTCCTGGCAGGTCAAGAATCACCTGACCTGGGCACGTCGCTTTTCGATGGCAGAGCTCATCGCAGCGCTCGAGGGTGCGGTCGATGTGGAGCTCGCGCTCAAGGGTTCGGCCGATTCTCAGACGGCGCTTTTGCTCTGGATTACGAACATCTTGAGAAAATCGTGATGATACCTGCCTATTTGACAAATTCGTTCTATCCCTTTGAGAGGGAGCGTGCTATAGTAGGCGCTTGCATGACCTCACCGTGTCTCAGAGGTGTCATACATTTTTTGCAAGGAACTCGAAAGGAACTCCAGAAGTGGCAAACATCAAGTCTCAGAAGAAGCGTATCCGCACCAATGAGGCAGCTCGCATGCGTAACAAGGCTGTCAAGTCCGAGCTCAAGACGCTGACCAAGCACGTCCAGTCCGCCGTCGCCGAGGGCGACGCCGAGAAGGCCCAGGCTGCCCTCAAGACCGTCACCAAGCGTCTCGACATGGCTGCCGCCAAGCATGTTATCCACAAGAACCAGGCTTCCAACCGCAAGTCCGGTCTTGCCAAGCTCGTGAACAGCATCAACGCCTAAGTTGTAAATTTCACACCACACAGATTACGCGCATAAATGGAGCCTGTTTTATGGAACAGGCTCCATTTTTTGTATCGCTCGGGTAAGATAGTCCGCATGAATACTTCAATTGACATTTCCCACATCCGCAACTTCTCAATTGTTGCGCACATCGACCATGGCAAGTCCACGATCAGTGACCGTATCCTCGAGCTCACCCATACCGTTGACGAGCGCGACATGGAGTCGCAGCTGCTCGACACTATGGATATCGAGCGCGAGCGCGGCATCACGATCAAGTCCAATGCCGTTCGCGTGTCCTATGACGCCGACGACGGCGAGACGTATCAGTTCAACCTGATCGATACGCCGGGCCACGTTGACTTTACCTACGAGGTCTCGCGTTCGTTGGCCGCCTGCGAGGGTGCGGTGCTCGTCGTGGACGCCACTCAGGGCGTCGAGGCGCAGACCGTTTCCAACGCGACGCTCGCCATGAACGCCAACTTGGACATTGTGCCGGCCATCAACAAGATCGACCTGCCCTCGGCCCATCCCGATGAGGTCAAGACCGAGATCGAGGATGACCTCGCGATCCCTGCCGACGATGCCGTGTGTGTCTCGGGCAAGACCGGCGAGGGCATCCACGATCTGCTGGAGTCCATTGTCTTTTTGATCTCGCCTCCCAAGGGCGATGCGAACGCGCCGCTCAAGGCGCTCATCCTGGATTCTTATTTTGATGAATACCGCGGCGTGGTTGCCACGGTCCGTGTTTTTGACGGCTCCATCAAAAAGGGCGATACCCTGCGCATGATGCAGGCCGAGGGCGACTTTTTGGTCGATGGCGTGGGCGTCAAGCGCCCCGCCGAGACCCCGGTCGATGCGCTGACCGTCGGCGAGGTCGGATACGTGGTCACGGGTCTGAAGGATCCCGAGGCCGTTCGCGTGGGCGATACCCTCACGTGGGCGTCGAATCCCTGCCCCGAGCCTCTTCCCGGCTACCGCGAGGCTAAGCCCATGGTCTATACGGGCCTGTTCCCGATCGATAACAAGGACTACGAGAACCTGCGTGACGCGCTCGATAAGCTGCACGTCAACGACCCGTCGTTGGTGTGGGAGCCCGAGACCTCGGTGGCGCTCGGCTTTGGCTTCCGCGTGGGCTTTCTGGGCCTGCTACACATGGAAGTCGTCAAGGAACGCCTGGAGCGCGAATTCAACCTGGACCTCATTGCCACGAGTCCCTCGGTCGACTATCACGTCTACAAGACCGACGGCGAAATGATCGATGTCCGCAGTCCGCAGGACCTTCCCGAGGCCACACGCATCGAGCGTATCGAGGAACCCTACCTCAAGGCAAAGATCATCTGCCCGCCTGAGTACACGGGTGCCGTCATGCAGCTCGCTATCGAGCACCGCGGCGTCACGACTGACATGATCCACCTCACGAGCAAATCGGTCGAGATGCGCTTCGATATGCCGCTTGCCGAGCTCATCTTGGACTTCTTTGACCAGCTCAAGAGCCGTACCAAGGGTTATGCCTCGCTCGACTACGAGTTCAACGAGTACCGTCCATCCGAGCTTGTGAAGCTCGACATCTTGCTTTCGGGCGACGAGGTGGACGCGCTGTCGTTTATCGTCCACAAGGACAAGGCCTATGGCCTGGCCCGTGGCCTGTGCGACAAGCTTAAGGAGATCATCCCGCGTCAGCTGTTCGAGGTGCCCATCCAGGGTGCTATCGGCAACAGGATTATTGCCCGCTCCACCGTCAAGGCGCGTCGCAAGGACGTACTTGCCAAGTGCTACGGCGGCGATATCTCGCGTAAGCGCAAGCTGCTCGAGAAGCAGAAAGAGGGCAAGAAGCGCATGAAGGCCATCGGATCGGTCGAGGTCCCGCAGGAGGCCTTTATGGCGATCCTCAAGGTGGACGAGTAGGTCTATGGCGCTTTCTGAATACAGCAAGCGGCTGCTGGGCGCCTATGCCGAGCAGCCGTTCCTTATGGCTCCCATGGCGGGTATGACCGACCCTGCCTACCGCATCATGTGCCGCCGCCGCGGTGCCAACCTTGCCTACAGCGAGATGGTGAGCGTGGCGGGTCTTGCCTATGCCAGCAACAAGACCTGGCGCCTGGTGCTACCGGCCGACGAGGAGCAGCAGATTTGCGTGCAGCTCTTTGGCTCCAAGCCCGAGCAGTTTGCGAGCGCCGTCGTCGCCGTCGAGGAGCGCGTTGGCGATCGCCTGTCGCTCATCGATATCAATATGGCATGCCCCGCCCGCAAGGTTGTCACCAAGGGCGAGGGTTCGGCGCTCATGCGCACGCCCGACCTGGCGGAGAAGATCGTCGAGGCCACGGTTGGCGCGGCGCACGTGCCCGTGACCGTCAAGATTCGCAAGGGCTTTTATGCCGAGGACCGCAATGCCGCGACATTTGCCCAGATGCTTGAGAGTGCAGGGGCTGCCGCAGTCGCCGTGCATGGTCGTTGCGCCACGCAGCTCTACACGGGCCAGGCCGATTGGTCGGTCGTCGATGAGGTTGCCGACGCTGTCGAGATTCCCGTGATTGGTTCGGGCGATGTGTTCTCGGCCGAGGACGCTGCTGAGCATCTGCACGGCTCGGGTGCCAGCGCGGTGTTTATCGCGCGCGGCATCTACGGCAATCCGTGGGTGTTCGGCGATGCCCGAGCCCTTGCACTCGATGGCACGCCGGTTCCTTCTCGCTCCTCGGTCGAGCGCCTGGAGGCTCTGCGCGAGCACCTGACGTTGACGCACGAGCTTCTGCCGCTCATGTCGCGTGCTCGCACGTACGCAAGCTGGTACTTAAAGGGCATGCCCCATGCCGCCGCCTGGCGCGCTCAGGTGGTGCGTTGCTCTACGTACGAGGAGTTTATGGCGCTGGTCGATGATATCGAGCGCGACGTGGTGGCCTGCGAGGCCGCGCTTGCCGCCGGCGAGTCGGTGCCTGCTCATCCGCTGGAGGCCTAACGGTGGCCGTTACCGCGCTGTACGTGCACGTGCCGTTTTGCGCTCAAAAGTGCCGGTACTGCGACTTTGACTCGCGCAGCTTTGCTGCGTGTGATTTGGATGCCGCGCTTGATTCCTATTTTGAGCAGTTGTATGCGCGCCTCGATTCCTTTAGCGACGCCGGGGCGCTTGCGCAGGTCCGCACGGTCTATACTGGCGGCGGCACGCCATCGCTGGCAGGGGAGCGCCTGGTGGAACTTGCCCGGCGTATCTCCATGTGGTGCAAACCCGTTGAATTTACTTGCGAAGCCAATCCTGAGTCCCTGACCGCTGAGCTCGCCACCGCGCTTGCCGAGGCGGGTGTCACGCGCATCTCTCTGGGCGTGCAAACCCTCGACAATACCGAGCTGGCTGCTATTGGCCGCATTCACGATGCTAATCGGGCACTTGCGGCTATCGCGACGGTGAAGGATGTTGGGCTCGATGTGTCGTGCGACCTTATGTGCGGGCTTCCCGGACAGACTATGGCGAGCTGGCAGCATACGCTCGATGGCGTGCTTGAGGCGGCCCCGCACCATGTGTCGGTCTATCCGCTCACGCTCGAGGAGGGCACGCCGCTTTACCGCATGGTGTGCCGTGACGAGTCGCTTGAGCCCGATGAGGATTTCCAGGCCGCATGCATGGACGTTGCGCGCCAGCGGCTGAGTTCGGCCGGCTACCATCCGTATGAGGTGGCGAGCTACGCGCTCGATGGGCATGAATGTGCCCATAATATCGCCTACTGGACTGGTCGGGGCTACCTGGGCCTGGGTCGTTCTGCCGCGGGCATGCTCGACGACGAGGATTTCGACCGCTTGGCTGGACTGTTTCCCGGCGTGGCTCCCCGTGGTGACTTTCACCGCGTGCGTTTGGTACAACGCGACGATGCCGCGACGATGTTTGATGCCGAGTATCTGTCGCGGCGCGAGGCGGCGGCCGAGGACCTGATGCTCGCTTGTCGCATGACGCGCGGTGTTGATTCCGACCTGTTGGTTCGCGCGTCTCGTGTCATCCCTGCCGATGAACTGGCAGCGGCTTGTGATCGCGCTCTTGAGCTTGGGCTTGCCACTTGGGTGCCCGAGCACGGTGATACCCATGCGGGGCCTATCGCCTCTGTCGATGTCATCGCTGGCCGCACCTGTGCCCGTCTGGCGCCGACCCACCTGGGCTGGCTCGATGGAAATGTTCTGTTCGAGCTGTTTTGGGATCTAGCTTAGGCCGCTCGGGTAGAATTACCGGAATATATACGCTGCTGTGAGCAGGAGGTTGCCGCGCATGGCGACGATGAACGAAAAAGATTACTACGAGATTCTGGGTGTCTCCAAGGATGCCACCTCGCGTGATATTCAAAAGGCCTTCCAGCAAAAGGCCCGCAAACTCCATCCGGACGTCAACAAAGAGCCGGATGCCGAGGAAAAGTTTAAAGAGGTTTCCGAGGCCTACGCCGTGCTTTCTGATGAGCAAAAACGTGCGCGCTACGACGCCATGCGTTCTGGCAATCCCTTTACCGGTGCTCCTACAGCTTCGCCCTATGGTGGCGGCTACGCCGGCAACACGGGCTATGGCAATCCCTTTGAGGGCGGCTTTCCCTTTGGTGGCGCCTGGGGCCAGCAGCGTCGCGGCCAGGCTGCCTACAATCCCGAGAACGGCGCCAACGTGGTCGTCGATATCAAACTGGACGCTAAGGAGGCCAAGGGCGGTGCCCGCAAGACCGTCCGCTACACGCGCTTCGATACCTGTGGTCACTGTGGTGGCTCGGGTTCTGTCTCCTCCGAGCATGCCCATACCTGCCCGAGCTGTGGCGGCCGCGGCCACATCGACGTCGACCTGTCCTTCCTGTTTGGTGCGGGCACGTTCCAGTCGGTCTGTCCTGAGTGTGGCGGTTCCGGTAAGGTCGTGGCCGACCCCTGCCCTGATTGCGGTGGCAGCGGTCGTACTCGCGTAACCTCCGAGCAGACGATTGAGTTTCCTGCCGGCACGCACGATGGCGACGAGGTCCGCATTAGCGGCATGGGTCATGCTGGCACCAACGGTGCCGCGGGCGGCGACCTGGTCGGCCGCGCCCATGTTGAGGCCGAGCGCTTGGAAGGCAAAGCTCGTACCGGTTTTTACCTGATGGGCATCGTGGCGCCGTTCTTGGTACTCTCGGCCATTTCGGGCGTGTTCTCGGCCTTTGCCGTGATGTGCTTTATTCCGTTTACCATGGGCCTGTTCATGGTGCTTTCGGACGGCGTGCTTCATCGCAGCCTGCTGTGGTGGAAACGCGGCGCGATGCAGTTTGCCAACGGTTTTGCCAACGGATTTATGTTTGCACTCGTGTCGGTTTGGTTTGCGAGCTGCTCGCAGCGTGCCATGCTTTCGCCGTACGGAATGTACTAACATCAAACCCTCTGTTTGCGGCCGCCCCAGCTTGGGTATAGGACGCACTGTGACAATAATGAAAGTCGGAAGGATTCGGTCGTGTCGGAAAATAGGGATTACTACGAGGTGCTTGGCGTCGACAAGGATGCCGACGCGCGGACGATTAAGCGTGCGTTTCTAAAGAAGGCCCGTACCGTACATCCGGATGTTTCGGACGACCCCGAGGCCGAGGCCAAGTTCAAGGAGCTCAACGAGGCCTATTCCGTTCTTTCCGATGAACAGAAGCGTGCTAACTACGACCGTTACGGCACTGCCGACGGCCCTGGTGGTTCGGGCTACGTCGATATCAACGATATCTTTGGTGGCATGGGCATGGACGACTTGTTCTCGTCGTTCTTTGGCGGCGGTGCCGGCGGTGGCGCTCGTAGCCGTCGCGAGCGCCGCCGCGGTCGCGATATGGCCATCTCCCTTTCGGTGACGCTCGAGGAGGCGGCACTCGGCTGCAAAAAGACGATCAGCTATGACCGCCTTGCTCCCTGCGAGGATTGCAACGGCACCGGTAGGGCCGAGGGTGCACAGGAAAAGCAGTGCGGCCGCTGCCACGGTACGGGCTACGTCACGACGGTTCAGCGTTCGTTCCTGGGCCAGGTTCAGTCTTCCTCCCCTTGCCCCGATTGCCATGGCGAGGGCACGGTTATCGACCATCCCTGCGAGACTTGCGACGGTCAGGGCCGCACGCCTTCGCACGAAAAGATCGACATCGATATTCCCTCCGGCGTTTCGACCGGTCGCCAGCTGCGTGTGAGCGGCTTTGGCGAGGCCGGCCTTCGCGGCGAGCCTTCGGGCGACCTGATTGTCAACGTGCGCGTTGCCGACCATGAGCGCTTTAAGCGCAACGGTGACGACCTGTACCTGGTGAGCGATATCTCGATTGCGCAGGCTGCGCTCGGCTGCGAGATTGAGGTCGAGGGCATTATGCCCGACGAGGTCGCTAAGGTGACGGTTCCCGCCGGCGCCCAGTACGGCGACACCGTGAACGTCAATAATTACGGCATGCCGCGCATTGGCGGTGGCGGTTCGCGTGGCCGCCTGATCGTGCAACTGCGCGTGGTCGTTCCCACCAATCTTTCCAATAAGCAGCGCGAGCTGCTCCGTGCTTTTGCCGATGATATAGGCGATGACGTCGCTTCCGGTAAGAAGTCGGTGACCGACCGTATCAAGAGTGCCCTCGACGATATCCTCGATTAAGGAGCCCGCGTGCTCGCACCCCATATTTCCGTCGTCAACCTCGGCTGCCGTGTCAACCGGGTTGAGTCTGACCGTATCACTGCCGATCTTATGCGCCTGGGCTTTGCTATGGTGGAGCCCCAGGATGCCGATTTGATCGTCATTAACACCTGTGCCGTTACGGGCGAGGCCGAGGCCAAGACCCGTAAGGCCGTTCGTCATGCGCTGGCCTATCCAAACGAGCCCTTTGTGCTCGTGACCGGTTGCGTGGTCAATTTGCATCCTGAGGAGTTGTTGGAGCTTTCGGATCGCGTGATCGCCGAGCCGTCCAAGATCGATGTCGCCGAACGTGTCTGCGAGGTGCTGGGCGTTGAGTCCGATAGCGTTCCCGCCTGCAGCGATGGCGAGGTGGTCGATGCGCTCGGTCGCTCTCGCCTGGGCGTGAAGATTCAGGACGGCTGCAACCATCGCTGCACCTATTGCATTGTGTGGAAGGCACGCGGCCCCGAGCGCTCTGTGCCCGTCGAGTCCGTGCTCGAGCAAGTTCGCGAGGCCCAGGAGGCCGGCGTGCCCGAGGTCGTGTTGACCGGCGTGAATCTGGGTGCCTATGACGGCAAGAGCGCGACCGACGAGCATGTCGAAATCGATGAGCTGCTCGAGGCCATTATGGAGCGCACGTCTATTCCGCATGTGCGCATTTCCTCGGTCGAGCCCATGGATATCTCTGAGCGCCTGCTTAAGGTTATGGCGCGCTATCCGCAGCGTATCGCCCCGTTTTTGCACCTGCCCGTGCAGTCCGGTTGCACGGCGACCCTGCATCGCATGGGCCGTCCCTATAGCGCCGAGGCCTTTGAGGACACGGTGCGTATGATTCGCGCCAACTTGCCCCAGGCGTCTCTTTCGTGCGATGTCATCGTCGGTTTTCCTGGTGAGACGGACGAGGAGTTCGAGGAGTCGCTGGCGCTGTGCCGCCGTGTGGGTTTCTCGCGCATGCACGTGTTCCGCTATAGCAAGCGTCCCGGTACCCTTGCTGCCGACATGCCCGACCAAGTGCCACCCGAGGTTATGGCCGAGCGCAGCCGCCGTATGCGGGCCGCCGCGCAGGAGCTCGCTATTGCCGATGCTCGCCGTCGCGTGGGCACGGTCGAGCGTGCGGTGCTCGAGTATGGTGACAACCTGACGCTCGGCTCGTTCCATCATGCCCGTCTTGACGATACCCGTGGACTCACAGCCCCGTGCCTGCTCGATGTTGCTATCATCGGAGTCGATGATTCCAGCTTGGTCCATGCACGCAGGGAGGTTCATGGAAGCCTCGAAGATTAGACTTACCGTTCCCGAGGGAATTGATCCCTCGCGCGTTTTGGGCGCCGGCGATGGTGTTCTTCGTGCGCTCGAGAGCTTGGTTCGCGCCCATGTGGTCGCCCGTGGCGATAGCATCTCCGTGAGCGGCGACCCGGACGAGGTCGAGCTCGTGGCTCGCTTTTTCGAACATGCTTTTTGCGAGGCGGCGGCCGGTCGTACCCTGTCTGCTGACGACGTCTCGCGTTGCCTGGCCGTCTTGCGCGACGGCGAGCATGAGGCCACATCGCTTCGCGATGACGTGCTGCTTTCATACCGCGGTCGTGTCATTCGTCCCAAGACGCTTGGGCAAAAGCGCTATGTGGATGCCATCCGCTCGCATACCATCACGTTTGGCCTGGGTCCAGCCGGTACCGGTAAGACTTATCTGGCCATGGCGCTCGCCGTTGCCGCGCTCAAGCGCCACGAGGTGGGCCGTCTGATCTTGACGCGTCCGGTTGTCGAGGCGGGGGAGAACCTGGGCTTTTTGCCCGGCACCCTCGAGGAAAAGATCGATCCGTACATGCGTCCGCTCTACGACGCCCTTTTTGACATGATGGATCGCGAGCGCACCGATGAGCTTATGGAGCGCGGCGTGATCGAGATCGCCCCGCTTGCCTATATGCGCGGTCGTACGCTGAGCGATGCTTTCGTGGTGCTCGACGAGGCGCAAAATACCACGCCCGAGCAGATGAAGATGTTCCTGACACGCCTTGGATTCAACTCCAAGTTCGTGATTACCGGCGACCTCAGCCAGCGCGACCTGGTGGGTCGTCGTGGTGGCTTGGCGGATGTCGAGAAGATTTTGGGCCGTGTCGACGATGTGGCGTTTGCACACCTGGAGCGCGCCGATGTGGTGCGCCATGCCTTGGTGGGGCGTATTGTCGAGGCATACGATGCTTATGATGATGTGCGCGAGCAGCGCTCGCGCGACCGAAAGGAGTCCCGTTGAGTGTATTGATCAGCAACGATGCCGAGCTCGATACGCTGCTCGACGCGCAGGAGGTGGAGCACATCTGCGAGGTTGTGCTTGCCGCCGAGGGCGTTGAACGTGAAGTCGAGATTTCCCTTTCGTATGTCGACGAGGACGAGATGCACGAGCTCAACCACGAGTGGCGTGGCATCGACCGCACCACCGATGTGCTCTCGTTTGAATGCGACTCGGCCTTTGACGAGGATATTCCCGCCGACGAGACGCTCGAGCTCGGCGATATCATCTTGGCCCCGCAGGTTATTGCCCGTCAGGCCCCCGGTTTTGGCAATAGCCCTGCTGACGAGTGCCGTCTGATGCTCGTACACGGAATGCTGCACCTGCTGGGCTATGACCACATCGAGGACGACGAGGCCGAGGTCATGGAGGCCCGCGAGGACGCCATCCTGCGCGATCTGGCGCTCGAGCGCGGCGAGGACCCCAAGCTGGTCCACGTCGGTCCCATCACAAATCATGCCCACGACTAGGAGCCGTTTATGATTCCCGGATCGAACAAGGACCATCCGTCCTTCTTAAAGTCGTTCTCCTATGCCATGGAGGGCTTCGTCACCGCCGTCAAGACCGAGCGCAACATTAAGGTCATGCTCGTGGCGGGCGTGTGCACTGTCATTGCCGGCTGTTTCGTGGGGCTCGACATTGCCGAGTGGGCCACGATTATCATCTGTTGTGGCCTGGTGATTCACGGCGAGCTGTGCAACACCGCTATGGAGGCCATCGTCGACCTAGCGACCCAGGAGTTCCATCCGCTGGCCAAGCGTGCGAAGGACATCGCCGCCGCCTCTGTATACGTTCTTTCCATCACCGCCGCGATTGTGGGCGTGCTGGTATTTGCCCACGCGCTCGGCTTTATTTAGAAAGGGATTCCCATGTCCGACAATATGCAGCCTACCGATGAGATTTTGGACGACGAGTCCCTGGACGAGGCTGAAGGTGCCGATTCGTTTGACGAGGCCGAGGAGTTCGACCCGTTTGAGGGCATGAGCGATGAGGAGCTCGACGCCCTGTGCGACGAGGGCGACAGCCTCGCGGGCTTTGGTGACGTGGAGCCCGGTTTCCGCAGCGGCTTTGTGGCCCTGGTCGGACGCCCCAACGCCGGCAAGTCCACGCTGCTTAATGCCTGCTATGGCAAAAAGGTCGCCATCACCTCGCCGGTGGCACAGACGACCCGCCGTCGCATGCGCGCCGTCGTCAACCGTCCCGGCTACCAGCTGGTCTTTGTCGATACCCCGGGTATTCATAAGCCCAAGGACGGTCTGGGATCCGAGCTCAACAAGAGTGCGTTGTTCGAGCTGAACGATGTCGATGTTGTCGCGTTTTTGATTGATGCCACTAAACCGATTGGCAGGGGAGACGCCTGGGTTGCCGAGCGTGTCAAGAATGCCCGTTCCAAGAAGGTCCTGGTGCTCACCAAGGCCGATGAAGCCGACCCCGCACAGGTCATGGAGCAGCTTAAGGCCGCCCACGAGCTTATGGAATATGACGACGAGATCGTGACGTCGTCGGTCAAGAACTTTAACGTCGATGCCTTCATCGAGACCGTTGCGCACTTTTTGCCCGAGGGTCCGCGTTGGTTCCCCGAGGACATGGGTACCGACGCTTCCGATGAGACGCTCGTTGCCGAGTTTGTGCGCGAGAAGGTTTTGCGCCGCACCCGCGATGAGATCCCGCACTCCGTGGGCGTGATTTGCGATGCGCTTGAGCAGACCAAGAAGGTGCTGCGCGTGCACGCCACCATTTACGTCGAGCGCGAGGGCCAAAAGGGCATCATCATCGGCAAGGGCGGCGAGATGATCAAACATATCGGCATCGACGCCCGTCGCGACCTTGAGCGCATCTTTGGCACCCAGGTCTTTTTGGAGCTGGACGTGAAGGTCAAGGCCGGCTGGCGTGACGACGAGGCCCAGATTCGCCGCTTTGGCTATAACGCCGAGGATTAGGGACACGCGGCGCGAATGGCAGGTTCTCGTACATATCGCACGAAGGTGCTCGTCCTCGATAAGACCAAGCTCAAAGAGACGGACCTGATCCTGACGATGCTTGACGAGCGGGGTCGGCAGGTTCGTGCCGTGGCAAAGGGCGCGCGCAAACCCGGTGGACGCCTAGCTGCGCGCTGCGAGCTGTTCTGTACCGTCGATATGTTGCTCGCGCATGGACGCTCGCTCGACGTTGTTTCTCAGGCCGAGCTTTTGGAAGCGCCGGTTGGCGCCGCGCCCGATTACGAGACGACCTGCGCCGCAAGCGCGATTGCCGAGGTCGCGCGCGTGTGCTCATTCGAGGACGCCGAGGACCCGTTCACCTTTGCCATCACGCAGCGAGCGCTTGCCCTGGTGGGCAGCGGGCTCGACGCGGCGCATATGGATCTACTTGTGGCGGCATATGTCTTTAAGCTGCTGTCGCATGTTGGCTATCGACCCGATTTTTCGGCCTGCGTGCTATGCGGAGACCCCATGCTGTCGTATTTTTCGCCCCAGGCGGGCGGTCTCATGTGCGGGTCGTGTGCGTCGAGCGTTTCGGGTGCCGAGCTGGTTTCGACCGGCGAGGTCGCATGGCTGCGCGCCCTCATGTCCATGACCTTCGATGTGCTTATGACCGAGAGGATCGACCCCCATACAGCAGCTTTTTTGCTCGGGCTTTCGCATGTGTGGGCGGCGACGCATACCGACCAGCGCCTCCGTGCGATGGAATTCATGTTGGGTCGGTGATGATGCGCATGGGCGGTCTGCTTGTGGTAACATACCGACCTGTTGGTACCTCGACCTTGGTTGCTCGCTCCACCGGCGGCTTCCCAGTCCGAGGCGAATCGAGTCGCCCGTGGGCGACGCAAAACGAAAGGTGAAACAATGACTGTTTCCAAAGAGCGCAAGGCGGAGCTGACTGCCCAGTTCGGTAACACCCCGGTCGATACCGGCAACCCCAAGGTTCAGGTCGCCATCCTGACCGAGCGCATCAAGGAGCTGACCGAGCACATGAAGTCCCACCAGAAGGACTTCCACACCCGTCGTGGCCTGCTCATGCTCGTCGGCCGTCGTCGTCGTCTTCTCTCCTACATCAAGAAGAACGACATCGTCGAGTATCGTGAGCTCATCAAGGCTCTGGGCATCCGCGACAACATCCAGTAGGATTTGTACATGCAAGGAGCGTCCTGCGCAGCGGGGCGCTCTTTTTGTGTAAGGGCGTGAACAATCACGCTCTGAAGCGTGGCGGGGGCAGGGGGCCCGCGTCACATGAGGAGCCTGCAGGCAAGGGGCCTGCGGGGTAAAGGAGAACAATGACACTCGTATCCAAGACCTTTGAGCTGTACGGCAAGACCTACACCTTTGAGTCGGGCGAGCTTGCCAAGCAGGCCACCGGCGCCTGCCTGGTCAAGCAGGGCGACACCACGATGCTCGACACCGTGGTTGTCTCCAAGGAGCGCAAGAACTACGACTTTTTCCCGCTGACCGTCGACTTCAACGAGAAGATGTACGCAGCCGGCCGCATCCCGGGTGGCTACCTCAAGCGTGAGGGCCGTCCCAGCGAGAAGGCCACGCTCACCGCGCGCATGATCGACCGTCCGATTCGCCCGAGCTTCCCGGACGGCTTCCGCAACGAGGTGCACATCGTCGCTACCTCGCTCGTCGCCGACCAGGTCAACCCCTTTGACGTCATCAACGTCATGGGTGCTTCCCTGGCCATGACGCTCGGCGGCGTGCCCTTCGAGGGCCCGCTTGCCTGCGTGCGCATCGGCCGCAACGTGGAGACCGGCGAGTTTATCGTTAACCCCACCTATGAGGAGCGCGAGAACTCCGATCTGGACCTGGAGCTGGGCGGCTCTGCCGACTTCATCTCGATGGTCGAGGCCGGCGCCGAGGAGATCTCCGAGGACGACATGCTCGCCGCCATGAAGTTTGGCCAGGAGGCCCTTGCTGCCTTCTGCCAGGCTCAGGACGAGTTTGTCGCCGAGTGGGAGCAGGTCAACGGCGCTATCGTCAAGAAGGAGTACCCGCTCGACCAGCCCGTCGAGGAGGTCCAGGAGCGCATCTTCGCCCACTACGACGAGATGGCAGCCGCCCTTCGCGACGCCGACAAGCTCTCCCGTATCGGCAAGGTCGAGGCTCTGAAGGAGTCCATCCGTGCCGAGTTCACCGAGGAGGAGCAGTCCGCTTGGGAGCGCGAGATTCCCGTGGCGCTCAAGAAGCTCGAGAAGAAGGCTATGCGTACCATGGTCGTCGAGACCGGCGAGCGCGTTGACGGCCGTGCCGCCGATGAGATTCGCCCCATCATGGTGAAGGATAACTACCTGCCGCTCGTTCACGGCTCCGGCCTGTTCCAGCGTGGCCAGACCCAGGTGCTTTCCGTCCTGTCGCTCGGTATGCTCAACGAGGGCCAGCGTCTGGATACCATCGAGCCCACCGAGGGCAAGCGCTACATGCACCACTACAACTTCCCGCCGTTCTGCACCGGCGAGACCGGCCGCATGGGCAGTCCCAAGCGCCGTGAGATCGGTCACGGCAACCTGGCCGAGCGCGCCCTGTTTCCGGTGCTCCCCGACGAGAACGAGTTCCCCTACGCCATCCGCGTGGTCTCCGAGGTCATGGAGTCCAACGGCTCCTCTTCGATGGCTTCGACCTGCGGCTCCACGCTCGCCCTTATGGACGGCGGCGTGCCCATTAAGCGCCCGGTCTCCGGTATCGCCATGGGCCTGATCCAGGAGGAGGGCAAGACCGTGGTCCTGTCCGACATCCAGGGTCTCGAGGACTTCCTGGGCGACATGGACTTTAAGGTCACCGGCACCACCGAGGGCATCACCGCCCTGCAGATGGACAACAAGGCCACCGGCCTTACCTTCGACATCCTGGCGCGCGCCCTGCAGCAGGCCAAGGAGGGTCGCGCCTTCATCCTGCAGAAGATGCTCGATGTGATCCCCGAGCCGCGTCATACCACGCGCAGCACCGCCCCGCGCATCGTTTCCATCCAGGTTCCGACCGACAAGATCCGCGACGTCATCGGTTCCGGCGGTAAGGTCATCCGCGGTATCCAGGACGAGACCGGCGCCTCGGTCGACATCCAGGAGGACGGCACCGTCTTTGTCGGCGGCACCGGCGAGTCCGTCGACCAGGCCGTCGAGCGCATCAAGCTCATCATCAAGGTTCCCGAGCCGGGCGAGGAGTACACCGGTCGCGTGGTCTCCATCCAGCCCTTCGGCGCCTTCGTCAACCTGCTGCCCGGTAAGGACGGCCTGCTGCACATCTCCCGCGTCGCAAAGGGTCGTGTGGAGAAGGTCGAGGATGTCCTCAACGTGGGCGACGAGGTCAAGGTCGTCGTTATCGAGGTCGACGATCGCGGCAAGATCTCGCTCGATCGTCTTGACAAGCCTGAGGCTCCGGCTCGCGCCGAGGGTTCCTCCGAAGGCGACGGCGAGCACTTCCAGCGCCGTGAGCGTCCGCGTCGCGAGCGCACTGAGCGCAGCGACCGTCCGCGCCGTCCCGGCGACAACGGAGGCCGCAAGCCCCGCCGCCACCACGACGCCGAGTAACAGCCGTACATAACCAGCACCGCAAGGGCGACTCCGGACAGGGGTCGCCCTTTTGCTTGCGCCCGGGAGGGCCGCATATGAAGTTTCCTGCTTTACAGTCCTGCGCAAGACGGAAAGCACATTAAGTGCTTTCCTTTGCGTGCGGAACTCGCGATAAACTTCATATGCGGCCCTCCCGGGCGCAAGCAAAAGGACTGGTTAGTGCCGCTCGCTATTTAGTTAGACAGTCTATTCAGTAGTCAGATTTCAGATCTGTAGATAGCCGCAGCAGCATCTTCCCAGATAAAACCGACCATAATAAACCTGTCCCTTTTTGGCAGGTTTCCCGTGGGGCGGGCACTGATGAAGTTTATCGCGAGTTCCGCACGAACAGGAGGCCACTTAATGTGGCCTCCGTCGTGAGCAGGACTGTAGAGCAGGAAACTTCATCAGTGCCCGCCCCACGGGAAACCGGCGGGATAGACCGGTTTGGATGGGGCTTTGATGCATGGGTGGTCTGTTGGTGGGCAAATGGGTATCATACTGTGGTTATTGCATCGACTCTGCGATGCATGTTTGTACGTTCCCGGCGGTCGGTTTGCCAGAAGCGCCCCGTCGGTTGTTCCAGACCCGTTTCGAAGAAAGGAAACCACACTAACCTATGGCAGCTAAAAAATCATCTCCCTTGAAGATCATCCCGCTCGGCGGCCTTGATGGCATCGGCAAGAACATGACGGTCTTCGAGTGCGGCGACGACATGGTGCTCGTCGACGCCGGTCTCATGTTCCCGGATGACTCCCAGCCCGGTATCGATCTGGTGCTTCCCGACTACACCTACGTTCTGGAGAACGAGGAGAAGCTCCGCGGTATCATCGTCACTCACGGCCACGAGGACCACACCGGATCGCTTCCGTATCTGCTGCAGGACCTCAACAACAAGGTGCCCATCTTCTCGAGCAAGCTGACGCTCGGTTTTATCGAGGGCAAGCTCTCCGAGTTCCGCATCCGCGCGCCTAAGTTCCGCGAGGTCAAGGGCGGCAGCCATGTCAACCTCGGCGGCATCTCGCTCGACTTCTTCTCGATGACGCACTCCATCCCCGGCGCTCTGGGCGTGTTCATCCGCACCAATCAGGGCACCGTTATGCACACCGGCGACTTTAAGCTCGACCAGACGCCCATCGACGGCGTCACGCCCGACTACGCCGCTATCAGCCGCTTTGCCAAGCAGGGCATCGACCTGCTGCTTTCCGACTCAACCAATGCCACGGTTCCCGGCTTTACCAAGTCCGAGGCCGA
Source organism: uncultured Collinsella sp. (assembly GCA_958350755.1). Taxonomy (GTDB): domain Bacteria; phylum Actinomycetota; class Coriobacteriia; order Coriobacteriales; family Coriobacteriaceae; genus Collinsella. Next base: position 23,490 of record CATWID010000008.1, read on the forward strand.
GGTTGGTCCCAACCTGCTGCACGCCATCAAGAACGCCCCGGGTCGCGTGTTCGTCGCATCGTTCTCGAGCCACATCCATCGTTTGCAGCAGATCTGCGATGCCGCCCGCAAGTGCGGCCGTAAGGTCGTTGTGACCGGTCGCTCCATGCTCACGAACACCCGCGTGGCGCGCGAGCTCGGTTATCTCAACATCGATGATGCCGATATCATCGATGCCTTCGATATCGATAACCTGCCTGACGACAAGATCGTCGTCATGTGCACTGGTTCGCAGGGCGAGCCGCTGTCGGCTCTGTCCCGCATGGCCAATGGCGAGCACAAGACGCTCTCCATTCACGAGGGCGATACCGTTATCCTCTCGGCAACTCCCGTTCCTGGCAACGAGAAGGCCGTCCAGCAGGTCGTCAACAGCCTGGCCAAGCTCGGCTGCGACGTGTGGGATAAGAACCGCGCTCTCGTCCACGTCTCGGGTCACGGTAGCCAGGAGGAGCTCAAGCTCCTGATGGCCATGGCCAAGCCCACGTACTTTATGCCGGTTCACGGTGAGGCCGTGCATCTGCGCGCCCATGCCCAGCTGGCCCGCAAGATGGGCATCAAGGACGATCATATCTTTATCCTCGATAACGGCGACACGCTCGAGATGCGCGGTGGTATCGTCAAGCGCGGCACGCCCGTCGAGTCCGGCGTCGTCTACGTCGACGGTCTGCGCATCGGCGATACCGACCCCATCGTCCTGCGCGATCGCCAGAAGCTCGCCAACGACGGTATGGTCACGGCCGTTGCCATCGTCTCGCTCAAGCACAAGAAGATCGAGGCCATCGAGTTCTCGGGCCGCGGCGTTTCGTTTGCCATCGACGACCAGTTCTCCGAGGATGCCTCCGCGTCCATCATGAAGACGATCGAGAAGGGCAAGTTCAGCTTTACCAGCAGCGGTTCCGACGCCATTCGCAAGGCCGTGCGCGACTCGCTCTCCAACTTTATCTGGAGCCGTACGCGCACTCGCCCGATGATCATCCCGGTCGTCATGGAGGTTTAGTTTGGCGCGCGGATCTGCACAAAACGCCAAAGGCAATAAGGCCAACAACCAACCGGCATCTGCTAAGGGTGCCGGTTCCCATCTTCGTGCCAATAAGGGCCATGAGGCAGACTTCGACGATTTTGAGCCCTTGGTCGAGCCTTCGGCCAATCGCGATATCGCCGGTGTGGTCATCGCCGTTTTGGCGATCGCGTCCTTCATTGCCGTGATCTCTCCGGCAACAGCGCCCGTGACGGCTGCGGTTGCCGGTTTCTACCACCTGGGCTTTGGTCTGGGCGCCTACGTGCTGCCGATCGTCATCTTGCTGTTTGCCGCCACGCTCTTTTTGGGTGAGGACTCGCCGCTCAACGTGCGCTCTGTTGCGGGCGGCGCCTTGGTCTTTATCGCCGTCGTCTCCATTCTTTCGCTGATGGTGCCGGGCACGAGCGATTCGTGCGACCTTATGTTTACGCCGCAGAACCTTTCCGTGTCGGGCGGCTACATTGGCGCCTTTATCGCAAGTGCCTTGCAAAACGCCCTGGGTAAACCTATCGCCATGGTTGTCTTGCTGGGGCTTGTCGTCGTTGGTTTGGTCATTATCGGCTTTTCGGTGGGTGGCGTTTTGCGCTCCGCACGCGATCGCGCTGCCGATTTTGCCGAGCGTCGACGTGCCGATGTCAATGCGAGCCCGTGGGGCGATGAAGAGGCCCTGTCTGTTCCCGGCGTCGCTCGTCCGCACCTGAGCATTCTGCGCCAGAAGGGGACTGACGCCGCGGTGACCACGGTCATGGGTGGCGATGTCGACCCGGTTTTGGATGACGACGAGGACGATGACCCATTTGTCGTCGTATCCGAGTCGGTTGAAGCCGAGCGCGCCAAGACCACGCTGCTGCCGCGCCGCCATGCCAAGAAGGGCAAGGCTGCGCCCAAGCTCAACACAAGCGAGCCCGACCCGTCTTGGTCCGATAGCGAGATTGAGCTCACCGAGGGTGACGACGAGGACGACGAGGCTCCGCTCGAGACCGCCAAGACAACCTTGCTGCCGCGTCGCCACGCCAAGCGCGGTCAGGTCACTGGACAGCTTTCGATGGAGGACGATCCGGACAAGGTTGACGAGTCCGAGCCGCCGTTTGCCGTGAACCCTGTTTCGGCCGCACCTCAGATTCCCGACTTCTTAAAGCATCCCAAGGTTGCCGATGCGCCTGCCATGAGTGCTGTCGAATCGGCTGCGGCTCGTGATGGGGGAGCGGACGGCGGCGCCGCAGATAACGAGGGCGAAGAAGAGGACGGCCTCAAGCTTCCGCCGCTCGAAATCCTACATGCCAACCCGCAGTCGGCTTCTGCCGCGTCTTCGGATAAGGAGCTGGAGCAGACCGCTGAGTCACTGCAATCCACCTTGCTTGAGTTTGGCCGCAGTGCCCGCGTGGTCGGCTGGATCGCCGGCCCCACGGTGACGACCTTTAAGCTGCAACCTGGCGAGGGCGAGCGCGTGAGCAAGATTTCGAGCCTCGAGGACGATATCGCGCTTTCGCTCGCTGCCCAGTCGGTGCGTATCTTTGCCCCGATCCCCGGCACCTCGCTCGTGGGCATCGAGATTCCCAACCGCAAGCGCCAGAACGTCAATCTGGGCGACGTGCTGCCCTATGTGAAGGGCGGTCCGCTCGAGCTCGCTATCGGCCGTGACGCCGAGGGCACGCCGGTCGTCGCCGACCTCGCCAAGATGCCTCACCTGTTGATCGCCGGTACGACTGGTTCTGGTAAGTCGGTGATGATCAACTCCATCATCACGACCTTGCTCATGCGCGCCCTTCCCGAGGACGTTCGCCTGATTATGGTCGACCCCAAGCGCGTCGAGCTTGCGGGCTATAACGGTCTGCCGCATCTCTATGTGCCCGTGGTGACCGAGCCTAAGCAGGCCGCGAGCGCTCTGCAATGGGCTGTGTCCGAGATGGAGCGTCGCCTGAAGGTTTTCGAGCGTCTCAACGTGCGTAAGATCTCGACCTACAATGAAAAGCAGGCCGCCGGCGAGTTTGAGCATTACGACAACCCGCCGCAAAAGATGCCCTACCTGGTCATCATCATCGACGAGCTTTCGGACCTGATGATGGTCGCCGGTAAGGATGTCGAGGCCTCGATCGTGCGTATTGCACAGCTGGGCCGTGCCGCCGGTATTCATCTTATCGTGGCCACGCAGCGCCCCAGCTCCAACGTGGTGACGGGCCTCATCAAGGCTAACATCACCAACCGCATCGCCTTTAACGTCGCCACGGGCATCGACTCGCGCGTCATCATCGACCAGATGGGCGCCGAGAAGCTCACCGGTTTGGGCGACATGTTGTTCTCCAAGGTCGACTGGGGCAAGCCCCGCCGTATCCAGGGCTGCTTTGTCTCGGATGATGAGATCAACGAGATTGTCGAGTTCGTCAAGTCGCAGAGTGAGCCAGACTACCACGAGGAGATCCTGTCTGCCGTGGCGCCCGCTTCCATGTCCATGGCGGGTGGCGGAGGCATTGTCCGCACCGGAGTAGCCGAGCCGCAAGACGATGATCCACTCATTTGGGAAGCCGCCCATATTGTGGTGGAATCGCAGCTTGGCTCCACATCTGGCCTGCAACGTCGTCTGAAGGTTGGCTATGCGCGTGCCGGGCGTATTATGGACATGCTGGAAGAAAAGGGTGTCGTCGGCCCGCCCGACGGTTCCAAGCCGCGCGAGGTCCTGTTGGATGAGGAGGGGCTTGCCGCGCTGGAATCTGTCGACGCCGAGATGGCACGTGAAGATCGTGAGTTTGGAGGATTCTGATGGCTGCACGCTTTGGTGACATGCTGCTCGAGCAGCGTCGCCGAATGGGCCTTTCCATTCAGCAGGTCGCCAACACCATCAAAATCAGGCCGCAGATCATCGAGTTTTTCGAGACCGGTAACTTTGCTTCGATGCCGCCGCGCGGCTATGCGCAGGGCATGATTTCGAGCTATGCTCGTTTTTTGGGCCTCAATCCGCGCGAGGTCGTCAATGCCTACTTTGACGACCTGATGGCATACGAACGCGAGACGTCGCAGCAGGGCGGTCGTTTTCAGGACGCCGCCGGCTACGTCAATTCGCGTTCCTCTGTCGATAACGGGCGCTTCCTGATGGTTCAGGGTGGTCGCTCAACGCGTTATGGTCAGCGTCCGCAGCAGGCTGGCTATATTACCGAGACGGGGTCCAGTGAGGAAATCCGTTCTCAGCGCGATCGTTTCCGCAGCACGCCTATGCCCGACGATCGTGCGCTTCCCGCTGCCCGCGGTGTGGTGCGCGATCCCCGTGTCGGCTACGGAGATGGCGGCTATTCCGATCGTGGCTACCGTGGTGTCTCTGCCGGTCGTGCTCTCGGCGGCTATGCGGACGCCGATGCCACGCAGGTGACGCCGCGTCTTCGCTCTCAATCACAGCCGTATGGCCAGCGCTCTTCGGCTCCGCGTGCGGGCCAGCGTGGCTATCAAGGCCGCGGTGAACTTGCGCCCCGCTCGGGTCAGCGCAGCCTTCAGGGCCAGGGTGGCTATCGCGGCCGTTCCGACAGCAATCGTGGTCGTATGCCTCAGGGAGGCGGCCGCAGCAGTTCCAGTCGTGGACGCGGCGGTTCCCGTACTCCTCAAAACAACGGTCTCGATCCGCGTATCGTCTACGCCGGCATCGGTGCCGTGGCGTTGCTGCTGATCGTGCTCATCGTGGCACTTCTGCGCGGCTGCGCATCTTCGACGCCCGAGACCACGCCCGAGACGCCCGCTGTTACCAAGACGACGACCAAGAAGTCTTCTAAGAAGACTGAAACGGTCGACGAGGACGAAGACACCGATGAGGCGACGGATGAGTCGACCGATTCGGACGCCACCAAGACGACGGCTAAAAAGGAAGAAAACGAGGTAACGAAGGTCAAGGTCTCCGTTGCCAAGGGAAAGACCGCCTGGATTGAGGTCAAGGTTGATGGCAAGTCGGTCTATGGCGCCCAGGCGACTGGCCCCTTTGAGCAGGAGTACACGCCTGAGTCCTCGATCGAGATCACCACGTCCAAGCCTTCCGATGTCACCGTTACCAAGAACGGCGAAAAGGTCCGTTACGATACCAAGACTTCGGGCGTGGCGCGTGTGACGATCACCGTTCCCAAGAAGGAGACGACTGGTTCCGAGAATGGTGAAAGTTCTGATGGTACCGACACCACCGATGGTACCGACACCACCGACGGCACCGATGCCCAGTCCACGGATGGCGCCGATACCGCAACTGACGGCCAGACGCCCACCGATTCTACCGACTATTCGTACGATAGCTACTAAGCCGCTCGTACGCGAAAGGAAACATCATGGCTAAAGATTCCAGCTTCGACGTCGTGTCCGAGGTCAACATGCAAGAGGTCGACAACGCCTTCCAGCAAACCACGCGCGAGATTTCCCAGCGCTATGACCTGAAGGATTCCGGCGCCACGATCGAGCTTTCGAAGGGCGACAAGCTCTTTACGATCAGCGCCCCGGCCGACTTTGTCTCCAAGCAGATTATCGACGTGCTGAGCTCCAAGCTCATCAAGCGCGGCATCGACCTCAAGGCTGTCTCGTGGGATGCTCCGCAGGCGGCATCGGGCGGCACCGTTCGCGTGCTCGGCCATATCGTCGAGGGTATCGACCAGGCGACCGCCAAGAAGATCAACAAGGACATCAAGGACCAAAAGCTCAAGGTCAAGGTGACTATCGAGGCCGACAAGCTGCGTGTTTCCTCTGCTTCGAAGGACGCGTTGCAGACCGTGATCCAGTTCCTGCGCGACCAGGACTACGGCCAGCCGCTGCAGTTCACCAACTACCGCTAATATCATTCGAAAGGACTGCTCTCCAACATGGATACACCGTTGGGCTCCGTGCTCTACATCACCCTCGGGTGCGCTAAGAACGAGGTTGACACCGACCGCATGCGTTCTCTTTTGACCGCCGCGGGCTACGAGGAGGCATTCGACCCGCAGGATGCCGATATCGCCATCGTCAATACATGCTCGTTCCTCGCCTCCGCAACGTCCGAGAGCATCGAGACCACGCTCGAGCTCGCCAACGAGGTTCAGGACGGCGTTCGTTCTTGCCCCATCGTCATGTGCGGCTGTGTGCCGTCGCGCTATGGCGACGATCTGCCCGATGAGCTGCCCGAGGTCGCTGCCTTTGTGAAGGCCGACGAGGAGGATGGCATCGTGGCGGTCATCGATGGCGTGCTGGGCGTCGAGCGCGAGATTGCCGCCTATATTCCGCAGGTCAAGCGCACCGTCGAGGGCGCTGTCGCCTACGTCAAGATCTCCGATGGCTGCAACCGCTTCTGTAGCTTCTGCATGATCCCGTATATTCGCGGTCGCTATCATTCGCGAAATGCCGAGAGCATTATCTCCGAGGTGCGCGACCTGGTTGCCGGCGGTGTGCGCGAGATCGTGCTGATCGGCCAGGACACGGGTATTTGGGGCACCGACTTTGCTGACGAGGATGTCGCCGAGGGCTCGCCGCGCAATCTGGCGCAGCTGCTGCGTGCCGTCGCCGAGGCCGTGCGTCCGCAGAACGTCTGGGTCCGTGTGCTCTACCTGCAGCCCGAGGGCATGACTGACGAGCTCATTGAGACCATTCGTGATACGCCCGAGGTGCTGCCCTATATCGATATCCCCGTGCAGCACTGCGACGCGCGCATCCTCAAGGCTATGCGCCGTTCTGGTTCGCGCCAGGAGCTCGAGGACCTGTTCCGCGATCTGCGTGAGCGCATCCCCGGCATCGTGATCCGTTCCACGGCCATGGTCGGCTTCCCGACCGAGACCGACGACGAGCTCCGCGACCTTCTCGACTTTATGGACACCGCCGGCTTCGACTACCCGAGCGTCTTTGCCTACTCGCAGGAGGAGGGCAGCCTGGCCGCCAAGATGGAGGGCCAGGTCGACGAAGAGGTCAAGCTCGAGCGCGCCCAGGAGGCCATGGACCTGGCCGAGTCGCTCGGTTTTGCTGCAACTGCCGCACATGTGGGCGAGCGCGCCCAGGTGATTGTCGACGGTATCGAAGAGACCGAAGACGGCGCCGAGCTGATCGGACATGCCTGGTTCCAGGCGCCTGATTCCGATGGCGCGGTGCATCTGGATGCCAGCGAGGCATCTGTGGGCGATATTCTGACGGTCGAGTTTACCGATAGCTTCTGCTATGAGCTTATCGGCCATGTTGTGGAGTAGGAGAGCGTCGTGGCAAACGAGAGCAATAAGGAACTGACGAGTGTTTGGACGCCCGCCAACATCGTGACGTGCGTTCGCATCGTCTTTATCCCGGTGTTCATGATCGTGTCGGCGCTTTCTCACACGAGTGTTGCCGGTACAGATTGGAGCACCTTCGACGGCCCGCTCGCCGCCGCTGCCTTCATTCTGTACGTCATCCTGTCGTGCACCGATAAGGTTGACGGCTACCTGGCGCGCTCGCGCAACGAGATTACCGACTTCGGTAAATTCTTGGACCCCATCGCCGACAAGCTGCTCGTATTCTCGGCCCTGCTGCTATTCTTGGACTTTGGTGCCGTGTCGGTTTGGTCCGTGTTCATCATCTTGTTCCGCGAGCTGCTGGTAAGCGCCCTGCGCATGGTCGCTAGTGCCGCCGGCGTTGTCGTTGCGGCCGATAAGCTCGGCAAGTACAAGACGGCGACCACGATGGTCTCCATCTGCGGTTACCTGTGCGTCTTTGCGATGGCCGGCTTGCACCTTGGCCCGCTGGCGCTGACGCTCGGCATCTACTCGGTGTCGCGTTTCCTGTACGCCGTTGCCGTTGTCCTGACCGTTATCTCGGGCGCCCAGTACTTCTGGAACTGCCGCAAGATCGTCTTTTCGGTCTAGGTCCTAGTGGGTATGACGGACTCTTTTGAGCAGATTTCCGCACATAACGAGGGGCTGGCGCGCGATATTGTCGAGCGCGCGAGCGCTCGGGGCGTGACGGTTTCGACGGCTGAGTCGCTGACAGCAGGTATGATCTCCTCGACGATTGCCGATATCCCGGGCGCCTCGGCGGTGCTGCGTGGCGGTGCGGTGACCTACTGCGATGAGATCAAGCATCGCGTTTTGGGTGTTGATCAGGAGACGCTCGACCGCTATACCGCGGTGTCGCATCAGACCGCGCGCGAGATGGCGGCGGGTTCGCTGGAGCTGTACCAGAGCGATATTGCAGTGAGCGCAACGGGTTATGCCGGCCCCGGCGGTGGCACTGAGGACGATCCGGCTGGCACTTTCTATATTGGCTGGGCGTATCGCGCGGCTGATGGGGAAGTGCCGGTCGTGGACTCTGTGCGCTGCCACTATGAGGGCGACCGTTCGTGTGTTCGTGCCCATGCGGTCGCGGAGGCATTGGGACGCATTGCCCTTGTGCTCAACTCTATGGAATAGACGTGTTTTAAGGGGCCTTAGGGCCCCTTAATTGTGGAGATAGGGACCCCTGACGAATTTAGCGTTTGCGCCGGTTATAGGTGTATTCTTGTCTTCCTTGTTCTTATTCGGCCCTTTGTGGTCAAGCATTTGGTCAGTGTTTGGTCGGCGTTTGGTTGGGTTTTGGAAAGACTGCCTGCGTATGATTGGCCTGAACGGTTGACCACGAACAGCCGTTCGTGTATTATCGATACAGGTTGTTAAGAGGAGGGCTATTCATGGCCAAGAATTCAGGTCCCGTACGTACCGTTCATGCACCCACGACGGGTAAAGAGCGCGAAGAGATGATCGCCACCACCAAGGCCGAGATCGAGAAGAAGTTCGGTCAAGGCTCCATCATGAGGTATGGTGACGGCGGCCCCGAGCTTGAGGTTGAGGCCATCCCCACGGGCGCTCTGGCACTCGATGCCGCTCTGGGTATCGGCGGTGTGCCGCGCGGCCGTATCGTCGAGATTTACGGTCCTGAGTCCTCCGGTAAGACGACGCTTTCGCTCGAGATCCTGGCCGAAGCCCAGGCAATGGGTGGCGTGGTGGCATTTATCGATGCCGAGCACGCGCTCGATCCCACGTATGCCGCGCGCATTGGCGTGGATATCGACGAGGTACTGATTTCCCAGCCTGATACGGGTGAGCAGGCGCTCGAGATTGTTGACATGCTCGTGCGTTCCGGCGCCATCGATGCCATCGTCGTCGACTCCGTCGCCGCGCTGACCCCGCGTGCCGAGATCGAGGGAGAGATCGGCGATACCACGGTCGGTTTGCAAGCTCGTCTGATGAGTCAGGCGCTCCGCAAGCTCGCCGGCTCGCTGTCCAAGTCCAACACGACATGCATCTTCATTAACCAGCTGCGAGAGAAGATCGGCGTCATGTTCGGCAACCCCGAGACCACGACGGGCGGCCGCGCCCTTAAGTTCTTCTCTTCGGTGCGTATCGACATTCGCCGCATCGACAGCATTAAGCTTAAGGATGAGGTTATCGGTAACCGCGTGCGTGCCAAGGTCGTTAAGAACAAGGTGGCAGCTCCGTTCCGTTCTGCTGAGTTCGACATCATGTACGGTACGGGCATCTCTAAGGAGGGCTCGATTCTGGACATGGCTGTCGAGTGCGGCATTTGCAAGAAGATGGGCTCCTGGTTTGCCTATGGCGAGGACAAGCTCGGCAACGGTCGCGAGGCCGCCAAGGCGTTCCTGCGCGAACACCCCGATTGCGCCGACGAGATTGAGCATAAGGTCCGCCTTGCCTGCGGGCTTGAGTTTGATGACGATGCTCCGTCCGAGGTCGAGCTGACCGATCAGCCTGCGCCTGAGGAGTTTGACGAGCTTTACGCCATCGATGGTTCCGCCATGCTCGATGATGACGACGAGTAGCGGTTACGCTCATGTCGTATACGGTGACCGAGGCCACGGTCGTCTTTCCCGATAAGAAGGCGGCCTCCTCGTTCTCGAGCGGGTATGCGTCCAAAAAGCCTTGCGCACATATCGATTGTGAGCTTGAGGGCGGTTTTGAGCGGTCCATTTGGATTCCCGTGCGGGTCGCGCGCCTGTATGTCAAAAATCGCCCCGATCTTCCCTGTGATTGGGATAACTTTCGTGAAGCGGTGCAGCTCATCGAGCGTAAATGTGCACTTACCATGGTGACCGAGATGCTATCGCGACGCGACCATGCGACGGGTGAGGTCCGTGACAAGCTGGCTCGCTACGGCTTTCACCAGTCCGCGATCGATTTCGCCGTCGAGCGCGCCACCGAGTATCGCTTTTTAGACGAGAACCGCTTTTGCTCGTACTTTATCGAGGAACGCAAGCGGCGCGGTTGGGGACAGCGTAAAATCGAGACCGAGCTCAAGCGCCGTCATGTCGTGCTCGATGACATTCCCGGTTATCCCGAGGATTATTTTGCCGTCGAAGACGATTTGGCGCGTGCGTCAGCCCTGCTCGCCAAGCGGCGTGTTCCAGAGACGCGCGGATTCGAAAAACTGGTTCGGTTTTTGATGGGCAAGGGCTTCTCGTATCACATCGCCGCCGATGCCGTTAAGGCTCGTCTTAATGCCGAACGCGAGGAATGTGCGGTTTAGGCGTATGCGTTTTGTGGCCCTGCCGTTCACCGCGTTTTAGCCGCCGTGCTGGGGCCATTTATTTGACAGTTGTTGTGGTTCAACGTACGATAAACACTGTCATTTGCTTTGTGATATGTGCTCATCTGTGATGAGTTTGTTTATATGTTTATCTGTATCCGACCCGCATAAGCTGCGCCCATATTACTCAAATGTCGCGAGCCGTTCGTAAGGACGGTTCGCTTTGTTGTGTAACGAATCCATAAAAAGGAGTGAGCATGCCTATCATCGCAGCGCTCGTTGGCATCGTTTTGGGTGCCATCGCCGCCATTGCCTACATGCGCACCGCCAAGCAGGGTAGTCTTCACGAGGCCGACGAAAAAATCCAGTCGGCACACGCACAGGCTGAGTCCCTGATCGGTGATGCAAAGCGTCAGGCCGAGACCCTCAAAAAAGAGGCTCTGCTCGAGGCTAAAGAGGAGATCATCAAGAACAAGCAGGCCGCTGAGGCCGAGGACAAGCAGCGTAAGAACGAGATTCGTACGCTCGAGAACCGCGTGATGCAGCGCGAGGAATCCCTCGATCGCCGCAACGACGCTCTCGACAAGCGCGAGCATCAGCTGTCCAGCCAGGCCGGTCAGGTCGAGAAGCGCTCCCGTGAGCTCGAGGAGCTCTGCGCAAAGCAGACCTCCGAGCTCGAGCGTATCGCCGACCTTACCCGCGAGGACGCCCACAAGGAGCTCCTCGATAAGGTTCGCGGCGAGGTCACCCACGAGGCCGCCACGATCATTCGCGAGTCCGAGCAGCAGGTTCGCGCCGAGTGCCACAAGACCGCCCAGGAGATTCTGTCTCTGGCGATTCAGCGCTGCGCTGCCGATCACACTGCCGAGGTCACCGTTACCTCCGTGCACATTCCCTCTGATGACCTCAAGGGCCGTATCATCGGTCGCGAGGGTCGCAACATCCGGACCTTCGAGCAGGTTTCCGGCGTCAACCTCGTGATCGACGACACGCCCGAGACCGTCGTTCTTTCGAGCTTCGACCCGGTCCGTCGTGAGACCGCCCGTGTCGCCCTCGAGAACCTCATCGCCGACGGCCGCATTCACCCTGCCCGTATCGAGGAGATGTATCACAAGGCCGCCGACCTGGTTCAGCAGCGCGTGCGCGAGGCTGGCGAGCAGGCTGCCTTCGATACCGGCATCCACGATCTGCACCCCGAGATCGTCAAGACCCTTGGTGCCCTGCGCTACCGTACCTCGTTTGGTCAGAACGTGCTTCAGCATTCCCTCGAGGTCTCTGATCTGTGCGGCGTGATGGCTTCCGAGCTTGGCCTGGACGTTGTGACCGCCAAGCGCGCCGGCCTGCTTCATGACCTGGGCAAGGCAATCGACCACGACGTCGAGGGCCCGCATGCCGTCATCGGCGCCGAGCTTGCCCGCCGTTATGGCGAGAAGCCCGTTATCGTCCACGCTATCGAGGCTCACCATGCCGATGTCGACCCCAACACGGTGCTCGATGTCCTGGTGCAGGCCGCCGATGCTGTCTCTGCCTCTCGCCCCGGTGCCCGTCGCGAGTCTGCCGAGAACTACATCAAGCGTCTTGAGAAGCTCGAGGAGATCGCCAACTCCCATGACGGCGTCGAACGTACCTATGCCATGCAGGCCGGTCGCGAGGTCCACGTCATGGTCCAGCCGGACAAGATCTCCGATGCCCAGTCCACGGTCCTGGCTCACGATATCGCCCATCAGATCGAGGAAGAGATGGAGTATCCCGGTCAGGTGCGCGTCGTCGTGATTCGCGAGAGCCGCGCTGTCGATATCGCTAAATAACATGTGCGACGCGAACGAGCTCATCTCATTTATCGCGTCGATGTCGGGGGAGGGCAACCTTCGCGTCGAGGAGAACCTTGGCGAGGGGTATGTCCGCCTCCGCGTTTCGGAGGCCGAGCGGCGCCAGGCTAAGCACGACATTCAGCATGTCGAGGACATCGTCATCGAAATGCTCCGTAATGCTCGCGATGCCGGCGCCGACAAGGTCTATCTCGCCACGACCAAGGAAGATGGCGTCCGCACGCTTGTCTTTCTGGATAACGGTTCTGGCGTTCCGCAGGATATGCAAGAGCGAATCTTTGATGCCCGCGTTACCTCCAAGCTCGAGAGCATGAAGATGGACCGTTGGGGCGTTCACGGTCGTGGCATGGCATTGTTTTCGATTAAGCAGAACACCGACGAGGCCCGTGTGGTCACGTCCGGCGTCGATCTTGGTTCAGCCTTCAAGGTGAGCGTTGCGGCCGACCGCCTCAGTGAGCGTGCCGATCAGTCCAGCTGGCCCCAGGCCGTCAAGGATGAGGACGGACGTTATGTCTGCGCTCGCGGTCCACATAATATTATTCGCGCTGCTTGTGAGTTTGCGCTCGAGGAGTTGCGTGGTTGCGATGTCTATCTCGGTTCTCCGTCTGAGATTGCCGCGACCCTTTATGCTCAAGCGTCAAGTCGGCTCGATACGTCTCGTCTCCTGTTCATTGATGACGAGAGCGAGCTTCCGGTTGTCGATCGTTTAGGCCTTGCTTCTGATGCCGAGGACTTTATCCGTATTTGTTCGGGTTTGGGTCTTGAGATGTCCGAGCGCACGGCCCATCGCATTTTGGCAGGGCAGATTAAGCCCGTTCGCGGTGTGACCGCGCGTCTGCTGCGCGAGCGTGATTCGTCCTCGCATGCGCCGGCTCCTGTCGATCTCGCGAAGGATCGTCGCGGGCTACGTATTGCCAAGGATGACATGGCACAGTTTTCGCGCGCTGTGGAACGCGACTTTAATGACCTTGCCACCCGGTACTATCTCAACCTTTGCGGCGACCCAAAGATCCGTGTTTCGCGTGATCGAATCACCGTGACCTTTGATCTTGCCAAAGAGGAATAGTGCCTTTACCGAGTCCACTCGGTACGATACAGTTATTGCAGTTAAAACGTACTTTTAAATGCAGGAGTTTCTTCATGGATTGCCTGAAGGTATCAAGCAAATCATCGCCCGCGTCCGTTGCCGGCGCCATCGCCGGCATGGTCAAGGATGGTGTACCCGTCAACATCCAGTGTGTCGGCGCCGGTGCCGTCAACCAGGCTATTAAGGCCGTTGCTATCGCGCGCGGTTTTTTGATTCCAACCGGTTTTGATATTTCCTGCGCGCCCGTGTTCTCCGACATCCTCATTAACGGGGAGTCGCGCACGGCCATCCGCCTTTCTATCTACGTTCACCAGATCAATCGAGCTGCTATGGATAACGTCGTCATGGATGATGTTAAGCCTGTGGCATAGCTTCTGCTTGCCTTGTTTCGCTCCCCATCGTTAGGACTTATGCACATGGACCAGCGTTCCGTACGCGATATTCTTGCCGGTAAAACCTACTTTATCCGCACCTTTGGCTGCCAGATGAATCAGCACGACTCCGAGCGTGTGAGCGGTCTGCTTGATTCGTATGGCTGCCTCATGGCGCTCGATCCCGCGCATGCCGATATCGTTGTCTTCATGACGTGCTGCGTGCGCGAGGCCGCCGATACTCGCCTGTACGGTCAGTGCAATTCCTGCAAAAGCCTGCCGCCTTCGCCTTCGGGCAAGCGCGTGGTTGCCGTTGGCGGTTGCATCGCGCAGCGCGATGGCGAGGGCCTGCTCACCAACGTCGATAACGTCAATGTCATCTTTGGCACGCATTCCATTGCACATGTGGCCGAGCTCATTGCCGAGGCGTTCCTTGATGGTAAGCGTCATATCCGCACCAATGAGCATGAGGATACGGACGCCATGAGCATGCCGTGGCATCGCGAGACCCAGTATCACGCCTGGGTGCCCATCATGACAGGCTGCAATAATTTCTGCACCTATTGCATCGTGCCGTACGTGCGTGGTCGCGAAAAGAGCCGCCCCTTCGAGGAGATTGTCGACGAGGTGACCGGTCTGGTGCGCCAGGGCGTGCGTGAGATTACGCTGCTGGGCCAAAACGTTAACTCATATGGTCGCGATCTGTTTGGCAAGCCGCGTTTTGCCGATTTGCTGCGTGCCGTGGGCGATACGGGCGTGGAGCGCATCTTCTTTACGTCTTCGCATCCTAAGGACCTGCTGCCCGAGACCATCGACGCCATGGCCGAGACACCTGCCGTAATGCCGCAACTGCACCTGGCCGTCCAGTCAGGTTCGACGCGGATCCTCAAAGAGATGAATCGCCGTTATACACGCGAGGACTATCTGGGCCTGGTCGATCGCATTCGCAACCGCATGCCCGATATCGCGCTCTCGACCGACATTATCGTTGGCTTCCCGGGCGAGACTGAAGAAGACTTTGAGCAAACGCTCTCACTTGCCGAGACGGTCCGCTATGCTCAGGCCTATACCTTCATCTATTCCAAGCGCGCCGGTACCCCGGCCGCCGAGATTGACGATCCTACGCCGCATGAGGTTATTCTCGAGCGTTTCAATCGCCTGGTTAAGGTTATCGAGACCACGGCACACGAGTATAACCAGGGTGAGCTTCATACTGTGGTTCCCGCGCTCATTGAGGGAACGAGTAAAAAGAACGATGCGGTCCTGCTGGGCAAGAGTCCCAAGAATCAGACCGTGCATGCGCCTATCCCCGAGGGTTACAGCATCGATCAGCTTGTTGGCAAGATCGTTGATGTTAACGTTGACGTTGCCAAGACCTGGTATTTGTCCGGTTCCGTTGTGGGCGAGCCGCGCTAATGGTTTCTCCCGGGGCAGGCCTTTCCGCCGTTGCGATCGTCGGTCCGACGGCGGTTGGTAAGAGTGATGTTGCCGACCGTTTGGCAGCTCGTCTTTCGTCCGAAGTGCTGTCGTGCGATGCGATGCAAATCTATCGCGGCATGGACATCGGTACCGCAAAGATGGTGCCCGATGAGTGTACGGCGCCGCTGCGTCTCGTCGACATTGTAGAGCCGGGTGTAGCATATTCTGCTGCGCTTTATCAGGCTGACGCTCGCGCGCATGTTGAACGTCTCCTTGGTTCGGGTTGCCTGCCGGTTTTTTGCGGAGGTACGGGGCTGTATCTCAAGGCTGCCCTTGATGAGATGGACTTTCCCTCGGGTGAACTTGAGGACGATCGCCGTGCGGCCTATCAGGAGCTTGCCGAGCGTATTGGCGAGGAAGAACTGCATGCCCTGCTTGCCGAGCGCGATCCAGAATCGGCTGCTGTTATTCATCCCCATAACGTGCGCCGTGTGATTCGTGCGCTCGAGATGCATGATGATGGTATCTCCTATGCACAGCAAAAAAGTCAGTTTAGTGTTCCGCGCGAGCATTATCATGCCCTATGGTTTGGTCTGACGCGTAATCGCGAGGTGCTCTACGAGCGCATTAATCTGCGCGTCGATCTGATGTTTGAGCAGGGTCTTGTCGATGAGGTCCGCGGTCTTATGGCCCAGGGTCTGGGAGATGCCCTGACGTCGATGCAGGCAATTGGCTATAAAGAGATCATTGATGCTTTCAATGGCGTGATGAGCATGGATGAGGCCCGAGAACTCATTAAGATGCGTTCGCGTCGTTATGCCAAGCGTCAGCTTTCGTGGTTTAAGCGCGATGACCGTATCGTGTGGTTTGATATGGATGAATGTACGATCGATGAGGTCGTTGAGGATATCCTGCATCGTATTGAGGCTGCCTAATGGCCCGTTTCCCCCTTGTTCCCACGGCACCCGAGCCCGAGCGTGCCATTTTAGTTGGTGTTGAGTGGCGCGACAATGCATGGCCGCTCGATCGCTCGCTTGATGAGCTGAAGCGTCTTGCCCACACAGCTGGTGCCCGGTGCGTGGCACGCTTGTCGCAGCGTTTGGTAAAGCCGTATCCTAAATCGTTTATCGGTTCCGGTAAGGTTGAAGAGCTGTGCGGCCTGGTGCATCGCATGGATGCCGATGTCGTTATTTTTGACGACGACCTGACCCCCTCGCAGCAATCCTATTTGGAGAAAGCCGTGGGCGAGCCGGTAAAGATTATCGATCGTACAGCACTGATCCTGGATATCTTTGGCCTGCATGCTCAGACGCGTGAGGGACGCCTGCAGGTACAGCTGGCACAGCTTCAATATTTGTTGCCTCGCCTGCGTGGCATGTGGAGCCATCTCGCCAAGGAGCAGACGCGCGGCGGCATCGGCTCACGTTTTGGTCAGGGCGAAAGTCAGCTCGAGGTCGACCGTCGCCTCATTCGTAATAAGATCGCTGCGCTTCGTCGTGAGCTCAAGCAGGTTGAACGGCGTCGCGATGTTCAATCCAAGAGTCGCATTGAGTCACCGGCGTTTCGCGTCGCGTTAGCCGGTTATACCAATGCCGGTAAATCGACGTTACTCAATCGTCTGACCGGCTCTACGGTACTTTCGCAGGACAAGCTGTTTGCTACGCTCGACCCGACGACGCGTTCGTATCGTCTGCCCGGCGGTCGCGGCATGACGATTACCGATACCGTCGGCTTTATTCAAAAGCTGCCCCATGGTCTGGTCGATGCCTTTAAATCGACGCTGTCCGAGGTATTGGGTGCCGATCTAATTCTCAAAGTCGTAGATGCGTCTGACGAGGACTATGAGCGGCAGCTGGAGGCTGTCGACCGCGTGCTTGATGAGATCGGCGCCGGAGAGCGTTTAACGCTGACCGTATTCAATAAAATCGATCTTCTCGATAGCGTCGATCGATTGAGTTTCCGTCGTCGCTATCCGGAGGCCGTTCTGTTCTCGGCCCAAACGGGCGAGGGGCTCGACGATCTCGTCGACCGGATTGCTCGCGAGGCAGCTGCCACCGATGTGTTGCTCTCCGCTGATATCCCGTATCGTGAGGGCGCTCTCATCACGCTGGTGCATGAGCAGGGAACCCTTCTGCATGAGGAATATCTCGAGGACGGCGTTCGCATTGTGGCGAAGTTGCCGGCTCGTATTGCACCGCGGCTCGAGCGTTATCGCACCGAGTAGACGAGCTCTAAAATGCCCAGAATGATGGGCTGATGCAGCAGATAAAAGGGGAGAGCGTGACGTCCAAGGCTGGCGAGCGCCGGCAGGGGGTTGGCGTAGGCCCAGCTAGGGACGGTCTTATCGATTCCCTGCGCTATGTGTGCGGCGAAGTATCCTGCAAGATACATAAAGATAAACGGGATGATGGGGTAGTAATCACCTGAGATAAACCCAGGGCTCGGAAATCCCAGCCACGCCAGGTAGGGGACAGGGTAGATCGTTTTGGGGATGCTCAAGGTGATTGCGAACAACATAAGGCATAGGGGCATGCCCCATCTCGCCGTTATCTTCTTAAGGACGGGATCGGTCAACGCTACGATGCCGGTGCATGCGGCCATGCAGTAGATGATGCCAAAATTAACCGAATCGTCGACTGAGACAAGTGTTGTTGCCAACCAGACAACGAGTGCTGCTAAGGCGTATTTGGCGGCACGTTTGATATTGTTGCGCGAAAGGGTGCACATCCAACCGGCGATAAACAAAAATACCCAGCTGATGCTGGCGCGCCAGATGTCTTGAAAGACTGACTGGGTAAACCAGGGCATATCCCAGCCGTACAGGTAGGCGAGATCATAGCAAGCGTGAAAACCTGCCATAGAAATCATCGTAAACCCGCGGACGGTATCAAATATGGTTATGCGTTTTTGCATTACGAGAACCGGCGCATCAAGCCGACGACTTTGCCCAGGATAACGGGATTCGTTGCATAGATAGGTTCCATGGTGTCGTTCTCGGGCTGCAAGCGCACACGCCCCTGCTCCTTGTAGAACGTCTTGACGGTCGCCGAACCATCAATCATGGCCACGACAATTTCGCCGTTCATGGCACTCTTTTGTTCACGGACGATGATGTAATCGCCATTGAAGATGCCGACATTGATCATTGAGCTCCCATGCACCTCAAGGATAAAGGAACCCTGATCAGTGGCGATTTCGGTCGGGATAGTAAACGTGTCTTCGATATTCTGCTCGGCCAGAATGGGGATCCCAGCCGCGACGCGACCAACGAGCGGTAGCGAGACCGTTCCGCGAGGTGCGGTGGGCTCGTCAGATTTAGAAATTGAGACAGAGGAACCGTCCTCGTTAAAGAGTTCCAGGGCACGCGGCTTGGTGGCATCGCGCTTGAGCAGCCCGCGCGCCTCCAGGGCAGAGAGATGGGCGTGCACGGTGCTTGGGGAGGAAAGGCCCACGGCAGAAGCCATCTCGCGCACGCTGGGCGGATAACCCTTCTCCTGCTGATATTCCTTGATGAAGTCGTAAATTTGCTGCTGACGCTTGGTAATTTTGCGAGCCATCAGGGCATCCTCTCTACCCATGTCAAACAAATGTTCGAATTTTGCTTGACAGGAACAACTGTTCGAAGATAATAATAACCGAACATTCGTTCTCGCGCTAGACATTTTTGTCCGCGCGGCTTGATAAAACTGTTCTCAGCAAAACACGCGAGAGGAGAACATGATGAACGCAACGAATATGGTCCAGGGAAACCTCGCCCTTAAGCTCGAGACGCCTGCAGAACCCACTTTTACGGTTGTTCAGGGTGGCCGCTCCGGCATTCAACCTTTGACCGTAAAGCCTGCTCGCAATCAGCAGGCTGTAGTCGCGCCGGCCCGCGTTGCCCTGAAGGTTCCGACGATTGTCGCCGTCGCCGTTGCGCTTACGCTCTTCTTTGTCCTCGCTACTTCGGTCTTTAGCGCTCGTCACGCCGCGTATGCCGAGTCCGTTTCCAACATTACTTACGAGACCATTCGCGTTCAGACTGGCGATTCTCTTTGGTCGCTTGCCGAGGAATATCCAATCGAAGGCCTTTCCACGCAAGAGACTTCCGACATGATCCGTAACGTCAATCATCTGGAGCATGGTTCGCTCGCCGCCGGTGCGCATCTTAAGGTTCCTGCTCGTTCGTAATCATTATCGCGCTGCGCATGGTACCCTTGTTATCGTTTAAGAGGAGGTACCATGCGCTGTCCCAAATGCGGCAAGGCACATACCCGCGTCGTTGATTCCCGTATGCAGGAGTCAAATAACACCATTAAGCGTCGTCGCGAATGTTGCTCGTGTAACTACCGCTTTACAACGTTCGAGCGATGCGAGGACCCTATCGAGGTCATTAAGTCAGACGGAACCAAGCAGCGGTTCGATCGCAATAAGCTGCTCGTCGGCTTGATGCGAGCCACCATCAAGCGCGATATCGACACTAAGAAGCTCAATGAGATTATCGATGACATCGAGGTCGAGCTGCGCTCTCGCACGCTGACGGCCGTCACGTCCCATGAGTTGGGTGACATGGTGCTCAAGCGCTTGGCCAAGATCGACAAGGTTGCGTACATCCGCTTTGCCTCGGTCTACCGCGATTTCAAAGACGTCGATGAGTTTCTGCAAGAGCTCGACAAGCTAAGGTGATTCCATGTCCAACATTACCGTCAACATAAAGCGTCTCGACCCCACCGTCGAGCTTCCCAAATACGCCCATCCCACCGATGCCGGCTTGGATCTACGCTCCAACGAAGACTGCGTCCTGAAGCCCTTCGAACGCCGTCTGGTCTCTACGGGGCTGGCCATCGCCCTGCCCGATGGCTACGCCGGCTTCGTCCAGCCCCGCAGCGGCTTGGCCATCAAGCAGGGTCTGTCTATAGTCAACACGCCGGGCCTCATCGACGCCCACTACCGAGGGGAACTCAAGGTTATCCTCATCAACCTGGATCCCACCAACGACATCCAAATCAACAAAGGCGACCGCATAGCCCAACTCGTCATCCAAGAAGTCCCCACGGTCAACCTCATAGAGGTAGACGAACTAGACGAAACCGACCGAGGCAAAGGAGGCTTCGGCTCCAGCGGCGTCGCCTAGGGACGCTCTTATCCCTCCCGCCCGCCTCTCACACATATCATTCCATGCTCAAACATTCTCGCGTCGCTTCGCTCGCTGCGAAACTGCGCGTGGAACGATATAGGTAAGCCCCGGGCGGGCGGCTACTCGCTTGAAACAATATTTACTTTTCTAGTAAGTCGATGCGATGAAGGGACGCCTCCTTTGTCGCATCGACTTACTGTATTTATATTTTCTGGTTCCCCTTTGCAGATTCTACTGGTGGGGAATCTGGTATAGCCGCTGGTACGTTAACGCAGCTTACCTGCGGGAGGCCCCTATATATCGTCCCGCGCGCAGTTTCGCAGCGAAGCGAGAATGTTTGAGCACGGGATGATATATAGGGGCCTCCCACAGGTAAGCGGACATTAAGACGCTACCTGATATGCGCAGGTTTTTCGCCCCAGTAGAAGCGGCAGAAGGCTCGTTTGCGCTTTTGGGGTTTGCCTACGAGCTCCATGGTTGCGATGGCTATGTCTTCGGCTGCGTGGGGGCGGCGTAGTACTTCGCCGTTGATGAGCAGTGCCTTGAGCGACTCAGGATGATCGTGGAGATGACGCAACGTCACGATGAGCTCTCGTGCGGTGGTGACATGCATGCTGGCGCCCATGCCGGTGAGCATGGTGGTGTTGGCCTTTTCCTGGCCATAGGACTTGCCCAGCAGGATCATCGGCAGGTGTGCGCACAGGCATTCGGTGACGGTGAGTCCGCCCGATTTGAGAATTGCCAGGTCGCAGCCGTGCATAAGCGCTGCCATATCATCGACATAGTCCAGAACCGTGACGTTTTCGAGCTTCATGGCGTCGAAGAGCGTTTTGAGGCGGGTGGCATATTCGGTGTCTTTGCCCGGCAAAAAGACAAAGTGCATGTCTTCGAAGCTGCGTAGGAAGGGGAGGGTGCGGTCCATCTCCGCGCGAAAGCGAACGTACGGTTGAGGCAAGCTGGCACCGGCCATTACCAGCACGACGGTCTTCTCGGTGGGGAGGTTGAACTTAGCTAGCTCTTCCTCGCGATCGTAATCCGTGTCGAATCCGGCGCGAATAGGAATGCCGGTAATGCGAATCTTTGTCTCGAGCACCTTGCGCGGACGCAGCGTTTCGGCCATAAATTCGTTGGCAACACAGAATAAATCGGTTTCCTTGTGGGGCCACCATCCCTCGACTTCGTAGTCGGTCGGTACGCAGATGACCGGATAATCGATACCCGTAATTACGCGGGCGCCCACGGCAACATTGGCTGCTGTGATGTGCGTTGCAACCACGGCTATGGGCCTGCGGCTACGAATATATTCGTTGAAGGCGGGGAACATAATTCGCGACCATGCCGTTCCGCCACCCCAGAGAAGATGTCCCGTAAGCGTATATCGCCAGGTCAGGTCGTAAATGGGGCGCGTGGCTCCCGTAAAAGAAGCCGCGGTCTTATTGCCGTCGAATTTAATACGTCCAAAATCAAGGATATCGAGGACTTCAATCTCAACATCCTCGGGGATGCCGCTGGTGCCGCGAATGAGGTCGAACGCCTGCGCAATTGCATTTGCGGCGGCCTTGTGGCCCGAGCCGACCGAGGCGTGCACGATGGTCACGAGAGGTTTTAGCTGAGCCAAGAGCGCTGTTTGCTCCGATTGGGGAGTGCTGTGCGTGAGCAGGGGAGCGTCGTCGCTCGTCTGCGCCTGATCCATCGATAACTCCCCTTCGACGTTGTAACTCGGATTTATCATTGTAGTGCATGAGTGTCACGTTCACGTAAATTTGGGTATGAGCGCAAAGAACGACAACGTTTCGACGAAAGGACGCTTCATGACTACCGATAAGCCGATCGATGTTGCGATTATCGGTGGCGGCCCCGCGGGCTATGCTGCCGCCATTTATGCTGCGCGTGCTAACCTGACGACGACCGTGATTGAGCAGGGCATGTCGGGAGGGCAGATCGCCACAACCAATGAGGTCGAGAACTATCCGGGTATCTCGCTCCTGAGTGGCGCCGAACTCGGCGAGCGTTTTCAGCAGCATGCAGAGGGCCTGGGAGCACAGGTTGCATGGAGCATGGTTACGGGTGTCGATTACGATGCCGATGCAGCGTTGTTTACGGTGCATCACGATATGGGCGATACGCTGGCCCCGAGCGTTATCGCTTGCATGGGTGCCACGCCGCGTCCGGCAGGTTTCGCAGGCGAGGATACGTATCGCGGTCGTGGCGTTTCATATTGCGCAACATGTGACGGCATGTTTTTCCGCGGCAAGCAGGTTTTTGTAATCGGTGGTGGCAATTCGGCATGCGAAGAGGCTCTGTTCCTGTCCGACATTGCCAACAGTGTGACCATCGTGCTGCGCCGCGACCAGTTCCGTGCGCCCGATGGTGTTGTTCAGAAAGTACTCGCAAAGGACAATATTACAGTTAGGTACCAAACTAGTATTGTGGAGCTATCGGGCGAAGCCATGCCAACGACGATTACCTTTAAGGACAATGCATCCGGCGAGACTCATACCGAGTCATTTGAGCCCGGCTCGTTTGGCATCTTTGTTTTTACCGGAACGCAGCCCCATACCGAGCTTGTTGAGCATCTAGTCGATCTGGCGCCTGATGGCGGCATTCTGACTGATGAATCCATGGCGACCTGCACGCCAGGTCTATTTGCCGCTGGCGATATCCGTTCCAAACGTTTACGCCAGGTTGTGACCGCTGTTTCGGACGGAGCCATAGCGGCAACGAGCGCATACGCGTTTCTCCGTGGATAAGTACGATAATATATCTTATGTAAGGTTGCTATCTTTAAACATAGTGGTTGGACAGTGCATCAATGTGCCGTCCAACCACTTTTACTTTGCGGCTATGTAGTATGCAAAACTATATAACCTAGAATACAATATAGAAAACGAACGGGGGCCTCTTATGAACCATGCTAAACATGTTATCCCGATGTCCGATACGTCGGTCAGCATTAAGCCTGAGGATATTCAGCCGACGGTTCTGCCGGATGCATTTATTCAGTCCGATATGGTGGGTAAACTCAACGCGTTGAGCCTGCCACGCTATGACCAGCTGCCCAACGTAACGCTCTATCGCGATCAGGTTATTGAATATGTTGCGCTGTGGATGGAGCCGCTTTCGATTTGCGTAGAGCAACCCGTTATCACGCCATCGATGATCAATAACTACGTAAAGGTCGGCCTCGTTCCTGCTCCGGTTAAAAAGCAGTATGGCCGTGAGCAGATTGCGCGTCTCATCGCCATTTGTATCTTTAAGCAGGTGCTGCCCAT
Organism: uncultured Collinsella sp.; assembly: GCA_958350755.1. Classification (GTDB taxonomy): domain Bacteria; phylum Actinomycetota; class Coriobacteriia; order Coriobacteriales; family Coriobacteriaceae; genus Collinsella. The sequence continues at coordinate 47,112 of CATWID010000008.1, forward strand.
CGCTGCGGTTCAGGCGCTCTTTAATATTCAGCGCTTGAGCTACGACGCTCCGACGGCTTTCGATTATGTTGTCGATCAGCTCGAGGCATCGATTCGTGCGGCGTTTTCTGTTGAGCAGACTCCCGTGCCCGATACCGCACATCAGGTTACGCGCGAATCGTTGCTCGTGCGCAGTGCGGTATCGTCCTTCGTTTCGAAGGCGTATCTGATGAGCTATCTCAAGTTCAATGGGTTTAATAGCTAACCGAGGTATAAGATGGGCGGGATAAAGAGCCAATGGCTCCTTATCCCGCCCATACGTTTGTCTAGTTGGATATTATCGGCCCGACGCCACGCCCATACCGTAGCCGATAATGAGGCCGTGCATCTCGGCATAGTATGAATCTAGCCCGTTACAGGGCATGATAATCGTCTTGGAGCCGGGCCAATGCTCCACAATGCGGCTGGCAAGTGCTTGGGCGCCCGCCTCATTCTCGACATGGTCGATAACGACCTCGCCGCCGGTAAAGCCTGCGGCCTCCATGGTGTCGACAATCTTGGTGAGCATCTTCTTTTCGCCGCGGGTGTGCCCAACGAGTTCAATTTTGCCCGCTTCGCTCGCCGTGCCCAAAATGCGGATATTGAGCTTGTTGGCAATGACGCCGGCTGCCTTAGGGATACGTCCGGCTTTGGCCAGGTTTTCGTAATTGCACAAGCTGAAGAGGATTTTGCTGTTCTGCTCAAGGCTATTGAAGTATGCGCAAGCGTCCTCGAATGAGACATCCGGATTGCTTGCAAGATACCGGTCGAACAGCAGTAAGATCAGGTCCATTTTGCCGCCGGCTCCGCGTGAATTGACCAAATGAATTTGACGGTTCGGCTCCTCGGCAAGAACCAAATCGCGTGCCGTGGCGGCGGCGTTATAGCTCCCCGATACGCCCTCCGAGATGGGCATACAAATCGTCTTGTCGGCAAGCCTAAAGAGTTCGGTCCACTCGCCTACGCTCGGACAGGCGCTCGAAGAAGCGCTCGACTCCGCCTGCACGGCGCAATTGAGTTCGTGAACGTCGAGCGTGAGGTCATCGACGAACTCGCGCTCCCCCACTCGAATTTTGAGGGGTGCAAATGCAAAGGTGGTATGGGGCGCGGTCGGTTGCCAATCGCGGAGGTTACAGCTCGAATCGGAGATAAGTGCCCAGCTCATAGAGGGTCCTTTCTATATGCTTCTCAATCATTATAGCTATATTGCTCACCGATGAAGCGTGCATCTAGTATTGAAAACTAGCACATTAGGATCATGTATGGAGCACGGTCATAAATAAATGAACCTCGCAGCTCAAAGGCCACGAGGTTCACCTTCGTTCGCTATACAGAGTGACTTAGTAGCGCACGAAAATGTAGTTGTTGTTCATACCGGCTGCGACGGAACTGATGATGACGCCCGTTTTGTAGTCGGAAGCATGGATCATCTGACCATTACCGATATAGATGCCGGTATGGTAGGAGTTAACCACAACATCGCCGGGTTGCGGATCGGACACACGGGTCCAACCCATGAAGTCGACCGTGGTGCCCAGACGGCAGTAGCGTCCCGTGAGGCAATAGCTTACAAAACCGGAGCAGTCAAAGCTGTTCGGCCCAATGCCACCCCAAGAGTAAGCGTATCCGAGCTTGCTATAGGCACGCGAAACAACGGAACCGCCGTCAACGGACTGGCTCGGTGCGGAAGGCGTCGGAGCCGGAGCCGGAGCCGGAGCGGGCGTCGGGGGCTGCGGAGTGGGAGCGGGCGCGGGCGTGTTTCCGCCGCCGTCGTTGGTCGTACCGCCACCCTTGTTGGTGTTCTCGCTCGTACCGGCGGTGTCGTTGCTCACCGTGGCCTTTTCGGCGGTGCTAGCATTTATGCCAGCCTGCAGCGCGGCGTTGGCCTGGGCCTCGGCAGCAAGCTCGGCCTGCAACTGTGAATCCAGGGAGTTCACGACACTCTGGGCTTCAGCCTGCTGGGCGTTAAGCTCATCGACCTTCTTTTGCGTGGTGGCGACGTTCTTCTCCTGCTCGGCCTGCTTATCGGTGAGCTGCTGCTTAAGCTCCTTGACCTCTTGAATGGTCTGAGCCTGCTTATCGGAAACTTTGCCGTAGTAGAACAGACGGTTGAGCATATCGCTCAGGTCATCGACGCCGGTCAGAACCTGAAGCAGGCTCAGACCGCCGGTTTTGTACTCGCCGGCGACATAGGTCGAGAGCTTGGCCTGACCGTCAGCGATCTCCTGCTGCTTTTGCGTGATCTCGCCAGCAGTCTGATCGAGCGCCTGCGTCTGCGTGGCGAGCTCATCGTAAATCTGCTGGGTTTGGGTACCGATCTGCTCGAGCTTCGTACGAGCAGCGGCAAGGTCGGATGCGGTATCGGCGTAGGCAGGAGCCGCGAGGCCCAAGCCCAAAACACAAGCGAGGGTTGCCGTAGCAGCGCAGCGTGCCATGTTTTTGTGCGTGTTTGCTGTGCGCATGTAGCTTCCTTTCCAGTAACTAAGGGTAACGGCTAGTCCACCGTCACCAGGCTAAAGAGCTCAACATCGTCGTCAGTCGGCGTGAGCTTCTCGCGCGGGTTGAGAAACGCAAGCTCAAGGATACACCCGTAGCCCACAAGCTTTGCGCCCATATCTCGCACAAGTTTACCTGTTGCCTCGACGGTTCCGCCCGTCGCGACCAAGTCGTCCAGAATCAACACGGTATCTTTAGAGGTAATGGCATCGGCATGGATCTCGATAGAGTCGGTGCCGTATTCGAGCTCATAGCTCTGGCTCACCGTCTTGCGGGGTAGCTTGCCCGGTTTACGTGCGGGAACAAAGCCGGCACCAAGGGCCACAGCCACCGGTACGCCAACCATAAAGCCACGGGCCTCGGGACCCACGACCTTGGTGATCCCCATGCCGGCAAAGTGCTCGGCGAGGGCATCGGTCATGGCTTTGAGCGCCTCGGGATTGCCAAAGAGCGGCGTAATGTCTTTGAAGATGACTCCGGGCTCGGGATAGTCGGGGATGTCGACGATTTGAGATTCGAAGTCGTACATTGCATGACCTTTCAATGGGTTGCCGGATAAGCGGTAGCTGTTATTTGCCCGCGGTGACAGTGTCGGAATGCGAAGGGGCGACAACCTTGAGCGGCTTTACGAGAGAATCCTCGTGTGAAGCCGGCGCGGCAGTTTCTTCGTTTTTGGCCTTGGTGGACTCGGAGCGAGCGATTTCTTCATCGAGTGCATCGATGTCGGCATCCTCGACCACGGCGTTGAGCGACTCAAAAACGCGGTTCTTGAGCAGTGCCGTATGCACACCCTCGGTGAGGTCGTGAAGCTTCTTAAACGCACGCTCGAGCTTGGCGTCGCGCTCGTCATCGGAGGTATCCATTCCGAGCATGCTCACGAGCACCTGCTCAAACATCGAGGACTCGCGGTTGGCGGAAGACACGTACTGACGCAGGTTGCGCGGCTCGATATGGAAGCGTGACAGCTCGGAGCAGTAGCGGATGATCGGAAAATCGCGACCATCGACGAGCTCACGGTTCTGCGGACTCTTGATGATGCGAATGAGGTCGTTCTCGGCGAGCGAGCGGATAAACGAGATCTCGACGCCCAACATATCGGGAATGGTCTCGATGGGATGCAGCTTTTGTTTAGTCTCCTTGGGCTCCGTCTTGAGCGGAACATCGGACAGCAAGCCCACCTCGTAGGCGAGCGTTGACAGGTCCGTGGCGTTTTCCAAGCGCTGCTTAATCACGTTGAGCGGCATGTAGCGAGTCTTCTGCAGGTGCAGAATGACCTCCAGGCGATCAACGTCCTCCTTGGAGTACTGACGGTATCCCTTAGGCGTACGATGAGGGGTAATGAGCCCCTCATCTTCTAGAAATCTAATTTTTGAGTTCGAAAGATCGGGGTATGCGCCTCGAAGTAGGTTGACGACTTGGCCGATACTCAGATAGTTGCGTTCGGCCATGCCCTACTCACCGGTTTCGATGCGCTCCGGCGTGCTCTCGTGGTAGATGAGCGTAAACGTACCGATCTGAACGGAAGAACCGTCGTGCAGCGGGGCCGCGTTGACAATGGCACCGTCGACCCAGGTGCCATTGAGCGAGCCCAGGTCCTCGATGCGGGCGCCGAGGCCCTCGCGAATAATGCGCGCGTGGCTGCGCGAAACGGTCATGTCATTGAGGAAGATGCCGTTCGCAGGATCGCGGCCGATGGTGGTCACGTCGTCCTCGAGTTCAAAGGCGGCACCAGTCTGCGGACCCTTGACGATGGACAGAACGGGGGCGGTGATGCGCACGTTGGCCATGAGGTCGGGAACGGTGACGTCGCTTGAAGGCACGCGGAATACGCAGGTAGCGTCAGCAGTCTTATCATTCTGAGGCATATTGTTAACCATGTTGTCCATGACAACCCCTAACTTATCGCGGACGTGCCGCAAATAATGAACCGTACGTAATCATACCCCAACGAATCAGTCTTCGATTTCGGGGTTCAGAAAGTCGATGTCCTCGTCCTCGGGATGCGCGAGAGCCTGTTTAATGGCCACTCCGCCCTTAATGGAATAGATGACAGCCGTGAGCATGGAGAAGATCACGCCGCCGTACACAAAGAAGATGCCGAGGGGCACCGAGCTTCCGTTGAGGCCCGGGAAGGCCGTAAGGGTTGAAGGTAAAAGATGCAGGCCGTCAATAACGGGGAACCCGAGCAGCATGAGCGAGAAGCCGGTCATGAGCAGTGCAGTGGCAATCTTTCCGGGAAAGACGACATCGATGGGGCGACGGTGATAATGACGCACGATAAGCGTGCCAATGCCCAGATAGATGTCGCGGCCAATAATGAGCACGCAGACCCAGATGGGCAGCTCTCCGCGGACCACCAGCCCCAAGACGCCGGTGAACAGCAGCGCGCGGTCACAAATGGGATCCATGACCTTGCCGAGCCACGAGACCGTCTTAGTCATGCGGGCGATCTGGCCGTCCATCCAGTCGGTGGAGGCGGCAACGGCGTAGATTACGATGGCGATGACGCGGTTGTTATCCGTCACAAACAGGTACAGAAATACCAGGGTGAGGATCAGGCGCGTAAAGGTGATGAAATTGGAGATCGTAAAGATCTTATTCGACGGGTAATCGGAAGTGCCGATAAGCTCCTTTTTGATCTTCTTTTTGATGCCCACAGGACTCCCCCGCTGGTTAACGACAAAACTTTCGATACTATACCCGTTCCGGCGATGTCTATCCAGCGTAAGCATAGAGAGTCCAGACATGTGGAGGGCGCTTATGGGCGGCGGGGATTTTCGCATTCGTGTACATCAGTCTCCAAACATGTCGAAAAATGTCGTTTTTGGAGGTTGACGTACACGTTTTGATTCGGTGATTACATCGATCGGGAAAGTTGCTGCCTTAAGCAAATTAATCATGATGTGCGGGTCGAGAAGGGTTGGCGCTAAAAGAACCCAACGGCCGTTACGGCTTCGTTAGAAACGCGCCCCACCATGGATGGTGAACCCGAAAGGTAAGGCGTGCGGGCACGGTGGCTCGGCCCGCGCGCCCGGAAGAGAAAGGATAAACCCATGGGTTACATGCTCGAGACGCGCGGGCTCACCAAGCGCTTCGGCCGCGGCGACCAGGCGCAGGACGCCGTGGCCGACGTGAGCCTTCATATCCGCGAGGGCGAGGTGTACGGGCTGCTCGGTCCCAACGGCGCCGGCAAGTCGACAACGCTCAAGATGATCTGCGGGATGCTGCGGCCGACGGCCGGGGAGATTCTCTTTGCCGGGCACGCCTGGCGCCGCGAGGACCTCTACGCAATCGGCAGCCTCATCGAGGAGGCGCCGCTCTACCCCAACCTCTCCGCGCGCGAGAACCTGCGCGTGCGCACCACGCTGCTGGGCCTTCCCGAGAGCCGTATAGATGAGGTGCTCGCCGCCGTGGACCTCGCGGACACCGGGAAGAAGCGCGCCGGGCGCTTCTCGATGGGGATGCGGCAGCGCCTGGGGCTCGCGCTGGCGCTGATCGCCCGGCCACGCCTGCTCGTGCTCGACGAGCCCACCAACGGCCTCGACCCCATCGGCATCGAGGAACTGCGCGACCAGATCCGCGGCTTCGCGGCGGCGGGTACGACGGTGATCGTCTCGAGCCACATCCTCTCCGAGGTGCAGCAGATGGCGGACACCATCGGCATCATCTGCGGGGGGCGCCTCGCCTACGAGGATGCGCTTCGTCCCGGGCAGGACCTCGAGGAACTCTTCATGAGCTTCTGTCGGGAAGGGCGACGAGCGCGCGGGGAGGTGGCGGCATGACGGGTGAGAAAGGCGGCCTGCTCGCGGCCCTGCGCGCCGAGGCCCTGAAGTCGCGCCACGCGGCACCGGTTCGCCTGGCCGTGCTCATGGCGCTGCCGATGCCGCTGCTCGGCGCGATGCCCTACCGGGGCGTGCAGATCTTCAGCGCATGGAACTACTGGTACGCGCTCTTCCTGCCCGTGTGTCTCTCGCTCGTGGTGGCGTGCGTCGCGCGGGCTGATGCTCGCACGCGGATGCGGGGGCTTCTGGGCCTGGGCTTCCCGCTCGGGCGCGCCTGGTGGGCCAAGGCGCTCTGGTGCCTCGCGCTCTGCACGCTCTCGAACCTCGTGGTTTTCGGCATCTACCTCGCGGGATCGGCGTTCTCCTCGCAGGGCCTCACGGCCGCGGGCACGCTCACGATGCTCCTCTGCGCGCTCGTCAACACGGTGACCGCGGCGTGGATGATCCCCGCAGGGCTCTTCCTCACGGCGCGGCTCGGCATGCTCGCGGGCATCTTCTGCCCGCTCGCCGCGCAACTCGTAGGTGGGTTCGCCTGGTCGTTGGTGCCGCTACCGCAGCTCTTTCCGCCGTCGGCGAACATGGTCATCCCCACGAGCTTCATCCCCGTGCTGCCGAGCGGCGAGCCACTCGCGGCGGACATGGCGCTCGGCGGGGCGCTCTCGGCGGACGGCATGCTCACGCTGGCGGGCCTTGCGGTCTGCGCGCTCGCGTTCGCCGCGCTCACGGCGGCGGGCGCGGCCTGGTTCGCGCGCTCCGAGGAGAGGTGATGGCCATGACACGACTCTCCGACCCGATGCCGCGCATGACTCTCTCGCGGGCCCTGCTCTCCGAGGCCCTGCGCCTGGCGCGCTCCCCGCTCACGGCGGTGCATCTCGTCTGCGGCCTGGCAGCCGGTCTTGCCTGCGGCGAGTACTTCTCCGTAACCCGATGGGACCCGGCGCTGGGCGCGGACGCCTACGCCCAGTTCCTCGGCGCCCTCATGCCGCTCATGTCCGCCATCGTCTGCGGGCTCGCCGTGGACGAGGAGCGCGCTGCCGGGCGCCTCGCCAACCTCACGGCGGTCCCCTCGCGCGGGCGCGCCGTCGCGGCGAAGCTGCTCGCCCTTGCGGCGCTCGGCGCGGGCGCGCTGGCCGTGGCGCTCGGCGTGTTCGGGGCCGTGCTCGCCGTCGCCGGGCGCCTGCCGCTCGGGCCCGCTCCGCTTGCGGCCGCCTGGGCGGGCATCGTGCTGGGCAGCCTGCCCCTCTACGCGCTGGGGCTCGGCGTGGCCCTGCGCCTCGGCCGCAACGCCGCCATCGGCGCCGGCGCGGCGGGGGTGCTCCTCGCGTTCTTCTCGGTGGGCGGACTTGCGCACGGCCTCATGACCGGCCAGCTCACCGGTGCCCTGGCGACCCCCCTGAGCTGGGTGCCGCTCGCCTGGCCCGCGCGCCTGGGGTCGCTCGGGGTGGAGGCCTTCATCGACGCCGCACGCGCGGCGGGCCCTCTCCTCACGACTGCGCTCGCTGGCCTCGTGCTCACCCTGGCAGCCGACGCCGTCCTTCTCGCCTGGTTCTGCCGCTTCGAGGACGGGAGGGCAGATGCGTAGGAGGCCGCTCGCCGCCATGCTCGCCCTCCTCTCCGTAGCTCTCCTTCTGGGCGGGAATGCCCTGCTCGACGCCGGCTGGGGGTCGGCGCTGCGCTCGATCGCCGACCGCGTGCTGCCCAACACTGAGATCGCCATGTGGGCGCCCGCGCCCGAGCCCGGCAGCCACGCGAGCTCCTACGCCGACGCCACCGGGGCGGGGGCAAACTACGTCTACCTGGTGGACGCGGCGGACGACAGGGGCGATGTCCGAGAGCTCCAGCTCATCTTCTTCGGGCGGGAGTCGGACGGCGAGGGCTGGCTCGAGATCGAGGCGCGCGGCGGCTCGGGCGTGCGCTTCCGCGTGTGCGACGCGGCCGAGGCACCCGCGGCTGCGCGCGGGGCTCTGGACCGCTGAGCGCGGCGCTAGTACAATTCCGACGAGAGTTTCAGGAGGTCAACATGGCGAGGATACTGGCAGTGGATGATGAACGGGCGATCCTCGACGCGCTCGCGCGCGTCCTCGGCCGCGACGGCCATGAGGTCGTCAGGGCGGCGGACCCGACGACGGTCCCGGGGATGGACCTCTCGCGCTTCGACCTCGTGCTCTGCGACGTCATGATGCCGGGGCTCGACGGCTTCGAGCTCGTGCGGCAGATCCGCCCGGACTTCGACGGCCCCATCGTCTTCCTGACCGCGCGCGTGGCCGAGGAGGACGCCGTGGCCGCCTACGGCCTGGGCGCCGACGACTACGTCCGCAAGCCCTTCGGGGCCGCGGAACTGCGCGCCAAGGTCGCGGCCCATCTACGCCGTGAGCGCCGGCCGCGCTCGCACGCCCTCTCCTTCGGGGAGGTGCGGATCGACCTCGGGGCGCGCGGCCTCTCCGTGGGCGGCGAGGCCGTGCCGCTCACGCCCACCGAGTACGCCATCTGCGAGTACCTCGCGCGCCACCCCGGGCAGGTCATGAGCCGCGCGCAGATACGCGAGGCTGTGCTCGGCTGGGAGAGCGACGCCGACGACGCGGCCATATCCATGCAGGTCAGCCGCGCCCGGAGGAAACTCTCCGAGGCCGGCGCCGATCCGATCGCGACCGTCTGGGGGATGGGGTACAAGTGGCAGCTCTGAGGATCGGGGCGCGAGGTCGCGGGGGCATGCCGCTCTCCTTCGTCATCGCGCGCTACTTCGCCTACGCGTTCGCGGCGGTCGCCACGGCGTGGCTCGCCTCGTTCATGGCGCTCTCCGCGGCGATCAACGCGGGCTTCGTCTACGAGGCAAGCTGGGGGCCGGCCAATGCGCGCGAGGTCGCGGAGGGCCTGGCACGCGACGGCGTCTGCGGGCAGCAGGACGTGCCGACGGCCTACCGCTACCTCATCCTGAACAAGGACGGATACGTGCTGATGACAGACCTCGAGGGCACGCGGCTCGAGGATGCGACGGAAATGGCCAGTACGGCACTCGCCGCGGATCCGGGCACAGTGGAGATCGAGGGCGGGGGCTCGGGCCTCACCTACGCTGCGTTCCCGCTCAAGGGCGGCGGGGCCTGCGCACTCGTCAGCGAGTACCTGCCGCAGTGGGTCTCGCGCGATCTCGCCAGCCTGCTTCCCAACCCGCAGAACCTCATGCTCGTCGGCGCCGCTGTGGGAAGCGCGCTCGCGCTCGCGCTCGTGGCGCGCCGTGCGAGCCGCGTGATCTCGCGCAAGATGGCGCCGCTCGCGGAGGCGGCGGGGCGCGTCGGCGCGGGGGAGCTCGACTTCGCGGTCGGCAGCACCAACGTACGTGAGGTGAACGACGTCCTCGCCGCGATGGACGCCATGCGGGCCTCCCTCGCCGAGTCGCTCGAGGCCCGTTGGGCCGCGGAGCGGGGGCAGCGCGAGCAGATGGCGTCGCTCGCCCACGACCTCAAGACGCCGCTCACCGTGCTGCGCGCCAACGCCGACTTCGTGGCGGAGGAGCTGGAAGACGAGAAAGACGCCGACCTCGCGGCCGCCGCGCGCGACATAGCCGGCAGTGTCGAAAGGCTCGACGGCTACGTGCGCCTGCTCATCGAGGCCTCGCGCGGGTCCGGCGGGGCGGAGAGGGCCCCCATGCGGCCGGCCGAGCTCTGCGAACAGGTCCTCGCCGAGGCCGCCCAGATCGCCCGGGCGCGAGGCGTGACGCTCAACGCGGCCACGGGCCCCGCTGTCGCGGGCGCGCCCGAGGCCCCACTCGACCGAACCGCCCTGGCGCGAGCCGCCGCGAACCTCGTGGCCAACGCCGCCGAGCACGCGCGCTCGCGCGTGGTGGTCTCCTGCGACGTCGCTGGTGGATACCTCGTCATCGAGGTCGCCGATGACGGACCGGGCTTTTCTCCCGCCGCCCTCGAACGCGGCTGCGAGCGCCTCTTCACAGACGACTCCTCCCGCTCCTCGCGTGACGGAGGCCGCCACTACGGGCTCGGCCTCCACGTCGCCTCCGAGGCCGCGAGCGCCCACGGGGGCTCCGTCTCGCTCGCCAACAGCCCCTCGGGCGGCGCGGTGGCCACCATCGCGGTCCCCCTGTGCGGGATCTGACGACTTCCTCGTTGTCTACCTCGACTGCGATATGTCGCTCGCCGAGGCCGCGACGAGATGGTGTTGCGTCTGCTCCGCTTGGTGCTTCTAGCTCAAATTTGATCTGATGTAAGGCCCGTGCAATCCTGCATGGGCCGTTCTTTTGGCAATTGCTCGACCGATTCGTGGCTTGAATCACAAATTATCGAGTTAAGGAGACATGGGATCACACAGCGGCTCTCAGAGCGTCTGCCACACTCCCCCGCCATTACCTCTGCGGGGTCCTCGTGTAGAGCTCATCCTGCTTGGCATTTCGCTGCAACAGCCCACTTGTCCACCGATCAAGTGAAATACCGGAATTAATACAGCGACACGCTTGTTCGTTACAGTCGCTATATTTGCTTAAATCGCCGCGATAAATACAGCCTGTACTCGGCTATATACCAGCTACGCGTATGTAGATTCACATCGGGCTAATAAATCGGCTCAAGCGTGTGCAAAACGCGCAAGTAGCCGCAAAAGGCGATTATCGCGCAGGTAGATTTTTGGCACCCTGTTGCTTAATCAAAATTAAGAAATTGCTTAAAACAAAAAAGGTCAGGCACTAGGTACCTGACCTGCAAACTTCTGGTCGGGACGACTGGATTCGAACCAGCGACCCCTTGACCCCCAGTCAAGTGCGCTACCAAGCTGCGCCACGTCCCGAAGCTTTTGTTTGTTGCTCTGCTCTCGCTCGCAACAGGGAGTATATTAACCCGAAACTTTGTCCTTGTGCAAGAACTTTTTTACAAATTTTGAAGCAAGTCCAAAATTGCATCTGCGAGCTGGGGTTTTGTTAGTACGGGAAGTTCTTGCGTGCCCGCTGTGCTCACGATCCAAGCTTTGTTGGTATCGGTTCCAAAGCCCGAATCGTCGCGCGAGACATCATTGGCGATAATGGCATCGCAACCCTTGCGGGTCAATTTGCGCTCGGCGTATTCGACGACATTATCGGTCTCGGCCGCAAAGCCGATCACGCGGCGATCGCCCTTTTGGCGTGAAAGTTCGGCCAAGATGTCAACGGTCTCGACGAGCTCGATTCGATCCAGGCGCTCGTTGGCCTTTTTGAGCTTATGGTCCGCCGGGGCCGCCGGCGTGTAGTCGGCGACGGCGGCGGCGCAAATGGCCGCGTCGGCCGTCTGGAAGGCGCTCAGCGCTGCCTTGAGCATTTCTGAGGCGGTCTGTACGTGCACGCACTCCACACCGCGGGGAACGTCGAGCGATGTCGGTCCCAGCACGAGCGTGACGGCGGCACCGCGACGTGCGGCCTCCCCCGCCAGGGCGATACCCATCTTGCCCGACGACCGATTGCCGATAAAGCGCACGGGATCGATCGGCTCATGCGTGGGGCCGGCAGTGATGACGATGCGCTTGCCCGCCAGGTCTTGTTGCACGGGATTGAGCACCTCGCAGACGGCCTCGACGATGTCCTCGGGCTCGCTCATGCGCCCCGTGTCCACGTCGCCGCAGGCAAGGTAGCCGCTGCCGGGTCCCACCACATGGACACCGTGCTCGCGCAACGTGGCCATGTTGGCCTGCGTCGCCGGCGCCTTCCACATGCCATTGTTCATGGCCGGCGCGATCACGACGGGCCGCGGCGTCGCAAGCAGCGTGGTGGAGATGAGGTCGTCGGCGATGCCGTTGGCCATCTTGGCGATGATATTGGCCGTCGCGGGCGCCACGACCACCAGATCGGGCTCCTGCGCAAGCGAGATATGGTGGATGGGGTCAGACGGGTCGTCGAATAGCCCAACCGCGACCGGCTCATTGGTGAGCGCGCGGAACGTGAGCGGGCCCACGAACTCCGTGGCATGCTCGCTCATAACGACTTTGACACGTGCGCCGCGCTTTTGCAGCAGGCGCACGATATTGCACGACTTATAGGCGGCGATCCCGCCGGTAATACCCAGCAGGATCGTTTTTCCCTCAAGTTGCATTGAATTGTTGGATGCCGCCGTCATAGCTAGGCTTCCTTGCTCGGGAGCACCAGGAGGCGGTGGCAGTACGGACAGTGCGTAATCTCGCTACCGTCGTGGTTGAGGTCGCTCATGGACGATGCCTGCAGCGCGGTGTGGCAGACCGTGGGGATGTTGCCCTGGATGGTCTCGACGGCCAAGCCGCGGAACTGCTTGAGCAGACGCTCGTAGTCGGTGAGCACGTCGGCCGGCAGCGTGGCGGCAAGAGCGGTGCGCTCCTTAGTGGCGGCTTCGATCT
>CATWID010000009.1 GCA_958350755.1 uncultured Collinsella sp.
GAAGGTCGACGGCTCCAAGGAGTACGCGCTCGTCAAGGACGGTACGCTCACCGTCGGCACCTCTGCCGAGTACGCGCCGTTTGAGTACAAGGATGACAACGGCGACTACCAGGGCTTTGACCTTGAACTCATTAAGGCTATCGGCGATAAGCTGGGTCTGGATGTCGAGTACGTCAACAATGACTTTGACACGCTGGTTCCGGGCGTTGCTTCGGGCGCCAAGTACGACGTCGCCATCGCGGCTATCACTGACACGCCCGAGCGTGAGAAGGAAGTCACTTTCTCCGACTCTTACTACATGGACGATCAGGCTATCGTGACCAAGGTCGATAACACCGACATCACGGCCGACAACTTCAGCGAGAAGCTCAACAACGCCGACGCTACCATCATCGTCCAGTCTGGCTCGACCGCCGAGGCCTTTGCCCAGGAGAACTTCCCCAAGGCCAAGATTGTTCCCTACAAGGACGCCACCGAGTGCTTCAGCGCCCTGCAGTCCGATAAGGGCGACGCAGTAGTCACCAACCGCTCCGTTGCCAGCCAGCTGACCGCCGAGCAGTTCAACACCTGCCAGACCGTCAAGCAGATTAGCACCGGCGAGGAGTACGCCATCGCCATCAACCAGGGCAACACCAAGCTCAAGGACGACATCAACCAGGCCATCAAGGACCTGACCGACGACGGTACCGTTGACGCCCTCATGGCTAAGTACAGCATCAAGTAAATTAATGCTTGATTGCGTGCGGGCCCTTTCCGTTTTGCGGAGAGGGCCTTTGCGCTTCTCTCGACGGACCGCGTTTCCGTCTTGTTTTGCCGGCAACTTCTACGATAGGAGCCACCTTGTCTCGATTGAACAAAGGGGCCACGGAGCAGCGTTTTTCACTGTCCGCCTTGCTCCAAAAGCTAGCCTGCGTCATGGCCGTGGCGCTCGCGCTGGTGTGCGCGGGGGCATATGCGCCCACGACCGCCCAGGCGCTTGAGACCGCAAAGATTACCGCCCGACCCAACACCGGTTCGGGCAGCGCTGTGGTCGGCGGCACCGAGACGCGCATTACCTGGGAAGTTCAGGCCGATGCCGACGAGGAGCTGAGCGGTCTTTCGCTGACGTTTGTCGACGGCGCGACGTTTGGTACCGATGACACGCGATTGACGATGCTCTCGGGCGAGGACCTCATGGACCGTACGCCCATGAAGCCCACGTGCAAGGCCGATGGCCAGACGCTCAAGATCGACTTTGGCGAGACGGCGCCTGCCGGCGGCTTTTTCCGTGTCGAGGTTTACGGCGTGACGTTCCCCGTCGAGGGCGGCGACGAGGCCTTTAGCGGAACCTACATCTTGGCTGACGGCTCGACCAAGAAGATCTCCAAGATTCCGTCGGTGGAGATCAAGGGCGTGACGGCATTCGATAACTTCCTGGCCGACCTTAAGGAGCAGCCGTGGATCGAGGCGTGGAACTCAAATATGTTCCTCCGCCTGTTCCTGAACCCGGTTATTTTGGTCCAGAGCCTGCCGATCGTCTTCAAGGGCTTCCTCATGTCGCTCTCGATCGTGCTTGTGGCGTTCCCGTTGGCAATTCCCTTCGGTTTTGCGTTGTCGCTCATGCGCATCTCCAAGTCGCGCATCCTGCGCTGCCTTGCCGGCATCTACGTGAATATCATCCGCGGCACGCCGGCGTTCCTGCAGATCTATATCGCGTTCTTTGGCCTGCCACTGGCCGGCGTCAAGGTGGATGATTATGTCCTGGGCGTCATCGTCATGGCCATGAACTCGTCTGCGTATCTGTGCGAGATCTTCCGTGCCGGTATTCAGTCGATTCCTAAGGGTCAAAACGAGGCTGCTCGCTCGCTGGGCATGAATGCCTTCCAGACACTACTCTACGTTATGATTCCGCAGACGTTCCGCAATGTTCTGCCTACGTTGACCAGCGAGTTTATCCTGCTCTACAAGGATACGTCGCTGCTCGCCGCCGTGGGCGTGGTCGAGATCGTCATGAACGCCCGTACCATCGTGGCCACGACGGGCTCCATTACGCCGTATGTGGTTGCCGCCCTGTTCTATCTGGTTATTACCCTGCCGCTTGCGCGCTTGGTGAGCGGTCTTGAGGCGAGGCTTTTGGGGACGACCGAGACCAAGAAAAAGCGTCCCAACAAGAGCGCTGGGCAGGTTGTCGCCACGCCCGCCGATCATATCGCCGGTCTGTAAGGAGGTCCTGGCATGAGTGAAACGAATTCCAACGAGGTTGTCGTCAGCATCAAGAACCTTCAGAAGGCCTTTGGCGACAACGTAGTTCTGCGCGATATCGATCTGGACGTGCATAAGGGCGAGGTTGTCGTTGTGTTGGGTCCTTCGGGCTCGGGCAAGTCGACGATGCTGCGCTGCATCAACCGCCTGGAGGACCCCACGAGCGGTTCGATCGTCGTTGAGGGCGTGAACATGTGCGCCAAGGGCGTCGACCTTAACAAGGTGCGTACGCATTTGGGCATGGTGTTCCAGCAGTTCAATTTGTTCCCGCACCTGTCGGTCAAAAAGAACGTCATGCTCGCGCAGCAAAAGGTGCTCAAGCGCAGCAAGGAAGAGGCCGAGAAGATCGCCGTCGAGGAACTGACCAAGGTTGGTCTTGCCGAGCGCATCGACTTTATGCCGAGTCAGCTTTCGGGCGGCCAGCAGCAGCGCGTGGCCATCGCCCGTGCCCTATCGATGAACCCGCACGTGATGCTCTTTGACGAGGCCACGTCCGCGCTCGACCCAGAGCTCGTCCGCGACGTGCTGGGCGTTATGCGCGACTTGGCCCGCGACGGCATGACCATGATCGTCGTGACGCACGAGATGGGCTTTGCCCGTGACGTCGCCGATCGCGTCGTCTTTATGGACGGCGGCGTTATCGTGGAAGAGGGTACGCCGAGCGAGGTCTTTGACCATCCCAAGAGCGAGCGCACCAAGGCGTTTTTGGGCAATATCTCGTAGCGGCGCCTCGAGGTTGTCGATATAACAAACGGGGACCGGATATGTATCCGGCCCTGTTTTTGTTTGGGCATGAGCGACTGTTGTTGTGCGGTGCTCGGCTGTCAGCTGCTTTGAGACTTTATGCCGGCTTCGTTAGGCCAGCTCCGCTCCCAGAGCCTTGCAGGCCGCCTCGCCCTCATCGTCGGGGGCGTCGTAGCAAATGACGGAATCGACGACGTTGACACCTGCCTCGTCGGCATCCGCCTTCCAGTTGTCCATCCATTCGCCCTCGGCCCACGAATAAGAGCCAAAGAGGACGACCTTCTTGTCGCCGAGGGTTTCCTTGACTTCGTCCCACATCGGCTGGAACTCATCGTACTCGAGCTCCTCGGAGCCCATGGCGGGGCAGCCGAAGGCGAAGGCGTCATAGCCGGTGGCCTTGTCGGCGGAGAAGTCGGCGCAGGAGATGACATCTGTCTCGGCGCCGACTGACGTCGCGCCCTCGGCAACGAGGTTTGCCATGGCCTCGGTGTTGCCCGTGCCGCTCCAGTAGACGACTGCGATCTTGCTCATGTGTTGTCCTTTCGGTTGTGCGGCGTGCGGCCGCGGTTTGTATGTTCTATCGGGTTGCCTGGGCAAGTTTTGCCAGGCTATGGCCCTGCTGATAGACATGGGTGAGGTGTTGCGTGCAAGCGCGGTAGGATTCGAACGTCGCAAGCGCTTGCCCGACATTCGTGTAGACCTTCCAAGGTCCAAAGACCTTGTAGTTCTCGCCATGCTGGACGATAAATTGACGCACATCTTCGTAGGGATATCCCAAAAAATAGCCAATTTCGTGAGGAAACTCGCAGGTGCAGCCGTCGCCGCAAGGTTCGCTCTGCGCAAGAACGCATGGTCCGTCGGCGCAGGCGCTTTCCGTGGCATTGCTGCTTGCCAGCGTGATGCGCGCGGCGAGATGCACCAGGGATGCGGGCAGGTTGTGGACATCGTAACCTTCGGCGGCAAGCGCCGTCGTGGCGCGGGGGTCGGAGAGGTATCGCATGAGGTCCGCAGGGCGGTACACATAGATGAGCGCTCCGCAGGGGCGCCAGACCAAGACGCTCGTGTGGATGCCGAACGGTTGGAGTTCGCGGTTGCATTGAGCTATGACGGCAAGGAGATGTGTACGACGCACTTCGATATGGGGGTTGCCGGACTTGCCGTTTTGACTTGCGTAGACGCCGGGATAGGTAAAGAGCGATGCCGGCTTGATGCCCGCGAGCGTGGGAGAGCAGTTGCGCACGATTGCTGCCTGAAACGTTGGGATGTCTATGGTTCGAGTCACGGCGCTCCTTACGGATCTAAACTGTTAGCCTAGGAAAACTTATACACGAAAGTAAGCCATGGTCAACAAAAAAGTTTGAAGAGGGAAACTAATTGACCGAACAGACATGATTTTGGGTTAAGATGGGGACACCCCATGGGGGTATCTAGATAGTGCTACTTGAAAGGGGAGCGCATGAGTGACTTGCTCAACCCTGCGAATCTCATCGTGCTGGCCGTCATTGCCGTCGGCATGTTTTTTGGACTGCGTCGCATTGCCGCTTCGACACACGGGAAGAGTTGTTGCAGCGATGGTGCGAGCGGCAAGAAGGCCAAAAAGGTTGTTGTGGTGGATACCGATGCGTCACACTATCCCTATGGCGATGAGCTGCTCATCGGCGGCATGAGCTGTGAAGGCTGCGCTCAGAACGTAGCCAATGCCCTCAATGCGCTGGATGGTGTGTGGGCTACGGTAACGTACGCGGACCACACAGCGCGTGTGCGCTCCAAGCGGCCGATCAATCGCGGTGTCCTTGAGACTGCCGTGAGAGATGCGGGTTACTACGTCATGACGCTGTAAGCGTCGCTCTGGGTGCGCTTCCTTGGCTAGGCTCGTCCGCGCAGTTCGATGTCTTGGATGTCGTCGAAGTCGATGGCGATGTCTCGGAGCTTGAGGAGCTTGAAGGCGGGGAGCGCCTCGTCGAGGATGCCGGTGCGGCTGCGATAGCCGTATGTATCGTAATAGGTGACACGAACCAAGTCGCCACGTTTGAGACCCTCGAGCTTTTTAGAAAGTACGAGGGCTTTTTCTTCCGTGAGCTCACGTTTTGACTCGACGGTGATTTCCTGCTTGCGCACGAGTTCGTAGTATCCCGTGAGGGCGGCAAAGGGCATAAACTGTGCGGCGCGGTTGGCGCGCACGGCACCGTTGGCAGTGAGGTTGGGGTCGGCGGCGCGGCGTCTGCCCTCGGGGTCCGCCAGGCGCTCGAAGGCGGTCGGCGGGCGCACGGGCTGCTGCTTGGGTTTAGGCACGATGTCCTCCAACTTGGCCGTTGCGTTCGCGCGCGGTGGCGCCGGCGGTAAAGCTTAATCCCTTGACGAGCGCGTTCTTGCCGTACTTGCCTTTCACGGCCAGGACGGCGCGCGCCAGGTCGCGCTCGCGCTCATCGGCCTCGATATCGCTGAACAGATCGATGGTGGCAAATTCCTCGGGCACAAGATTGCCAAATCCCAGGTTGATGCGCTTGACCGGTCGTTTGGGATCGACCGTTTGTGCCCAAAGGTCATCGAAATACCCCATGATTTTCTTAAACGAATTAGTGCGCTCGGGCAGCTTTCGCGAGGCGTTGGAGTGCGCAAAGAGTGCGGCATAGCCACCACGCGGTTTGCCGCCATGCTCTCCCACAAAGATGCCATCGATTGCCTGCGCTTCGCGCACCAGGCGACGCCTTTCGTCATCGCGCTGGACGGGCTTGGGAGCACGGGGCGCGAGCTCGGGGCCGTCGGTCGCTGCGGGCTCGATGCCCGAGGTGCTCGAGCGCAAGTGTCCGCAGCCGTCTATATACTGCGCCGTGCCGCTGGCGTTGAGCCGGCGTATGTCGGCGCGCTCGCTCGCGTAGCCCACAAAGAGCGAGATGCTGTCGCAGACCACGTGCTTATCGACTAGATCCAACACGGCGTTGTCGACCATTTCGCGCAAGACGGTGTAGGCCTGCTCGTAGGCATAGCCCTTCGAGAGCACCTGTCCTGTGGTGGTCGAGGTCGCTTGCGGGCGATAGGCTTGGATATCGGCGATGGTTGTCGGCTCGCGCCCGAAGGCGTGGTCGATGAGATATTCGGCGTTGACGCCGAGTTCGTCGTAGAGCAGGTTCTCGTCGAGTGCGGCGACGCCCATCAGGTCGTAGACGCCGTATTTCTCGAGACGGGCCGCCACGCCGGGGCCGATGCCCCAGATGTCGGTGATGGGGCGATGGGGCCAGATCTCCTTGCGAAAGATCTCGTCGTCGAGTACGCCAATGCGGCTGGCTACGTGCTTGGCGGTGATGTCGAGCGCCACCTTGGCCTGAAATAGGTTGGGGCCGATCCCGACCGTTGCCGTGATGCCCGTGCGCGCGAGGACTTCGTCGCGTAACATGCAGGCGAACCCTTCCGCATCGGTGTGATAGAGGTCCAGATAGGGCGTCACGTCGATAAAGCATTCGTCGATGGAGTAGACGTGAATGTCTTGCGGACTCACGTATTCCAGATAGATGCCGTAGATTTTCGCCGACACCTCCATGTAGTGCTGCATGCGCGGTACGGCCTTGATGCAGTCGATGCCGTCGGGAATCTCGAACAGACGGCAGCGATTGTGTATCCCGAGGTCCTTCATAGCCTGTGTGATGGCGAGGCAGATGGTCGTGCGCCCGCGCGATTCGTCGGCAACGACCAGGCACGTAGTGAGTGGGTCGAGTCCGCGGTCGACGCACTCGACACTGGCGTAAAACGTCTTAAGGTCGATGCAGATATAGGTGTGACGCTCGTGTCCCACGCGTCCTCCCATCAAACACATGTTCTTATCGAATACATGTTCGATAATACCTGCTTGCGCGGACATCGTCAAAACCTGTCCCTCTTTGGCGGGTATGGTCGTGCGGTTGCATCGGGTTTTTTAACGCAGCTCTAAAGAGAGCGAAACAGCTCGGAAAACCTCGCTTCGTAGCATGAGCCTAACGATTGATACCGCCTATACGCACGGAAGGGTTGTGGGGATAATGGTCAACTATGGGTTTGGTATGCCGACGCGCTTGGTTGCGGATGGGGATGTGGCTCGCTGGTGCGGACGATTGGTCGCTCACTACGGTGGCACCAAGGCGCTGGTTGTGCTGGGCGGTGACAAGCATACGCGCGATGAGCTTGTCTCGGCGGCACTTGGCTCGCTTGATCGAGCCCTACTCGAGCGTGTGCTTTTCCGCTGCGGCTCGTTTGAGGGCGACGGGGGAGACGAGCTGATCGACGAAGCCGTGGCCCTGGCGACCGACGAAGGCGTAAACTTTGTCCTGGCGATTGGCGATGCCGATACTGCTGGCTTTGCGCGCGAGCTCGCGCGTCGCATGGCGGCGCTCGATGCCGACGAAGACGGCTTTGTGCCTTATGGATGCATTGTCTCGGAGGGCAAGGTGCCTGCTGTCGTGGGCACCGGCGAGGTCCCCGTTTTTGCCATTATCGCGCCCGAACTGCTGGAGGACATCGGGTCTCCTCTGCGTGAGTTGCTCGGTAGCGTCTGCGCTGCGGCCTAATATTTGCCATAAAGGGACGGGTTATTTTTGGTTGGTAAAGCGTTTGACCTGCCAAAATAAACCTGTCCCTTTTTGTTCGGTTGCCGTTTGGGGGCCGATTGGCAACGCTCGCTGATTGTAGTCTTGACCTGCGCTAGAATAGTGGCATCTGAATGTCCGGGCGCATGGAGGCGTGCGCCCGTATGCTGAGGAGGACTCTATGGCAACTGTTGCCGCACCTATCGATGCTACGTCGACTGCCGCTTGGAAGGCACTCGAGGCTCATCAGGAGAAGCTTGAGGCCGAGGGCATCGACCTCAAGGCCTGGTTCGCCGCTGACGCCGACCGCGTGAATAAGTTGAGCTTTGACGCCGGCGACCTTCACTTCGATCTGTCCAAGAACCTGGTGACCGATGAGACCGTCAAGCTGCTGTGCGATCTTGCCCGCGAGGTGAAGCTCGAGGAGCGCCGCGACGCCATGTTCTCCGGCGAGCACATCAACACCACCGAGGACCGCGCCGTCCTGCACACCGCGCTTCGCCGCCCGGCAAGCGAGAAGGGGCAGCTCATCGTTGACGGCCAGGATGTCGTCGCCGACGTGCACGAGGTCCTCGATCGCATGTATGCCTTCGCCGAGCGCGTGCGCTCCGGTGAGTGGAAGGGCGTTACCGGCAAGAAGATTGAGCACCTGGTGTCCATCGGCATCGGCGGCTCCGATCTGGGCCCGGTCATGGCTTACGAGGCTCTGCGCCCCTATGCCGACGCCGGTATCGACTGCCGCTACATCTCTAACATCGATCCCAATGACCAGGCAGAGAAGCTCAAGGGCCTGGATCCCGAGACCACGCTCGTGATCATCGTCTCCAAGACCTTCACCACGCTCGAGACCCTCACCAACGCTCGCGAGGTCAAGACCTGGATGCTCGAGCAGCTCAAGGCTCAGGGCGCCATCGATGGCTCCGATGAGCAGAACGCCGAGGCCGTGGCAAAGCACTTCGTCGCCGTTTCCACCGCACTCGAGAAGGTCGAGGCCTTCGGCATCGACCCCGCTAACGCCTTCGGTTTCTGGAATTGGGTCGGCGGCCGCTACTCCGTCGACTCCGCCGTGGGCCTGTCGCTGATCGTCGTGCTCGGCCCCGAGCGCTTCCAGCAGTTCCTCGAGGGCTTCCACGCCATCGACGAGTACTTCTGCAACACGCCGCTCGAGAACAACGTCGTTGCGCTGATGGGCCTGCTCAACGTCTGGTACGTCAACTTCTTCGGTTCCAAGAGCCACGCCGTGCTGCCGTACTGCCAGTACCTGCATCGTTTCCCGGCCTACCTGCAGCAGCTCACCATGGAGTCCAACGGCAAGCATGTCCGCTGGGACGGCAGCGCCGTGACCTCCGACACCGGTGAGATCTTCTGGGGCGAGCCCGGCACCAACGGCCAGCACGCCTTCTACCAGCTGCTGCACCAGGGCACCGTGGTGGTCCCGGCCGATTTCATCGCCTTCGCCAATACCGCCAACCCTGCGACCGATAGCGGTCAGGACGTGCACGAGCTGTTCCTGGGCAACTTCCTGGCCCAGACCAAGGCACTCGCCTTTGGCAAGACAGCCGACGAGGTTCGTGCCGAGGGCACGCCCGAGCAGATCGTCCCGGCTCGTTGCTTTGAGGGTAACCGCCCGACGACCTCGATCTTCGGCGACACGCTGACCCCGTTCGCACTCGGCGAGCTCATCGCCCTGTACGAGCACATCACGTTTGTCGAGGGCACGGTCTGGGGCATCGACTCTTACGACCAGTGGGGCGTTGAGTTGGGCAAGCAGCTTGCCAAGCAGATCACCCCTGCCTTTCACGACGATGCCGCCAAGGCCGAGCAGGACGCTTCGACCCAGGCGCTTATCGAGTTCTACCGCGCTCACCGCAAGTAGGATTCGCTGCGAAAACTAACGCATAGCCGACAAGGGCCCGTATCCGTTGGGATGCGGGCCCTTTGCTATTTGGATAGGATGGAATGTATCGGGAGGCGCCTCGACGGGCATCGCAATCGTCGAAGGCGCGCCGGCCATGTTCGGGACAATATGACATTTTTCCCGTTGCAAACAGCGCCGCCGTGGGTGTTCTGTATGATGGCTCAGACAAGGTTGCTCAATGACAGGGAGGCGCATATGGCAATTAAGGCCATCGCAATGGATATCGACGGTACGCTCACCAACGACCAGAAGGTGATCAGCCCGCGTACGCGCGAGAAGCTGCTCGCGGCGCAGGAATCGGGTATTAAGCTCATCTTGGCTTCGGGTCGTCCCGCATGGGGGCTGCATGCCTTGGCGCAGGAGCTCGACCTTCAGAACCATGATGGTCTGCTAGTTGCCTTTAATGGCGCGCACGTCGTCGATGCTCAGACCGACGAGGTGCTGTTCGATCAGGCTATGCCTGCCGACGAATTGCATCGCCTGATTGATCACCTGCGTAATTTTGACGTGATCCCCATCATCTCGCTCGGTCGCGATTTGCACGTCGAGGACTCGTACCATTGCATGATCACGCTGCCTGACGGCTCGCAGAAAAACATCGTCAAATACGAGCGCGATGCGTGCGACCTTAAGATTCGCGAGGTCGAGAGCCTGCATGAGGTCGTGGACACTTATCCCGTGGACAAGCTGCTGACGGCGGGCGATCCGGCCTACCTGCAGGCGCATTACGAGGAGATGTATGCGCCCTTTAAGCAGACGCTTTCGGGCATGTTTACGGCCGACTGGTACTTTGAGTACACGGCGCCCGGTATCGATAAGGCCCGTGCGCTCGAGGGTGCCCTGCCCAAGCTCGGCATCGATGCCAGCGAGGTCGTATCGTTTGGCGACGGCCAGAACGACAAGTCTATGATCGAGTGGGCTGGTACCGGCGTCGCCATGGGTAACGCTGTCGATGAAGTCAAGGCCGTGGCCCAGATGGTGACCGCCAACAACAACGAAGACGGTATCGCGGTAGCACTTGACCAGCTGCTGGGTTAGAATCGCCGATAGTGCATGGTTCGGGCGTCCGCTTGCGGGCGCCCTTTTGTTAGGGAGGGTGCCGTGTCCGCATTTCCGTTCGACGCCGTTATCTTTGACATGGACGGCGTCATTGTCGATACCGAGTATTACTACCTGGGGGAGACTGCCGCGTTTGCCAAGGAGCTTGGGTTGAATCTGACCCAAGAGGAGTTGAACGGGCAGGTTGGTACCTCACATCAGTTCTTCCTGCATATGCTAGTCGATTGGTTTGAGCGCGCCGGTAAAGGGCACTTCACTGGCGAGGAGGCATTGGCCCGTTGGGACGAGTGGGCGCATAAGCGTCCGCGTGACTACCAGGCTTTGATTAACCCGGGCGCTGTGGATACGATTCGAGAGTTGCCGCGCCGCGGCGTTCGCGTGGCGCTGGCGAGCTCGTCTCCCATGGACAGCATCGAGGAAGTACTCGATGCATGTGGTCTGTCGGATGCCTTTGAGTACGTGGTGAGCGGCGAGCAGTTTAAGGAGAGCAAGCCCGAGCCCGACATCTACCTGCATGCGCTGGACCTGTTGGGGCTGCCTGCGGTCCGTTGCTGCTGCGTTGAGGATTCGGTGCCTGGCATCACTGCCGGCAAGCGAGCGGGTCTGACGGTAATCGCCAAGCGCGAGGAGCGGTTTGGCTTTAGCCAGGATGCTGCGGACAAGATCATCGACCAGCTGCCGGAACTGCTTGAGCTTTCTTAGGAGCGCGGTAGTTGCGCGTTTTTCGGGTCTGATGAGTAAATAGCCGACATTTTGGTGCGACACCTAGCATACTTTAAGCTAATGCGGGCTTAAGGACTTGTTGAATGCCCCTAAGTCCGTTTTAGGCTTAATTGTGCTTGGAGAGGGTATATGCCACCGACTGAAGGGCTAACTGACGGTAAAGCAGCGATACCGCTGTACCAACAGGTTATCGATATCATCAAAAACGAAATCAACTCCGGTGCCTACAAGGCAGGTGCGCGGATACCCAACGAATTCGAATTGGCTGAGAGCTATAAAGTTGGCCGCGTTACCGTGCGACGCGCTATTGAGGAGCTCGTCCAACAGGGCTATCTAACGAAGCGACAGGGGAAAGGCACGTTTGTCAATGCCCCCAAGCTCAAGCGCAAGATTCGCCAGAAGGATGACGTCCAGAGTTTTTCGGACGCATGCCGCGTTAACGGAATGGAACCGGGGGCGCGTGTCATTTCGAGAAAGATGCTGCCGGCGGATTCCACCGAAGCACAGTTCTTTGGTGTTCCCGTTGGAACTGACTTGATCTGCGTTGAGCGCGTGCGTACTGCCGATGGCGTCCCTGTCATGCTCGAGAACAACATATATGTTTACGAGGACAACGCCTATCTATCAACGGCACCTCTATCTAACCAATCCATTTTTGAGTTCGTGCGCAACCTGACGGGCCGCACGCCCGCGTTTACCGACCCATGCACGCTTGAGATCGCGTGTGCGTCGCCCGAGGTCGCTCGGTTGTTGGCAGTTCCCGTTGGCGAACCCTTGTTTTATATGGAAGCCTTCTTTTTCGATGAGCAGCGGCGGCCGTTTATCATCGGTCGTCAGCGGATCGTTGGGTCTCGCTACGTTTTTGACATCTAGGACATTGCGTATGAAAGCGCCCGGTGGATCATCTCACCGGGCGTTTCCATACCGTTCACGGCGCAAACGCAACCGTTCAACCGCGTTGCGGCAATCAGTTTGAAATTATCTTGATGGCGAGAAAAGCTGCTGGTAACCTATAGAACGTCATAGAACGTTTGCCTTGTGCAAACGTTGAAGCGAGATGCGATGCAGTCTCGAGTTCTTTGGAGGTATCTATGTCAGATACGAAGGCGAAGAAGACAAACAGACGTTTTAAGTTCAAATTACCGCATGTCTATACGATCATGTTCTTGCTGATCGTTGTCTTTGCGGTCTTGACTTGGATCGTTCCCTCTGGTCAGTATCAGCGCAAGACGATTTCGACAGCGGCGGGCGAGCGTGAAGTCGCCGTTGCTGGAACCTATGAACAGGTCGATAAGAACTACACCGATTCCGAGACCGGCGAGACCATCAATCTGGGGCAGGATATCTTCGCGGTCCTGCAAGCGCCCACTAAGGGCATCAAGGAGGCTGCCGACGTCGTTGCGTTCGTCTTATTGATTGGCGGGTCGTTCGCAATCATCACCAAGACCAACGCTTTGAATGCCGGCATGAGCCGCGTGATTAAAAAGCTCAAGAACAAGGACATCCTCATCATTCCCATCACGATGACGTTGCTGTCCATTTGCGGCACCACGTTTGGTATGTCTGAGGAAGCCCTGCCGTTCTATGCCATCTTCATTCCCATCATGATGGGTATCGGTTATGACTCGATGACGGCATTCATCATCTGCTTCCTTGGTCCTAACCTGGGATATTGCGCTTCGACCATCGATCCGTTTAATGTTTTGATCGCCCAGGGCATCATTGGCATCGAGGGCAATCCGCAACTGTGGCTGCGCGCCGTTTCTTGGGTCATCTTCACTGCCGTCGGTATCGCATGGGCCATGCGCTACGCCATGCGCGTCAAGAAAAACCCCGAGTCGTCCATTACGTACGAGGACGATAAGCTCAAGCGTATCGAGTTTTCCGTGACCGATGCCTCCATCGAGGAAGAGTTCACTACCCGTCAGAAGCTCGTGCTTATCGATTTTGCTTGCGGTATGGGCATTATCGTCTGGGGTCTTGTTACCCAGGGTTGGTACATGAATGAGATTTCCGCCGTGTTCCTTGGCATGGGCTTGCTTGCCGGTATCCTGGGCGGTCTTGACCAGCAGACGATTGCTGAGGAGTTCGTTAAAGGTCTCGCCGACTTTGCGTACGCCGCCATCGTTATCGGTATCGCTCGCGGTATTCTGGTCATCGCCGAGGGCGGCATGATCATCGACACCATCCTCCAGGCGCTCGCTACTGCGCTCGCCGGTGCGCCCGCCGCCGTCTACACCACGTTTATGTATATCGTCCTTGGCCTGCTCTCTTTGCTGGTTCCCTCGAGTTCTGGCCTGGCGGCACTCACCATGCCCGTTATGGGCCCCCTGACCGAGCTCATGGGCCTCAATCCCGAGGCGGCCGTTACCGCGCTCCAGTTTGCCAACCAGACCATCAACACCATCAGTCCCGTGGCGGGCATGACGGTTGCCGGCCTTGGCGTGGCTAAGATTTCGTTTGGCCAATGGTGGAAGACCATTTGGAAGTTCTTCATCTTCATGGTCGTCTTTGGCCTGATCGTAACGGCAATTTCTGGCATGCTTCCGGCGTAGGTGGTTGTGATGTCTGATCGTTTGACGGTCCTGACGTCTAAGAGCGTCTTTACCGGTACGGGGGACCTGCCGTTTGAAGGTTTCGTAGCGGTCCGTGGCAATCGAATTGAGGCTGTTGGCACCAAGTGTGAGCTAGCTTCGTATTTGACCCAGGCGGACGAGGTAGTTGACCTGGGCGACCGCACCGTCATGCCTGGCCTGATCGATGTGCATACCTTCTATACAGGCTGGGCGCTGCGGACGTTGGGGCCTGATCTGTCCGGCATCGCTGATGCCAAAGAGGCCGTGTCGCTCTTGCGTGCATGGAAAGAAGATCATCCGGATTGCGCGGCGGCTTTTGGCCACAACCTACCCGAAACGTTGGCATCGGATGCCGAGAACGCAAATACGGCGGCTGTGTTTGACGATTGTTTTGGCGATATCCCTGTCGTCTGCTTTACACCGGGTGCGGAGACCTGCGTTCTCAATGCTGCCGCCAGTGCGCGATACGGCTTCACACCCCAGGCGTGCTATGCCGAGAAGATCTGGCGCATGATGAGCGATTTCCTCGCGCTGCCCGAGGTACGTGCGGGGTATTCGGACTACATGAGCATGCTTAACGAGCGCGGCGTTACCGCCATCAAGGAGATGGCGTTTGATGACTACTACGGTTTTGCCGACGAAATGGCTCGCCGTGAAGAATCTGGTGAGCTGACGGTTCGCGTCTCTATGATGTCGCAGCCGGTGGGTGCCGGTGCAAATCTGTCGTATGCTCGCGAGGCACGAGAGCGCTTTCGGGGACCGTTCGTTCGTTTTTCTGGCTTCAACCGTATGACCGATCGCGGCGTATGGGCGGGGCTTGCCGAGATGATTGACCCCTATGAGGACACGGCCGATGCGGGAGCTGCCGGCAAGACGGTTGTCGAGGAGCCCGAGTGGGATCTGATTGAGAACGAGCTGCGCGCAATTGATGCTGACGGCTTCCGATATTCCTTGCATTGCCAGGGCGATGGCGCCGTTCGTCGCACCGTGGCGCTCTATGCCTCGCTGCCTCGAGACGAGCATGGACGGTTGCTTCGCCGCCATGCGATTACCGATCTCGAGAACTCTGATCCGACCGATCTTGTCGAGTTTGGCAAGTTAGGTGGAATTTGCGAGGTCTATCCGCAGATTTTGACGCTGGACCGGCGCGAGGATTGCCTGTCGATGATGCGTCGACAAATTGGCGAGACGCGACTTTTGCACAGCTGGAATCGCCGCGGCATGGAAGATTCCGGATGCACGGTGTGCTGTGGTACGGATTTGCCACTGCTGATTCCGAGCCTGGGCGAGTCAATCTACAGCGCGTGCGGTGGATACTTCGACGATGGGCTGCCCGTGAATGAGGCCAACGCGCTGACGCTTGTCGAGCTCTTGCGTGCTTGGACTGCCGGGGGCGCGTACGATCTGATGCGCGAAGACGAACTGGGTACGCTTGAGGTCGGCAAGCTTGCCGATATCTGCGTGCTCGATCGGGATGTGTTCGACCTCGATTATCGCGACGCACGCGATCTTTCGGTTGATATGACGATGTCGGACGGACAAATCGTGTTCGATCGAAATAAGGAGGCATAAGATGTCTGAATCCAAACCGACGCTGCGCCGCGAACAGATTGCGGGCATGAATATCCACTACATCATGTGGTCGCTCGATTACTTCCTTGATGTGCAGCAGCGTTTGGGCTTTGAGTCCATTGAGCTGTGGTGTGCGGAGCCGCATGTGACGCTCGACCACACGGGCTACTTTGAGGCTGAGGTCCTGGCGAAAAAGGCTGCAGACCGTGGGCTTAGGTATCGTACTCTGTGCCCCGAGAATGTTGTCTATCCTTGGCAGTACTGCGCACGCAAACCGCTGCATGAACAGCGCAGCCTGGCGTACTTTAAGCACGGCATTGAGCTTGCCGAGGTACTTGGGTGCGACCGTATGTCCGTCAACTCGGGCTGGGGCGACTGGGACGAGGACCGCGAGGAAGCCTGGAAGCGCAGCCGCGAGCACTTGTCCATTCTGGCGGAGTATGCCGGTGAGCACGGTCTGGTGCTTACGATGGAAAGCCTGCGTCCCGAGGAGAGCAACCTTGTAACGACGGTTTCCGATGCGAAGCGCATGATTGACGAGGTCGCGAGCCCGTACTTACAGCCCATGGTTGATACAACCGCGATGGGCGTTGCGGGCGAGACGCTCGAGGACTGGTTTGCCGCCTTTGGTGATGGGGCAATTCACGAGATGCACTTTATCGACGGTGACCCGTATGGCCATCTGGTGTGGGGCGATGGCAAGCACGATATGGACGCCTTCGTCGCTACGCTTAATGCCCATGGTTTCGATGGCATGCTGGGTCAGGAAATCACGGACGGGCGTTACTACGATGACCCGGCGGCGGCAGATGCCAAGAACATGGCCGCATTCGAGAAATATCTGATTGACTAAACCAACTATCGGCCACGCAGCCAACGTCATTGATTGCGGACCAAACAAGAAAGGAACTGGATATGAACGCACACGATCTGATCAAAGAGGCAATTGCCGAGAAGGGCAAGTTCGACAGCGTCTACTGGATTGCTTGCGGTGGCTCCATGATCGATTTGATCCCGGCTCATGAGCTTCTGCAGCGCGAGGCAACCACCTTCACTTCGTATATCTATACGGCTCGCGAGTTTGATATCATGCGCCCGCGCCGCTTGGGTGAGAAATCCCTGGTCATTGCTTGCAGCCACAGTGGCAACACCCCCGAGGTCGTCGAGGGCTGTGAGATTGCCCTTGCTGCCGGCGCTACGGTGATCGCCCAGACCGACAACGCTGGATCCAAGATTGACTCCGGCAAGTGGACCACGTGGGTCTACCCGTGGGGCGAGGGCGTGCCGCAGGCCGAGGTCCCCGCTGGCATTTCGCTGTCGCTTGCGGCCGAGCTGCTCGATCAGCAGGAGGGCTACGCCGATCTTGCCGATATGTATGCCGGTATCGCCGAGATGGATAAGATTCTTCCCCCGGCACGTGAGAAGGTAAATGCCGAGCTAGGCGATCGTTTTGCCAAGCTTTGCCAGGAGCACGAGTTCTTCTACATTCTGGGCAGCGGTCCCAACTTTAGCCAGACCTACGGTTTCGCTATCTGCTCTCTTATGGAGATGCAGTGGCAGCACTGCAGCTACATCCACTCTGCCGAGTACTTCCACGGCCCCTTCGAGGCTACTCAGGATGGCGTTTTTTACTTCCTGCAGATGGGCTCCAGCGAGTGCCGTGCCATGGACGAGCGCGCCCTTGCGTTCCTTAAGACGCATACCGATACGCTGATGGTGCTCGATGCCAAGGAGTACGGTATGGAAGCCGTGCCGGCGAGCGTCCGTGCCTATCTGGACCCGGTGCTGTTCTACGCCATGAACTGCGAGCTGCGTGCTGCACGCGGCAAGGTGTTTGATCACGATCCCGATTTCCGTCGCTATATGGGTGTTGTCGAGTACTAGAAGGGGCAAAGGCCATGGCATTTAACGTTAACGCGCTCGGATTTGGCGACAACGTCGTCGATCGCTACGAGCATATCCACACCATGTATCCCGGCGGCAATGCGGTGAACTTCGCCGTTTATGCCAAGAAATGCGGTGCCGCACGCTCTGCATACATGGGCATTTTTGGCAATGACGCCGCTGCCGAGCATGTCATTACAAGCCTCGAGGATGAGGGTATCGAGCTTGACAAGTGCGAGCAGATGATTGGCGAGAACGGAGCGGCTCGCGTGACCGTCGTTGACGGTGACCGTGTCTTCCTCGGCTCCAACGAGGGCGGTATCCGTGGCGATGCGCGCTATGTTCTCGATCGCTTTGACCTTTCGTACATGAAGCAGTTCGATGTGGTTCATTCGGGCAACTATTGCTTCACCGAGCGCGAGCTGCCCAAGTTGAAGGCTGCGGGCGTCACGGTCTCTTTTGACTTTTCGGACGACTCCACCGACGAGTACTACGAGCAGATTGCGCCCTATGTCGATTTTGCTTTCTTTAGTGCGGCGGATGCCGCGAGTGAGGACGAGATTCGCGAGCGTCTGGCATGGGTGAAGGATCTGGGTCCGCGTTTTGTGTCGGCTACGGCGGGCGCCGAGGGCTGCATCGCTTACGACGGCGAGCGTTATTACCGCCAGCTGGCTAAACCGGTAACGGACATGAAGGACACCATGGGGGCGGGCGACTCGTTCCTCACCTCGTTTTTGATGTGCTATCTCGATTCCGCCAAGCGTGGTGAGGGTGGCGCCGAGGCCATCGAGCGCGCGCTCGACTTTGCTGCCGGGTTTGCCTCGACCGTGTGCGGCATGGAAGGTTCTTGGGGCCACGGAGCACCAATCGTCGAATAGCTTAAGAAAGCGTACGGCGGTCTGGCTATGAGGCCTTGGACAGCCGATGCAAAACAATAAGCGAAACGCGAAAAGGGGGCTCGCCATGTGGTGGGTCCCCTTTTGAACATTGGAGAAGACCATGGGTATTAAAGCGTGTGCGGCTGGTTTTTGCTGTGCGGACGTCTATCAAAACATCGGCGTGTTCTATCCGACTGGTAATGGCATTGACTGGGGTATCCATCTTGCACGAATGGGCGTTTCGGTATCCGCCGTGTCGGTTGTCGGCAAGGACGAGTACGGAGACAAGATGAGAGAGGCGCTGGCCGCCGAGGGGTTTGATATCTCTCATCTGCGGGTGGAGGATGGCGACACCTCGGTGATGCTCATGGCATTGAAAGACGGCGTCGATCGCGTGCATCTCGAGGCAATCGATGGCGTAATGGAGACATATCGTCCGAATGAAGATGACCGGGCGTTTATCCTAGAGCATGACATCATTCATACCGACCTGTTTGGCAATTGTTTGGACCTCCTGCCCGAGTGGCATGATGCGGGCAAGACGGTGGTTATGGACTTCTCGGTGTTCAGCCAGGATCCCGAATATGCCTGCGAGAATCATTTTCCCTACGTTGACTACGCATTTATGTCGTTTGAAGATGACACTCCGGAGCTGCGGGACTGGGTACGTCACGCGCAGGAATTGGGGCCGCGCGTTGCGGTTGCCACGCTTGGCGAGAAGGGAAGCATTGCCTATGACGGTGAGCGCTTCTATGAGTGCGGGATCGTGCCGGCGGAGAAGGTCGTTAATACCGTGGGTGCCGGCGACTCGTATATCGCCGGGTTTACCAAGGGCGTGATCGATGGCCTTGATATTCCGGCGTGTATGAAGGCGGGCGCTGAGCTGTCGTCCCGAGTGATCGGTTCGTTTGAGCCGTACTAGGGTCAAATGCCTGGAAAGGAGTACGAAATGGTTATCGACATGTTGGTCCATCCTATGCTCTACGGCGAGATCTGTACGCCGGGTGATGAGCCTGATGGATTCGGTTTTTGGTCACGAGAATTTGGTATGGGGCATATGGGCCCCATGGATTGGGATGAGCTTCAAGTCGAGATGGACGTCTGCGATGTGCAGAAGAGCGTGCTCATGCCGCTCGATGTAACCACGGCATGCGGAGGGCACTTTGGCACCAATGACCAGATTGCCATGCTGGTTGCCGCACATCCCGATCGTCTGTGGGGATTTGCGAGCGTAGACCCGCAGGTGAGCGGTGCCGCAGACGAATTGGAGCGCGCCTTTACCGAGTTGGGGGCAAAGGGGCTTTGCCTGCATCCTGCAAAGCAGGGTTTTGCCCCCGATGATGCTGTGGCCGAGCCGCTTTACGAACTGTGCGAGCGCTATAACAAGCCGGTGGTTTTCCATGCCGGTATGTCTTGGGAGCCGGGCGCAGAGCTCTCGCGCAGTAACCCGCTTGCATTTGAGCACACAATCGCAACGCATCCAAATGTGCGTTTTAGTTTGACCCATTTTGGCTGGCCCTGGGTGCGCGAGACCGTGGCGATGCTGCTCAAGTATCCCAACTGCTACGCGGACACCTCTATCACTTACATCGATTCGCCCGAGGAGATGATGCAGCGTCTTTTCACGGTCGATATGGGGCCGCTGTGGTATGAGCGCGCGCTATCGCACCAAGTGATGTTCGCCAGCAATACGCCGCGCTTCCGTGCATTCAAACTCAAGCGGGCGCTCGATACCGTGCCCATGCGCGATGATGCGCGAGAAAGGCTCTACTGGGGTAATGCCCTGCGTTTTCTTGAAGGGGATGAGTGAACATGGTGACGCTCGAGACATTGAGCTATCTATCGACTGCTCCGGACCAGTTCATCGATATTACCGAGGACGTGCACGCTGCCATCGAACGCAGCTCGGTGACCAATGGCTTGGCGGCGATTATTTTGTCGCATACGACCTGCGGAATCGTGGTAAACGAGGGGCTGCCCTGCGTGGAGACGGATCTTATGGAGACGCTTGATCGCATCGCCCCACTCGATGCCCCCTATGCGCATGCACACTTCCTGCCGAGCTATGGAGCCACCGGTAACAACTCCTGTGGGCATATCAAGAGCATGATTTGTGGAAACAGTTGCTTCTTTCCCGTCCAAGATGGCCACATCGTGTGCGGAAGTGCCCAGAACATCTATCTTGCGGAGTTTGACGGTCCGCAGAAGCGAAAAGTGTACGTCGAGGTGCTGGGGGAGTAACGTCCCTGCAATAACCCTATGAAGGAGCACGTTATGTCGTTTCTAACTTCGATGTTCAAGAACGAAAAGCCGGTTATCGGAATGCTGCACCTGCGTCCTCTGCCGGGCGATCCGCTGTATTACCCGGGCGGAAGCGTATCGCAGGTCGTGGAAGCCGCC
Source organism: uncultured Collinsella sp. (assembly GCA_958350755.1). GTDB lineage: Bacteria > Actinomycetota > Coriobacteriia > Coriobacteriales > Coriobacteriaceae > Collinsella. The sequence continues at coordinate 20,552 of CATWID010000009.1, forward strand.
AAGCGCGATCTCGAGGCGTTGCAGCAGGGCGGTGTCGATGGCATTTTGATTACCAATGAGCTCTCGATGCCCTATGAGCAGCATGTTTCTCCCTCAACCCTTGCATCGATGGGCTATGTAATCGGGGCTCTGTCCCATGATCTGTCGACTCCTTGGGGAGCTGAGGCAATTTACGATGGTGATGCCACAATCGAGCTGTGCGCTGCCGTCGACGCGCAGTTCACGCGCTGCAATTTTTGCGGTGCCTGGGCCGGTGATCTCGGGCTGATTAACCGAGATTTCGCTCACACCATGCGTCGCAAGGCGGCGCTGCGCTTGGACGACCTCAAGCTTTTTCACTTCATCACGAGCGAGGGCGAGGTTTATCTCAACGACCGCACGACCGCGGACATTGCCGATTCACTTCTCTTTAATTGCCTACCGGATGCGATAGTCATCGGCGGTTCGGCTGCCGGTCGTGGCGCTTCGGGCGAGCTTGCCGACGAGGTCCGCGAGCGTGTTGGCGAAGTGCCCGTGGTATGTGGCACCGGTTGTCGCGAAAATACCGTGGCTGACGTATTTGCTCACTACAATGGCGCGTTTGTCGGCACGTGCTTAAAGCGCGACGGAAAGCTGGATGCCCCGGTTGATGTTGAGCGGGTGGTTCGTTTTATGGCTGCCGCTCGTACGGCGCGAGGGGAGTAGGCACCTATGGCGCTCTATCTGGGTATTGATATTGGGACAAGCGCCTCTAAAGGCGTTTTAATCGATGATCGATGCAACATCGTTTGCCAAGCCTCTTGTGGACATGAGACGGACAACCCGTGTGATGGATGGTACCAGCATGATGCTGAGGCAGTTTGGTGGGGCGATTTTTGCCGCTTGTCGCGCGAGCTGGTGATGCGATCGGGGGTTAACGCGGCGCAGATCGGATGCGTGGGCCTTTCCGCATTGGGTTGCGACTGTGTGCCGGTCGATACCGAGTGCAACGCGCTGGCGCCCGCGATTTTGTATGGAGTCGATGCACGTTCGAAGCCGCAGATTGACGAGCTCCTTTCCGAATATGGGTCAGGTCGCGCACGCGAACTTTTCGGGCACGATCCCTGCTCATCAGATATTGCTCCCAAGATCTTATGGTTTAAGGAGAATATGCCCGAGGTGCACGAACGTGCCGCGAAGTTCCTGACGGCATCATCGTTTCTATGCGCAAAGTTGACGGGGCGTTTTACGGTGGACCGTTACTTGGCGGAGGATTTTCTTCCCCTATACGACCGCTACACTTGGAGGGTTGATGCTCGGGAATGTGCTCGTTTCTGCCGGCCTGACCAGATGACGGAGGTAATGTCGGCTACCGATATTGCCGGGGTGATTACGCAGCGCGCGGCTGAGGCGACAGGGCTCGCGGCAGGGACACCTGTCTTAGTGGGAACGGGCGACTCTGGTGCCGAGGCCATTTCGACGGGTGTATTTCGTCCCGGCGATATGATGGTTCAGTTGGGGAGCACGGCGTATTTCATCTACCTAGCTGATCATATGGTCGATGATGCCCGCCTGTGGCCAGGGACGTTTATCATTCCCGGAACTTACGGGATCTGTGCGGGGACCAATACGGCGGGTGCACTCACATCGTGGCTGCGCCAAGAGCTGTATCGCGACGCCGTGGAGGCCGAGGGCCACGGTGGCCCCGATGCATATTCGGTCATGGCGCATGATGCCGCCGATGTGGCGCCGGGTGCCGATGGGCTCCTGTGCCTGCCGTACTTTGCGGGGGAGCGTACTCCGCTCAACGATCCCGAGGCACGTGGCGTCTTCTTTGGCCTGACCGGAAGGCATACGCGAGCCCATATGGTTCGCGCCGCCTTGGAAGGCGTCGCGTATACCGTTGCATCCCATGTCGACATTATCGAGCGAGAGCATGGACTGCCAATTGGGCGCATTATGCTTGTCGGAGGTGGAACCAAGAATCCAGTTTGGATGCAGGCTATCGCCGACGTATGCGGGCGCGAGGTCTCGGTTGCCAAGGTTACGGTGGGCGCATGCTTCGGTGATGCCATCATGGCAGCTCTCGCAGGTGGCGCCTATGCATCATGGGATGAACTCGCCCAAGTCCTTGGCGTTGCACAAACAATCGTGCCCGATATGGCTGCCCACGAGCTATATGCGTCGCGTCGTCATATCTTTGACGAATTGTATGCACGCAACCGTGATCTCATGCACGAATTGGTGTAATGCTGCCGAATTGTACTGCCTTCCAAAATAGGGACTGCGTTGTGCGATTCGCATGTCCCTTGGCATTTTTGCCCACAGTGGTTAGCGAAGGTCAAAAACAGAGTGCGCATTTGCTAAAACTACCGACTCGATGCGCTTTGCGTCACAGTTTTTGAGTGAGGCAATGCGCATCGAGGTCCTTGCGAGCGATTTGATGAGCGACTGCGCGCTTGTTTCTGTGTTTGGCTCGGCCGGCGCATCGGTCTCGAGCAGTAGACGGTCGAGTGGAATCTGTCGTGCGTATTCGCGTCCTCGTTTGGACGCGAGCATGCGTTCGTTGACGGAAAAATAACAGCCCGCATTACGCGCGCGGGCGAGTTCGTCCGAAGTACCGCTAAACCAGTGGAAGATGATAACGGGGGAGTCGGAGTTTGGGATGAGTGGTCCATGCGATTCGAGGACGTTCAGTACGGTTCCTGCCGAACGAACAGCGTGAATTGATATCACGCGCCCGGCAAGAGGGTGCTGCGCGAGTGCATCGCAGAGCCGGTCAAATGCCTGTGCTTGTAGCGGCTCGCTTCCGGCAAAACGAGCGGAAAAGTCGAGCCCGACCTCGCCGATATAGCGCTCTTGGGCAGCAACTTCGCAAAGCAGATTGATTTCAGCGTTGCCACATCGTCCGTCGGCGAGCCACCAGGGATGGAGGCCGATGCCGGCAAAGATATTTGAACGGCCGCAGGCGCGCTTCTTGGCGCGTGCAAAGTCGTGCGGATCGACGCCGCAGTCAAATAGAATCAGGCCCAGCGCCGTTGCCTCATCGGCAACGGCGTCCGGGTGAGCCATTAGATCAAGATGGCAGTGTGCATCAAATAACCGGGGCTCCATCTCGGCGCGCTCCGCTAGTCTAGGCGCTGGCCATCGGCGCGCACGCGCTCGGTGCCGCGGCCACTGATCTGACGGATAACCTCGCCGGCGATCATCTGGCCCATGATGGGCGGCATAAAACTGGCAGTTCCCAGCTCGGTGCGCTCGTGGATGTTGAAAGGATCGCGGGGCTGTGTCTTAACCGATTCCTCGCAGCTAAACAGTACGTGTAGGCTCTTGATTCCGCGCTTCTTACATTCTTTGCGCATAATGCGGCTCATGGGGTCACGTACCGTATCGAAGATGTCGGCAAAGCGGAGGCACTCGGGATGGAGTTTGTTGGCCCCGCCCATGGAGCTAACCAAACGGATGTCATGGTCCTGAGCATATTTGGCAATGGTGAGCTTGGCCGAGATGGTGTCGATGGCGTCGACGACGTAGTCTAGCTTGCCACCCGTCTGCTCAGAAACGCTCGCGAAGAACTCGTCGATGTTGTCGCTCAGCAGGTATTCGGTGCGCTTGATAACGCTGGCGGCGGGATTGATGTCGTGGATCATGGCTTCCATCACGTCAACCTTGCGCTTGCCGACGGTGCTGTGAAAGGCGATGGCCTGTCGATTGATGTTGCTGGGCGCGACGATATCCTTGTCCAGAATCACAAAATGACCGATGCCGCCGCGGACAAGTGCCTCGCAGCAGTTAGAGCCCACGCCTCCGCAGCCGAGCACCAGCACCGTGGCGTTGGCGAGTCTATCGAGTGCCTCACGGCCCATGATGATCTCGAGTTTGGTGTCGCGTGTCTCGACGGGAGCTGCGGCTGCGGTTTCGGTCATAGATGTCCTCCGATGGGGAAGCGGATCGTGTTTGGGCTATCGCCATTATAGGGATTATCACGATTCCATTTGAGCCCTAGGGGCTTGTTGAAATGAGATCGGGATTCGCATAAGATGAAGCAGATGGCACCCGTTGCCGCGGGTTAGCCAACTCCGAAACACGTTTATGGCGTGAGAAGTGGCCGTCTTCGCATTACGCGGGGGCGGCTATTTTTTTGAGTACAAGATTAGACAGTTAGACAAACATCTAAATATCGAGTATAGTGTGCGCGTCATGAGAGATGATGAGAGGAGGTCTTATGCCGGGAGAGGGTTTTAAGGCGCTTGCCGATCCAACGCGACGGCGCATTTTGGAGTTGCTGCGCGAGGGCAATTGTACGGCCGGGGAGCTTGCCGAGCATTTTGACATCAGCAAGCCGTCATTGAGCCATCATTTGGCGACGCTCAAAAACGCCGGGCTGGTGACCGACGAGCGCCATGGCCAAAACATCGTTTACAGCTTAAACACCACCGTCATGCAGGACTTGATTGGCTGGTTTATGGGCTTTACAGACACTGAAGGTGATGAGGATGAATAACGAAAACAAGGGCATACACGCCACGGGGGTATCGCCGCGTGTATGGGCCATGCTTGTTGTGGTCTGCGCTATTAATGTCGCGGCGCACCTTATGGTGATGCCGAGCTTGCCTGCACAGATTCCTACGCACTGGGGAGCGAACGGCGCCGTCGACGGTTGGGGCCCTAGCTGGATGGCCTCCGCGCTCGGCGTGCTGCCTCTGGCACTTCTTGCAATGTTCTACGTGGTGCCACGCATTGACCCCAAAGGTGAGGCATATCGAACCTCGGGCAAGTTCTATCAGGGCTTCGTAATCGCCTTCACCTTGTTAATGTGTGCCATAAGCTGGTTGGGTGAGCTTACGGTCTGGGGCGTGGTGCCGGCGGTCGGTTCGGTCAACGTGCTGATTTCCGGTGCTATCGGTTTGCTGTTCATCGGCGTAGGCAACTACTTGCCGCGTGTGAAGCAGAACTATACGCTCGGTATCAAGACGCCTTGGGCGCTTGCCGATCCCGAGAACTGGCGCCGTACGCAGCGTTTTGGCGGCGCCTGCTTTATGGTGCTGGGTGTTGGTTTGATTGTGATGGGCGTGGCGGGTAGCGTGCTTTCGAGTGAAGTCGTCGCCGCGGTGATTGCGGTTCTGGCGTTTGGTTCAGCTGGAGCTGCCTACGTCTATTCGTATCTGCTGTGGCGCAAATCGCAGCGAGCCGCTCGTTAAGGTTGCGGAAAACTAGCGTACGCAGTTCATAGTGTGTTAAGGGGGACTTTTCCCAGGTAGTATTAGGGGGTGTGGGCAACCATGCCCCTTTTTCGTTAAGTTTCAGAGCTGGTTTCCTCATTTCGTTTCCACTAAAGCGAATCAAGAATAGGGAAACAGCAGGTAGAAAGGATAAAACAGGCAAATGGCAGAGTTTATCTACCAGATGTATCAGGCTCGCAAGGCCCATGGCGACAAGGTAATCCTTGACGACGTGACCCTGAGCTTCTACCCCGGTGCCAAGATCGGTGTCGTGGGCCCCAACGGCATGGGCAAGTCGACCCTGCTCAAGATTATGGCCGGCATTGAGGAGGTCTCCAACGGCGATGCCAGGCTCACCCCCGGCTACACCGTGGGTATCCTGCAGCAGGAGCCGCCGCTCGACGACGACAAGACCGTCATCGAGAACGTGCGCATGGCGTTTGGCGACATGATCGCCAAGGTCGATCGCTTCAACAAGATCGGCGAGGAGATGTGCGACCCGGACTGCGACATGGACGCCCTCATGGCCGAGATGGGCAAGCTTCAGGACGAGATCGATGCCGCCGATGGCTGGGATATCGATTCCAAGCTCGGCCAGGCCATGGACGCCCTGCAGCTGCCCGATTCCGACATGCCGGTCAACGTGCTTTCCGGCGGCGAGCGCCGTCGCGTGGCCCTGTGCAAGCTGCTGCTCGAGGCTCCCGACCTGCTGCTGCTTGACGAGCCCACAAACCACCTAGACGCTGAGTCGATCCTGTGGCTCGAGCACTTCCTTCACAACTACCAGGGCGCGGTGCTTGCCGTCACGCACGATCGCTACTTCCTGGATAACGTTGCCGAGTGGATCTGCGAGGTCGACCGCGGTCACCTTTATCCCTACAAGGGCAACTACTCCACGTATCTGGAGACCAAGGCCGCCCGTATCGAGGCGCAGGGCAACCGCGACGCCAAGCTCGCCAAGCGCATGGAGGCCGAGCTCGAGTGGGTACGCAGCTCGCCCAAGGCTCGCCAGGCCAAGAACAAGGCTCGTCTGGCTCGCTACGAGGAGATGGAGGCCGAGGCCCGCGCAAGCCAGAAGCTCGACTGGACCGATATCCGCATTCCCGTTGGACCGCGTTTGGGTAACAAGGTGCTCGAGGCCCATCACCTGCACAAGGAATTCGACGGTCGCGTGCTCATCGACGACCTTTCGTTCACCCTGCCGCGCAACGGCATCGTGGGCGTCATCGGCCCCAACGGTGTCGGTAAGACCACGCTGTTCAAGACCATCGTGGGCCTGGAGCCGCTGACTTCGGGCGAGCTCGAGGTGGGCGAGACCGTCAAGATCTCCTATGTCGATCAGAACCGTTCTGGCATCGACCCCGATAAGAACCTGTGGGAGGTCGTCTCGGACGGCCTGGACCACATGATGGTCGGCGAGACCGAGGTTCCGAGCCGTGCTTATGTGGCGAGCTTTGGCTTTAAGGGCCAGGACCAGCAGAAGCGCGCTGGCGTACTCTCCGGTGGCGAGCGCAACCGTCTGAACCTGGCGCTCACGCTCAAGCAGGGCGGCAACCTGCTGCTCCTCGACGAGCCCACGAACGATCTCGACGTCGAGACGCTGTCCTCACTCGAGGCGGCGCTGCTCGAGTTCCCGGGCTGCTCGGTGGTTATTAGCCACGACCGTATGTTCCTGGACCGCGTCGCCACGCACATTCTGGCGTGGGAGGGCACCGACGAGAATCCGGGCAACTGGTATTGGTTCGAGGGCAACTTCGAGGCCTATCAGGCCAACCGCATCGAGCGCCTGGGCGAGGACGCAGCCCAGCCGCATCGTATTCACCGCAAGCTGACGCGTGACTAGGTTTGTTACGCGGTTTTACCAAACCGCGTAACGAGATGATGCTGCGCGAGCCGCAAGCACCCCATCTTGTCGTTCAAACCGTCGCTCGCGTACCAAAGTACGCGTCGCTCCTCTTTCACGGCAACCTGGGGCACTTGCGGCTCGCTCGCTGTTGGTTACGATGCATCGACAAATGAGCAATTTAAACGAATGAGCAAAAACGGCTCAAATCCTGATTTGGATTTGAGCCGTTTGTCGTTACTGCTCGGGTTCTTCGACTTTATCGATGGTCCAGGCGGCTCCGAGACCGCCGGCGGTGTTGCGGCGGATGCGCACGGCAACCTCGCGGCGCTCGCCGGCCTGCGTGTAGTGCAGGGGGAAGCTTGCGCGGTTTCGCGCGGCCTCGATGGTACCGCGCTCGCGGGCGATCCAGTAGTACTCGCCGACGATGCCGAGCGTGTCGGCGCCGTAGGGGAGATAGGTCGACAGCTGGTGCAAAAGCGGGCCGGGGCAGAAGACCTCGGTTGTGAAATCGACGGGGAAGTCCTCGGGGATGGCGGGCGCTGCGGGTGCGGGGGCCGGTGCTGCAGCGGGGACCGGAGCCGGTGCGGGAATCTGGTCATAGACAGGTTCGGATGCGGACTCGATGACGGGTGCAGACTCAGGCACCGGTTCCGGCTTAACTGCGGAATCTGTCGGTTCCACGGAGACGGATGTGTCTTCAGTCTCGGTTTTGGCATCGGCTTGCGGGGCGTCCTCTGCCTCGACAGGCAGCTTTGCTTCGACCGGCGTGGATGCCATGGTGGTGATGCCGGCGTTGGCGTTCTCGGGGTCATAGACAACCGTGAGCGAGATGGCGGGCTGCGGCGTCTCGGGCTCCGGCGCCGACTCGGTAGCGCCTTGATCGGCGGGCTCGTCGGACTGATCGTCCTCGGCCTCGTTGCCAAAGACATCGCTGTTTTGGAACGCAGACGTCTCGGGTTGGTTAGCGGCTTCTTCGGTTGTCGACTTGGGGGCCTCGTTGAGCTCCACAGCGGCTTCCTGCTCTGACATGACTTCGGGATCGGTCATGGCGGCGATTTCGGTTTCGGCTTCTGCTGCTACCTCAATAGCGACTTCGATCTCTGTCTCGGGCTCGGGCTCCGGAGCGACTTCGGCCACGGGCTCGGGACGCTTAACGTGCTTGGGGCGTACAGCCTTGAGGTCTTTCTCGCCGCGCTTTTTCTTTTTGTAGGACTGCTTGGTACCCTTGGCAGCCTTGGGCTTGTCCTCGCCTTTGGCAAGGGCGGTATCCCAGGCCTCGTTGGCGATGACGGTGGCATACAGGCGACCGCCCTTAAAGACGGTCAGCTTAATGCAGTCGTCGAGCTCCTCGAGCAGCTCGCGCGTGGATTCAAAGCCTAGGTCATAAGCGGCCATATCGCCGGTGGCGAGCGCCTCCTCGACCTGCGTCATAAACGTTTGCTTGCCGCATCCGATTGCATCGCGCAGCAGACGATACAGATAGATGTGGTTGCCCAGCGATAGCGTGGGCTTAACTATTGTCTTGCTCATGGCAAATCTCCTCTTTACACACCAAAGCATCTTACCATCGCACGGGGCGTGCTACCTCGGCGCCCAAGGCAAACGGGCGCGACCGTTGCCGGTTCGCGCCCGTTATACAGGTTGGTTCTCTTTGAGAGGCAAACGTGCTTAGTTACCCGATGCCGTGCCTTGGCTCGAGCTGTCAGATGCCGTGCCGGACGCGGTTCCACTCGAGCTGTTGGTGTTGCCGTTGTCGGTAGATCCCGTACTCGATGTATTGCCGTTCGCCTGGTCGCCCGTGCTCGGTTGAGAGTCGTCAGTCGTTTGGCTTGAGTCGGTCGTGCCGGATTGCGTGCCGCTGTTGGCCGTAGAGGAATCGACGCCCTGCGATTGATCAGGGGTGTTCGAGGACGAGTCGGCGGATGCGGAGTTGCCCTGCGGGTCGTCCTGCTGGCCTTGCGATTGACCTGAGCTATCCACGTCGTGCTCGGTCGTGCGCGACGAAAGGATTGGCTCGGGGCGCTCGCCCAGGCCCTCACCGGCAGTGGTGATAAGGATGGCGCCGGCGCAAGCGATGACCGCAACGATGGCGATGGCGATCGAGAAGACGATGACCTTCTTTTGCGTCTGGCTGCGCTCTGCCGCCGCCTTGGCGCGCAGGCTGTTGGGGGCGACGCGCGCCGTGGTCGCGCGCCCCGCAATCTGGCGCATCTCCTGCGTAGTCGCGGCGCCGCCCAGGTGCTCCTCGGCATCAAACTCAACGGGCTCATAGGCGCCGGCGGGGTAGTCGACGGCGGTGTGCGTGCCTTTGAGGGCTTCGGCGCTGGCAGAGATAAAGTGGCGGTAGATCTGCGAGGACACAACGGTGATGACCGAGCTCACGGCAGCGCCGATCACCGATCCGGCGATACCGATCTTGGAGGCAAGCGCGACGCTCGTGGCGGCAGCTGCGGCGCCGGCGATGATTTGGGGAATGGAAATGTCGTCGAACAGGCCCTTTTTGGGCGCGATGGCCATGGTCTGTCCGATGGAATGGTTCTCGTGCACGCCGTTGTTGAGCGCGGCCGGTGTCATGACGCGCGTGCGCGGCGCGTCGGTGTACTTGGTTGTCATACGGGGTCCTCCCGGTGTAAATCTGCTTCGTTTCATGCAGCCATCAGGGTACCCACCAGATGTGAATCGTACGTGACATTTAGCAGATACCATCAACTCATCAATAGCTCACCAAGTTGGTGGGATGCGGTTGCGCCCGGCGGTTGAACTACAATAAGGCTTGCTAATTGTTATGAATGGCGTCTACGCACGGGAGCATTCTTATGGATCTTCACCTTTCTCAGTCTGACGGCTTTTTGCGTGTGGCGGCGGCGTCGCCGCGGATTCGCGTGGCCGATGTCGAGGGCAATGCCGAGGTGGCGTTGGCTGCCGTGCGTGAGGCTGCCGAGCGTGGCGTTCGCGCGCTGGTGCTGCCCGAGCTTAACCTGACCGGCTATACCGCGGCCGATCTGTTCCATAACCGCACACTGCTGCATGCCTGCGAGGCTGCTCTGGTGCATATCCTCGACGAGACTCGTGAGCTGCCGATTGTCTTTACCATTGGTCTTCCCGTTGCGGTTGCCGAGAATATCTACAACTGCGCCGCCGTGTGCTGCGCGGGCGAGCTTTTGGGCCTCACGGCCAAGAAGTATTTGCCCAACTATGGCGAGTTCTATGAGCGCCGTTGGTTTGCTCCGGCACCTACCGATCCCGTTTGGCTTGAATTTGCCGGTCAGGGTCCGGTCCCGCTGGGCTCGGGGCTTGTCTACCGTTGCTGTGATGAGGGCGCCGAGGACCTGGTGCTGGGCGTTGAGGTCTGCGAGGACCTGTGGGTGCCGGCGCCTCCTTCGACCGAGATGGCGCTTGCCGGTGCGACGGTGATTCTCAACCCGTCGGCTTCGGACGAGATTATCGGTAAGGCAGACTATCGCCGCAGCCTCATCTCCAATCAGAGCGCGCGCCTGTACTGTGCCTATGCGTATGCAGACGCGAGCGAGGGCGAGTCCACGACCGATATGGTCTTTGCGGGCGAGAACCTCGTCTACGAAAACGGCTCCAAGCTCGCCGCGACCAAACTGCTTACTTGCGATATGGCCATCGCCGACGTTGACCTTGACCGCCTGGTTGCCGAGCGCCGTCGTTCGACGACGTGGACGCGCGCGGACGATGCGCCGGAGGCCACGGCCGTTGAGTTTTCGTTTGAGGGCGTGTTGGCCGAAGAGCCTGTCCTGCGCGATGCCTGCGATATCGACCGCGTTTTCCCGCGCGCGCCCTTTGTACCGGCCGACCATGGTGACCTGGCCGAGCGCTGCGAGACCATCCTCGACCTGCAGACCGCCGGCCTCAAGACCCGCCTGGCCCATACGGGCACCAAGGCTGCAGTCATCGGTCTTTCGGGCGGCCTTGATTCTACACTGGCACTGCTCGTGACGGTGCGTGCCTTCGATGCACTGGGGCTGCCGCGCACGGGTATCACGGCGGTCTCCATGCCCGGCTTTGGCACGACGCATCGCACTAAGTCCAACGCCGAGTCGCTCGCGCGCGACCTGGGCGTGAGCTTCCGCGAGGTTTCGATCCACGCGGCTGTGGAGCAGCACTTCAAGGACATTGAGCACGATCCGACCGTGCAGGACGTGACCTACGAGAACAGCCAGGCCCGCGAGCGTACGCAGATTCTGATGGATCTGGCCAACCAGGCTGGCGGTTTTGTCATCGGCACGGGTGACCTGTCGGAGTTGGCACTCGGCTGGGCTACCTATAACGGCGACCACATGAGCATGTACGCCGTCAACGCGAGCGTGCCCAAGACACTCGTGCGTCACTTGGTGCGTTATGCGGCTGATGTCTTTGGCGGGCGTATTGCCGAGGTTTTGCTCGATATCCTCGACACGCCGGTGTCCCCCGAGCTTCTGCCGCCCACGGGCGACGGCGAGATTGCGCAGAAGACTGAGGATTTGGTGGGCCCGTACGAGTTGCACGACTACTTCCTCTACTACTTGCTGCGTTTTGGCTTTGAGCCGGGCAAGATCTACCGCATGGCGCTCAAGAGTTTCGAGGGTGTCTACGACGCCAAGACCGTCCACACGTGGCTGCGTACGTTCTATCGTCGCTTCTTTGCCCAGCAGTTTAAGCGCAGCTGCCTGCCCGATGGCCCCAAGGTTGGTTCGGTGACGCTCAGCCCGCGCGGCGATTGGCGTATGCCGAGTGACGCCAGCTCGCGTCTGTGGCTTGCGCAGATCGACGCGCTCAATCCAGTTGACTAAGGTTGGCTAAATTGAACCAATACGGGGGTTGCAAGCGTTACACTTTTGCAATCTGATGGCCCGTATCGCGCGGCGCTCTTGTCGGAGCGCCGCTTTTTTATATCGGAAGGTGGCACCATGCAGGTATCGCAGCGTCTCGACCGCTTTGGCGCGGAGGTCTTCGCCTCGCTCAACAACAAGCTGCTCGCGCTGAAGGCTCAGGGCAAGACCATTTACAACATGAGCGTGGGCACGCCCGACTTTAAGCCGTACGGCCACGTGGTCGAGGCGCTCACACAAGCAGCCCAGGATCCCGAGATGTGGAAGTACGCCTTGCGCGACCTGCCCGAACTCAAGCAGGCCGTATGCGATTACTATGAGCGTCGCTTTGGCGTTTCGGGCATTACACCGTCCATGGTGCAGTCGTGCAACGGCACGCAGGAGGGCGTGGGCCATTTGGGCCTGGCCCTGCTCGATCCGGGTGACACCATCCTGGTTCCCGATCCGTGCTACCCGGTCTTTGAGGCGGGTGCCAAGATTGCCGATGCCAAGCTCGAGTACTATCCGTTGGTCGCCGAGCATAATTACCTGCCCTATGTGGCGGGTATCGATCCCGAGGTGGCCGATCGTGCCAAGTATATGATCGTGTCGCTGCCCGCCAACCCGGTGGGCTCGGTGGGCACGCCCGAGGTCTACGAGGAGATCATCGCTTTTGCCCGCGAGCACGACCTGCTCATCGTTCACGACAATGCATACTCCGATATCGTGTTTGACGGTGAGCCGGGCGGCAGCTTCTTGCAGTATCCCGGTGCGCTCGAGGTGGGCGTGGAGTTTTTCTCGCTCTCCAAGTCGTTTAACGTCACTGGTGCCCGCATCGGCTTTTTGGTCGGCCGCGAGGATGTGGTCTCTGCCTTTGCCAAACTGCGCGGCCAGATCGACTTTGGCATGTTCTTCCCGATCCAGAAGGCTGCTATCGCCTGTCTGAACGGTCCGCGCGATGAGGTCGAGGCGCAGCGTCTGAAGTACCAGGAGCGCCGTGATGCCCTGTGCGACGGTCTTGAGAACTTGGGCTGGGAGCGTCCCAACGCGCATGGCTCTATGTTTGTGTGGGCCAAGCTTCCCGGTGGTCGCACCGATTCCATGGCGTTTTGCGAGGAGCTTATGGAGAAGGCCGGCGTTGTGGTGACGCCGGGCGCGAGCTTTGGTCCTTCGGGCGAGGGACACGTGCGCATGGCGCTGGTCCTGCCGCCCGATCAGATTGCTTTGGCTGTCGAGGCCATTCGCGAGGCGGGCCTGTATTAGAAAGCTATTTCGCCTCGTCAATAGCTCGAAACCGATTTCGTGCAGTTATTTTACGAATCCTGCAAACAATTTCGGTAAACGGTCGATTTTTGGCTGCGAATAGGAGCATAATCAAAGTCCCGATTGGATGTATTGGGATTACGGCAAGCCGCTCGGGTCGTTCCCGGGCGGCTTGCTTGTGGAGAGAGATGGGAGTTTCTAATGGTTAACGAGAAGAAGGTCGCTATTGTCGGCTGCGGTTTCGTCGGTTCGTCTTCGGCGTTCGCGCTGATGCAGAGCGGTCTGTTCTCCGAGATGGTCCTCATCGACGTGGACAAGAACCGCGCCGAGGGTGAGGCTCTGGATATCGCGCACGGCATGACGTTTGCCGAGCCGATGAAGATCTACGCCGGCGATTATTCCGATGTCGCCGACGCCGCCATGATCGTCGTCACCGCTGGCGCTGCCCAGAAGCCCGGTGAGACCCGCTTGGACCTGGTCAACAAGAACGTCAACATCTTTAAGTCCATTATCCCCGAGATTAAGAAGTCCGGCTTCGACGGCATTCTGCTCATCGTCTCCAACCCGGTCGATGTTCTGACCTATGCCGCCATCAAGATGTCCGGCCTGCCCGAGGGCCATGTCATCGGCTCCGGTACCGTGCTCGACACCGGTCGTCTGCAGCAGATGCTTGGTGCCCACGTTGAGGTCGACCCGCGCGATGTCCAGGCCTATGTCATGGGTGAGCACGGCGACTCCGAGTTCGTTGCTTGGTCCAGCGCCCAGGTTGCCGGCGTTCCGCTGAACACCTTCTGCGAGCTTCACGGTCATCTGGAGCATGAGGCTGCCGAGAAGCGCATCGCCGAGGACGTCAAGAACTCCGCCTACACCATCATCGAGAAGAAGCACGCCACCTACTATGGCGTCGCCATGGCCGTCAAGCGCATCTGCACCGCCGTCATGCGTGACGAGCAGACCGTTCTGCCCGTCTCCTCGCTCATGGTGGGCGAGTATGGCCTGTCCGATCTTGCCATCTCCATGCCGACCGTCGTTGGCCGCGACGGCGTTGTCTGCCGCGTCCCCGTGCCGCTGAACGATGACGAGCAGCATGAGCTCACCGCCTCTGCAAAGGCCCTCAAGGACATCATCGACAGCGTCGACTTCTCCTGCTAAATCGACTTCTCCTGCTAAATCAAGCTCGCTAGAGCGAAAAGCTACAATGAAGGCGTCCGGGTCCACGCGGCCCGGGCGCCTTTTTGATGCAAAGTAACCTGACCCCAATGCACCATAGTTGATGGGAGGGCCATGTCGGATTCCTCTAATTTTTTGACCTATGCCCAGACGACGTTTGATTCGTTTGAGGAGCAGCCGTTCTGTGCGGTGGATAGCCTGGTCTTTGCGTGGCTGTCCTATTTGCGTTTGCCGGGTGATATGGCGGAGCTGACGAACTGGCAGGGCCTAGACGTACGCGAGCTGCTGCGTGCCGAGTGCTACCGGGACATGATTGGCGACCTGTGGGATCCGGAGGGGAGCAGGGCCTTGTTGGAGGCCGTGGCAGCAAGCCCTCGCTACCGTGGCGTGCACGTTTGCGGTTATCGTGCCGTGAGCGATGTGGTAGCGACAGAGCAGTTTGCAGCCATGGCGTTCCGGTTTCCGGCGGGGTTTAGCTATCTTTCCTTCCGGGGGACCGACAGTACGATTGTGGGCTGGAAAGAGGACTTTAACATGGCGTTCCGGTGTCCTGTGCCGGCCCAGGAATCCGCGGCGCGTTATGTAGACGAGGCGGCGGACGCGATTGACGGGCCGCTTTTGTGCGGAGGTCATTCCAAGGGTGGAAACCTTGCGGTGTACGGTGCGGCGATGTGCTCCGATGTCGCCCGTGAGCGAATCGAACGGGTGTATTCCCATGATGGTCCTGGCTTCGTCGAGGAGTTCCTGAACGGCAACGCCTTTGCCGATCTTTCCGGCCGCATCGATAAGACGCTACCTCGGTCGTCGATCTTTGGCATGATGTTCGAGACACAGGAGGACTATGCCATCGTTGAGAGCACCGAGTTCAGCCTGCTGCAGCACAATCCCTTTAGCTGGGTGGTTGATGGTCGCGACTTCGTGTACTGTGAGCGCCTGTCCGCCGGTGCTCGATACGTTGATGGCTCCATTCGCGAGATGCTGCTTGCAGTGGGGCCTGCCGAGCGCGAGCGTTTTGTAGATGCATTGTTCTCCGTGTTTGAGGCTACGGGTGCTGAGCGGTTTGCGGATATCGCTGGGAATCTGCGCGAGAGCCTGCCCGTGATGCTCCAGGCTGCGCAAGGTTTCGACAAGGATACGCGACGCTTTGTCTCGCAGACCATCGTGGCAATCCTTAAATGCGCGCTGCTGCCCAAACGACCCCAGATCGACATGTCCACTGCCGGTAAGAGTCTGGCAGAACAGCTCGAGGCTTGGCAGTCCGAGCTTCTGCGCTAGCCATTGGTGCAAAGCAACCTGTCCCCGATGCACCAATCTTCGATGCGCTCGGGAGGGCTCGACCGCTATACTGGTTCGTGCCGAAATCGATCTAGAACGGAATGCCGTATATGAAAATCAATCACGCGATTCTGCATATCCTGGACTTTGACTCTGCCGTCAACGTTATGAGCCAGCGCGAGCTCGATATCGAGAGTCGTACCGTGCGCAACTTCGTGACCACGCATCTGCGCCGCGCACGTACCTCGGCCGACAATAAACGCGCCACGTTTGCCGAGAACTCTGCGTTTGGCGGCGAGCTCAAGGGCTATTTCTTTGGCGAGCGCGAGTTCGTGGACCTGTCGCAGCAGATTGCGGAGTTTATCTCCTCCGAGCTCACCAAAGCCGAGAAAGCCGAGTCCACCGACGTGCTCGTGGCCGATTTTGACGACGATGAGGATGCCCGCTGGTTTGCCGTGATGCTGCTGGGCTCCAAGCAGGCTTTTATGCACGAAGTGGGCCGCGAGGAGGGAGAGGTGCGCAACGACATCGCGCGCCACTACGCCATTCTGCCGAACCCCTCGCAAAAGGTGCCGAGCTATGCCATCGTGCGTGCGAGCACCATGGAGATCGGTTACGTGGACAAGAAGCGCAAGATTGCCGGTGAGGACCGTATGCTTATCCCCGATGGCCTGCTGCAGTGCGACACGGGCGTATCAGGCAAGGAGGTCATCGACACCGTGACGCGTGTGGTCGAGGAAGTCGCCGAGGAGCACGGTGCCAATACGGCCGTGGCGCTCGCCAAGGTTAAGGCTGCCGTCGCCGAGAAAGTCGAGGATGACGAGGAGCTGCCGCCCTGGGATATCGTCGATGAGGTCTTTGAGGACGAACCGGTTATCAAGGAGAGCGTGCGCGCGGCACTGACTGAGGAGAAGGTGCCTGAGCGTGTGCCCGTGGAGCGCAAGCAGGTCGAACGCGCGGCCGTGCGCAACCACAAGATTCGTACCGATACGGGCATCGAGATCAGCTTTCCGGCCGAGATGGGCTCGAACTCCGAGTACATCGAGTTCGTCAACGAACCCAACGGCCTCATCTCCATCGAGCTCAAGAATATCGGCAGCATCGAGAATCGATAGCGGCTCGAGTAGATTGACCGTAACGAAAAGGCCAAAGCCCTTTGGGGCTTCGGCCTTCTTGGTAAAACCGCGTAACTATTAAAGCTGACGTAGTCCCTCTTCGAGGCCGGTCTTGCTGTCGGTTTTCTCATCGCGCATCTTGATGACGCGGGCGGGGACACCGGCCACGACGGCGCCGGCGGGGACGTCCTCGACGCATACGGCGCCGGCGGCAACGACAGCACCCTTGCCCACGCGCACGCCCTCCAGGACCACGGCGTTGGCGCCAATCATGACATCATCTTCGATGATGACGGGCGTGGCGCTCGCAGGCTCAACGACGCCTGCCAGTACGGTGCCGGCGCCGATATGGCAGTTCTTGCCCACGGTTGCGCGGCCGCCCAGGACGGCGCCCATATCAATCATAGAGCCCTCGCCGATAACGGAGCCGATGTTGATGATGGTGCCCATCATGATGACGGCGCGGTCGCCGATCTCGACGCGGTCGCGGATGATTGCGCCCGGCTCGATGCGGGCATTGATGCCCTTAAGGTCGAGCATGGGGACGGCGGAGTTGCGGCAGTCATTCTCGACGTCGTAGTAGTCGATGGAGTCGGCATTGGCATCGAGGATGACCTTGAGCTCATCCCAGTCACCAAAGACGGTCTTGCCACGACGACCGCCGTAGACGTGCGCATTGCCCCACTGGACCTTCATGCCCGGCTTTTCGCGCACGTACAGTTTGACGGGCGTTTTCTTGGGCGCGGTGGCGATGTAGTCGATAATCTCCTGTGCATCCATCTCGGCTGCGTTGCTCATTTGCTATCTCTCCTTTGGGCGGATTCGGTTGATACCTGGTTAGGCAAACATGACCTGGTCGAACGTATAGAAGCCGGGTTCACGGGCGACGAGCTTCTGCGCGGCTGCCAGGGCGCCGTTGACAAAGATCTGACGGCTCGTGGCGCGGTGGGTGAGCGTGACTTCCTCGTCCTGGCCAAAGAAACCCACCTCGTGCACACCGGCTACGGTGCCGCCGCGCAGCGAGTGCATGCCGATTTCCTTGGGGTCGCGCGCTCCGCACATGCCCTCGCGGCCATAGACGGGGTGGTAGCCTGCCTCGGGCTCGGCTTCGACGACGGCGTCGAGCAGCAGCTTTGCGGTGCCGCTGGGGGCATCGACTTTTTGGTTATGGTGCGTCTCGACGATTTCGCAGTCAAAGCCGGGCAGCTCGCGCGTGGCCTGTGCTACCAGATGACGCAGGGCTGCGATGCCGATGGAGTAATTGCCCGAGTGCATAACGCGGGCGTTCTGGCCCAGCTCACGCAGGCGGTCCATCTGCTCGGGGGTGTAGCCTGTGGTGCCCGAGACTAACGCCGCGCCCGTGCGCTCGACATAGGCGACGACGGCATCGAAGGTCACGACGTTCGAGAAGTCGATGATGACGTCGGCTGCCGGGGTGCTCTCGAGCTCGGACAGGTCAAAACCGATCTGGGCCACGATATCAAAAACGGGCTCTCCAGCGGCGTTGACAATGCCCTCGGCGGTAGTGTGGATGAGCGAGCCCATGCGGCCCGTTCCCATAATGACGGTCTTAATCAAGCAGACCAGCTCCCTTCAGAGCATCGGTAAGTGCGGCGCGCGTGTTATCGGCCATGGGGCACAGCGGCATGCGGTAGTTGGCTTCGATCATGCCCATCTGGGCGAGTGCCTCCTTGACGGGGATGGGGTTGACCTCGCTAAAGAGGGCATTGATGAGCGGCTGGCCGGCAATTTGGATATCGCGGGCGCGCTCCACGTCGCCGTCCAGATAGGCGCGGCACATGTCGTGCACGAGCTGCGGCTGAACATCGGCCCACACGCTGATGGTGCCCGAGGCGCCCAGGCTCATGAGCGGCACGGTGAGCGTGTCTTCGCCCGAGTACATACGGAAGTCGTCGGACAGCAGGTGGGCGATCTTGGCCGCGTAGGCGACGTTGCCCGAGGCTTCCTTAATACCCATGATGTTGGGGTGCGCGGCCAAGCGCTCTACGTTGCGCTCGCTGATGCCGCAGCCGCAGCGGCCGGGGATGTTGTACAGGATGCAGGGGATATCTACGGCATCGGCAACGGTCTTAAAGTGCTGGTAGATGCCCTCTTCATTAGACTTGTTGTAGTAGGGGGTAATGAGCAGCAGGCCGTCGGCGCCCAGGCCCTGATAGGTGAGCGACTTGGTGAGCATGGTTTGCGTGGAGTTGGAGCCCGAGCCGGCGATGACGGGGACGCGGCCTGCAACCTGCTTGACCACGGCGGCGACGACGGAGTTGTCCTCGTCATCGGTCATCGTGGCGCTCTCGCCGGTGGTGCCCAGGGTGAGGATGGCGTCGGTGCCATTTTGCAGGTGGAAATCGATAAGGCGCTCGAGTGCGTCAAAGTCGACGCTGCCGTCCTTTTTAAACGGCGTAACAAGGGCGACGATCGAGCCCTCGAGGTTGCGGATATCCATGTTCTTCTCCTTCGCTTCCGCGATCTGGATGCGTTTGTTCCATTGGACGGCGACGGCCAGGCGCTCGTCCTGAGCGCGACGACGAGCGCTTTCGGCGCGCGACTTGGCCAGCAGCTCTCGGCCGCTCGGCAACACGTCGAGCGTGGCAAAATAATCGCCCGGGCGCTCGGCGCGGCGGATAAGGTCGGCCGAGCCGTCGGGGCGCAGCAGCACCTCGGCGGAGCGCAGACGGCCGTTGTAGTTGTAGCCCATGGAGTAACCATGCGCGCCGGTATCGTGGATCACGAGCACATCACCCATGTCGACCCGCGGTAGCTCGCGGTCGATGGCGAACTTGTCGTTGTTCTCGCACAGATTGCCCGTAATGTCGTACGTGTTTGTGACAGGCGCCGCGGTCTTGTCGGAGCCACCCGGCTGGCCCATCACCGTAATGTGGTGGTAGGCGCCATACATGGCAGGGCGGATCAGATCGACGGCGCTTGCGTCGACACCGATATAGTCCTTGTAGATTTGCTTCTCGTGGATGGCCTTGGTGACCAGGCAGCCGTAGGGGCCCATCATAAAGCGGCCCATCTCGGTGCAGATTGCCACATCGCCCATGCCGGCGGGAACCAGAATCTCGTCGTAGGCCGCATGCACTCCTTCGCCGATGGCATGGATATCGTTGGCCTGCTGCTCGGGCAGGTAGGGGATGCCGACGCCGCCGGACAGATTGATAAAGGCGACGTGTGCGCCGGTCTCGCGCTCCAGGCGCACGGCAAGCTCAAAGAGGATGCGCGCGAGCTTGGGGTAGTAGTCGTTGGTGACGGTGTTGCTGGCAAGGAATGCGTGGATGCCAAAGTTTTCGGCGCCCTTGGCCTTGAGCGTGCGAAAGGCCTCGAAGAGCTGCTCGGTGGTCATGCCGTATTTGGAGTCGCCGGGGTTGTCCATGATGCCGTTGGAGAGCTGGAACAGACCGCCCGGATTAAAGCGGCAGCTGACCGTCTTGGGGATGGGGCCTGCGACGCGCTCAAAGAACTCGATGTGGCTGATGTCGTCAAAGTTGACGATGGCGCCCAGCTTGTCGGCGAGCTCAAAGTCCGCTGCCGGCGTGTCGTTGGATGAGAACATGATGTCGTGTCCCGTGATACCCAGCGAGCGGGCGATCATGAGCTCGGTATAGCTCGAGCAATCGCAGCCGCAGCCGTATTCGTTGAGAATGGAGATGAGCGCCGGGTTGGGATTGGCCTTGACGGCAAAGTATTCCTTAAAGCCCGGGTTCCATGCGAAGGCGTCGCGCACCTCTTGCATGTTGCGTCGGATGCCCGCCTCGTCATATAGATGAAATGGCGTGGGGAACTGCTCGACGATATGCTCGAGCGTCTTCTTGTCCACAAACGGCTGCTTGGCCGCATATGCCTCGTTGGGGGTTAATGCCATGTCCCGTAAACCTCGCTATCCAGACGGCGCCATCTGCGCATCGAATCCGCATAGCGTGGACCCAATGTCCGGATAGCGCTCCCGCATTGCTGCAGACAGTCCTGCGGGTGTTTCCCGCAGGCCCACCAGGTTGTTCGTGCCCGAAAAGCCCAGTTCGGCGGGTTTCGCCTCCCCACGGGGTCAAAGCCTGCCGGCTCACCCGCGGTTCTTCGTGCCCGCGCCTCTATCAAGTGGTAACGACCCTACCACGTTGCACTTTACCAAACAAGAGTATTCGTATATAACGTTTAAAAAATGCAGGGATATGCTGGAAATAAGGGTGTAGCAATCTTGCGGCACAATAGATAGCAGCCGACGCGCACCTACGAAAGGAACCAATATGGCCGAGCTCCAAGAACTCCGTCGCTACCGCCGCGACTTGCACAGGATCCCGGAGCTCGACTTCGATCTTCCGCAGACGATCGCCTATATCGAGGGCGTGTTGGCACCGCTCACCTGCGAGGTGACCCATCCGTGCCCCGGCTGCGTCTGCGCTTTCTTCGACGCTGGCGTTGGCGCCGCGCATGCCACGGCGATTCGCGCCGATATGGATGCGCTGCCCATTGCCGAGGCAACGGGGGCAGCGTTCGCTTCGACCCATCCCGGCAAGATGCATGCTTGCGGGCACGATGGACACATGGCCATGGCGCTTTCGGCGGCAACCTTTGTCGACCGTACGATCCGTGAGCAGCCGGGCGCCATTAAGCGCAATGTGCTCTTTGTGTTTCAGCCGGCCGAGGAGACGACTGGTGGTGCCAAGACGGTGTGCGAGAGCGGCGTGTTCGAGCGCTACGGGGTGGATCGCATCTTCGGCTTCCACGTGTGGCCCGATCTGCCCGCCGGCACGTTGGCGAGCTGCTCCGGTCCGTTGCTGGCGCGTTCGAGTGAGACACACATTCATATCCATGGCACGAGCATCCATATCGCTAAGACCTATGGCGTTCCGGTCGAGGAGTCGCACGATGCGGCGCTGGCGGCTGCCAAGTTCTTGGTTTCCGAGCGCGAGCTCATGGACGAGTTGGGTGTCGACGAGCCCTGCATTGGTAAGTTCGGCCTGCTGCAGGCCGGCACCGTCTGCAATGCGGTGGCGGGGGAGGCCCATGTGGCTGGCAGCCTCCGCGTATTTACGGACGGTATGTTCGACCGTGCGCGCGAGGGCGTGCGCCGCGTGTTGGACGAGGCCTGCGCCGCAACAGGCTGTACGTACGATCTTGACTTTGCTGAAGGGTATCCGCCAGTTGATAACGACCCCGAGCTGTTTGCCAGCGTCTTGCCTGTCTTGCCCGAGCTGCAGCTTGTGGATGAGCCGCTGTTAATTGCCGAGGACTTTGCCTTCTATCAGCGTCATTTGCCGGGCGTTTTCTTCCTGTTGGGCACGGGTATGCCGGAGTGCCTGGACAACCCGATCGATTCGGATGGTTGTCCGGCCTATGCCACGAGCGCCCTGCATACTGATACCATGCTCTTTGATGAGGAAATCCTGCTCAAAGGTCTCGATGTCTACAAACGATTGCTTTTGCTTGGCTAGTCGACGGGGACGCATCTTCTCGAAAATACGAACAGATGTACGCTATAATAGAGATGTAAGTCTATAGAAACGTTTGACGTTATTAACGTAAGGCGATACTATGATTGCATCGTACAAAGATGAGGATACCGAACGTTTTGCGATGGGTGCGCGGGTCAGGAGGTTCGTGCCCTTTGAGCGTGTTGCGTTGAGGAAGATTCGCCAACTGCAGGTTTGTGCTTCGCTTGATGATCTTCGCGTTCCGCCGGGCAACCGCCTGGAAGCTTTGAAGGGCGATCGTGCCGGTCAATATAGCATCCGTGTTAACGAGCGCTATCGGGTCTGTTTTGAGTGGAGACAGGGGATGGCTTGGAATGTCGAAATCGTCGATTATCACAAGTGATGAGACTGCGTCCGATTTGCTGCCGCCGGTGACTCCTGGTGAGCTTCTCAAAGAGGATTTTCTTGTCCCCATGGGCATTTCGCAATATCGCCTTGCTAAGGAGACCGGGATTCCGGCCCAGCGCATTGGGCAGATTATCTTGGGAAGGCGTCGCGTGACGGCCGACACCGACCTTCGCCTTTGCCGCTACTTTGGCCTGACGGATGGTTATTGGCTGCGCGCCCAGATAGCGTTTGATCTCGAGGCGGAGAAGAGGCGCATCGAACCGGAACTGGATAAGATCGTCCCTGTTCAGCAGGCTATAGCATTGTAGTGTTCAAAGATGTTGAGGTTGGAGTGACGATGGGGCGACGCCGACAATCTGCCGTTTATAGTCCCGGTGGGTGTGGATGCGGCTTGTTATTGCTTCCGGTTATTGCCGTGAGCATTGGCGTGATGTTTGCGCTTGCCGGGTTGGCAGCAGCGGCACTCGTGCTGTTGATTGTGGCCATTGGCGTGACGATCTGGCTGTGTCGTTCTCGCGAACAGCGTCGTGCCGAAGGCAAGAGCAATGTTGGATGGACCATCTTTTTGGTTATTGCCTATCTGCTGAGCATCAGTTACCTGGCGTTCTTTATCCTGCTGCTCATTAGCACCTTTACCGGGGAATCCGTCACGGTGGGTTGATGTACTGCCAGCGGACGGTCGCGCAAAGTGCGTTTGCTCGGCGTTTGGATAACTGCATGGGCCGTTTACCGCAACCTTAGCTCACAGCTAATGAATTCAAGTTCAATCCTTCCTACGATGTGCTGTGTGCCGGCGCGGTAGCCGGATCGTAGGAAGGATGCATGATGAAAAAGCTCGAAAACGAAGTGCTGCTGAGCCGTCGCGCTGCACTGGGCGCATTCGCCACCGTCGCCTTGGGGGCTGCCGGTCTTCTTGCCGGTTGCGGTAGCGATAAGGCGACCGTCACCGAGGACGCTGGCGATGGCGACAAGAAGGAAGAGGCGAAGAAGGAAGAGCAGCCTACGACTGACCTGGCTGTTGGCACGACGGTGACCACGACTGCTGGCCTTTCCGTCGTCGTCGATTCCGTCCAGCCCGGTCTCACAAATTTTGACGGTTCGACCATGACGGGTATTCACGTCACGTACGTCAACAATGGCGATGAGGGCGCAGATTACAATATTTACGACTGGAAGGGCGAGGACGCCAACGGCGCTCAACAGAATCAGGGTTACTACAGCGAGGGCTCCGATGAGCTGCAGCCTGGTACCCTTGCCGCCGGTGGCTCCGTGGCGGGCAATATCTACTTTGATGGCGATATCAAGAAGGCACTGTATTTTGCCAACATGTTTGATAAGTCTGCCACTGCAAGCTGGGTGCTGGCCTAGCATGTCGCTACCGTTGCGCCGTATGGGAGGTGAAGCCGTATGCCCGATAAAAAGCTGACTGACGAGTTGCTCAATGAGCTCCTCGACGCGCCAAACATCGATGGCTATATCAAAGAACACGACTTTGCCGCCCCGTCGCTTTCGGACTACCTTAAGCAGCTGCTGCAGGAAAAGGGCTTAGAGCGTTCGCGCGTGGTGCGCATGGCCGACCTCAACGAGACCTTTGGTTATCAGATTTTTACCGGTGCGCGCCACCCAAGCCGTAATAAGGTGCTGCAGATTGCCTTTGCGATGGCGTTGACGCTCAAGGAGACCAACCGCGCTCTGACAGCCGCCGGGGTAAGCGTCCTCAACTGTAAGGACCGTCGCGATGCGATTGTCATCTTTTGTATCGATCGCGGCTGCAGCCTGCAAAAGGTAAACGAGGAACTGTATCGCTTTGGCGAGGAAACGGTGAGTTAGTGGCCGATGGCTGAGCCGGTTGTGTCACCAGAACAACCATGCAAACGAACGGGGTGCGGACAACATGGGGTGTCCGCACCCTGCGTTATGATGGACGCTATGGATACTCAGAGCCCAACATATTCCGATGACGAGCTGACTGCTTCACTTGTCGATCATTTGGCGTCGCTCAACCGCGATGACAGCTATCGTGTGGAGCGCGTGCTCAAGCTCTCGGATGTCGAGACGACCGAACTCGTCTATTTTGAGGGCTCTGGTGGCGGGTCTCTCGGTCCCTTTGTCCGCAAGCGCATCGATGCTTCGGCGCAGATTGGCGGAGCATATGAGCGCCTGTTTGCGGCCCAGCGCGCCGGTCGTCGTTTTGAGCACTTGCCCCGAATCGTCGATTGCCACCGTGTGGGCGACGAGCTTTGCGTGGTCATGGAATATATCGAAGGCGAGACGCTTGAGGCCCTGGTGGGACGTTTGGGCGCGACACCCGATTATGCTTGCGAGCTGTTTGGCGCCCTTTGTGATGCAGCCGATGAGCTCCATGCCGGCTTTGCGGCGGCCGGAGAGCATCCGGTGCCGGTGATTCATCGTGATTTGAAACCCTCGAACATTATCGTTTCGGGTGTCAGTTATACGGCAGATACCGGCATGACCTTCTCGTCGCTGGTGATTATCGACCTGGGAATCGCGCGGGTGTGGCGTGACGGGGCCGATGCCGACACGGTTAAGTTTGGAACGCGACCCTATGCGCCACCCGAGCAATATGGTTTTGGGCAGACGAGCGTGCGCAGCGATGTCTATGCGCTCGGCGCGCTTCTGTTCTTTTGTCTGACGGGGGCTGACCCTAAGCCGGGTCAGAATATGCGCGAGCAATGCGAGGCGTGCGACGTCCCCGTGGCGCTGGCTGATGTCATTTGCATGGCCATGGCGCTCGATCCGGCCAAGCGCTTTGGAAGTGCCGAGGCGCTCGGACACGCTGCGCGCGCGGCATACGGGCTGTGTCTGCCTGAGCCTGGCTCGAATAGCACGACGGCGCCTTCAATGGCGCAGGCTGCTCCGCAAATGGCGCCGTCTTTCGGGCGGCGGCCCAAGGAAGTCTCTTCGGTGGCTCCTCGCCGCAAGAGCCTGCTTTCACGGATCCCGGAACCCATTGGGCGTATATGGAACGGCATGATCTATGCGGCAACCTTGCTGCTACTGGTCGGAAGCCATTTTGCCGTATTCCAGCCCACGGGAGCCAACCGCAGCTATCCAACGTGGTTTTTGGCCCTTGAGTATTTTCTTATGGTCGATGGCATGGTGGTGCTCATCTCGTTTGGCGTGCTCGACCGCCGCAGGCTTCGGCGCCGCTTTCCCGTGCTTGATCGTTATCGGGGCCGTGAGTTTGTCACGCTGTGGCTTAAGGCGCTGGGAATTATGTGCGTCATCATGATCGTGATTATTGCCGTCGGCAACGCAACCGGCATAGTCGCTTAATGCAATGTACCGCTACTGCAAAGGGCCCCGATTGGGGCCCTTTGCAGTAGCGCTTAAATGCGGTTCATCTGGTTGCAACCTTGTTGTACCAGTCCTGCCTCGTGGGCGGGGCGAGTGCCCATCGCCATAGGTGTTGTGACGGTTAAATTGCTCCGTGCTTCGAAGCGCCGTCAATTATCACCACAGAATTCCGTCAACTGTCACCATAATTCGCCGTCAATCCTCACCACAAATTTCCGTCAATCGTCACCACGCAGCTGGTAAAATACATAATATTGGTAAGTCAAGAAGGAGGCTGTGTGGATAGGTATGTAGATAGATGCATCGATAAGGCAATCAGCCGTAATCTCAATATCTTCGGTGCGGTCCTTATTCAGGGTCCAAAGTGGTGCGGAAAGACCACTTCGGCTAGTCGTTTTGCTAATTCATCCTTGTCTCTTTCCGATCCGGCTGGAAATTATTCCGCTCTCCAGCTGGCACGGATCGATCCGGCGCAAGCATTAGCAGGGCGATCTCCCAGGCTCATCGATGAATGGCAGGAAGAGCCGAAGCTGTGGGATGCCGTGCGTTTCGAGTGCGATGCAAGGAGGGGAGGATCCGGTCAGTTTATTCTTACGGGTTCGGCAACGCCTCGGGATTCGATGCGGCCGATGCATAACGGCGTTGGGCGAATAGTTAGGTTGCGAATGGACACCATGACGATGTTCGAGCTTGGCGTTTCTTCTGGCGCGGTGTCGATTGGAACGCTTCTTTCCGGTTACCCTGCCAAGCAGGCTGTCGGGTCAATCTCCGGCATCGCCGGAATCGCCGATTTGCTGTGTCGTGGCGGTTGGCCTCAGGCGATGGGGAAAACGACTGACGATGCCATGCAGATAGCCGCTGCCTATGTTGATGGCGTATGCGAATCGGATGTTTCTAGAACTGATGGCGTTAAGCGCGATCCGGTCAAGGTCAGGTCTCTTTTGGCATCGCTAGCGCGGAATGAGTCGACGCTTGCTGGCTCAAAGTCTATTGACAAAGATATCGGTACCGGCGTTTCGAAGAACTCGGTCTCCAGATACATGGACGCCCTGAGACGAATCAATATCGTCGACGATATCCCCGCTTGGCATCCAGCGCTCAGGTCTCCGGTGAAGCTGCGGCAGGGGGCGAAGAGGCATCTCGCCGATCCTTCGCTTGCCGTTGCGCTGCTCGGAGCAAATCCGGAGTCGTTGGCATCTGACCCGAAGACACTGGGGTTGCTTTTCGAATCCCTCGTCCTGCACGACCTCAAGGTTTACGCCGCCGCAAATGACTCGTTGGTGTCCCATTACCACGATGCCGACGATCTCGAGGTTGACGCAGTTATCCACAGGCGCGATGGAACTTGGATTGCCGTGGAGGTGAAGCTTGGAAGCCCTCAAATCCCCGAGGCATCCGCAAATCTGCTTCGGCTGGAGCGAAAGCTGGTCGAGCGTGGCGAGAGGCCGCCTGTGGCAAAACTCATCATCATTGGGTTCGGCATGCCGGTTCATACAACGCCCGATGGCATCATCGTTGCTCCCGTTGACACGCTCGCGCCATAGCGTTGTGGTGGGATCATCTTGCCTTCGGAAGGGGTTTCAGTCTCAAGCGACTTTTCCAACACTCACTTATGCCTGCATGCCAATTCTGGTCTAGCAAGGCCAAAGAAAAGGGGTCCCGTTTGGGGCCCCTTTGCAGTTGCACTTAAATACGGTTCATCTGGCCGGCGACCTTGTTGTACCAGTCCTGCCACGTGGGCGGGCAGTACTTTTTGGCCGCTGCCGGGGTAAGGGTGGAGCCGTAGTTGGCGCCCAGATAGGCAACGTGAGCGGAGATGCCCTCGCTCCAGCTGCCAAAGCTGCGCCAACCGCCGCCACGGGCACTCCAGCCCCAGGCGTTGTAAGAATTGGCGCAATAAGCACCCTTGGTGCTCTCGATGCAGGCGATGGCGGGGGACCAACGGGGGTCGACACCGGTATTCCAAGCGGCGACGGCAAAGTTATAGCCCTGGCCTGCCATGGGGGAGCCGGCGAGATAATTGTCGATGCGGCTCGTCCACTCGTTAATGAACGAATCGTAATCGGAACTACCGGTATTGGAGTTGTTCACCGTGGTGTCTATGGTGGTGTTGGTGTTGGTGGCCTGGCTGCTGGAATTGCCGCCGCTTACGCCCTCGCCCGAGAGCTTCTCGGCGGCAGCGGCCTTATCGGCCTCAAGCTTGGCAAGCTCGGCGGCATTTTCCTGCTCGGCTTTTGCCTGTGCCTCGCTGCGGAGCTGCTGGGCCTGCGCCAGCGCATCCTCGGCGTTTTTCTGCTCTGCCTCAAGCTGAGACTTGGCCTGCTGGAGCTCGGCCTTGTTCTGCTCGAGTTCGGTTTGCATATTATTGAGCTCTTCGATCTCGTCGACGCTCGAGCTCGTGATCTGGTTGGTGTATTTGCAGGTCGTGATGAACTCACCCAGGCTCTGCGCATTGACCAGGAAGCTCACGATGGGATTGGTGCCTTTCTGATACTTGTACAGATCGCGCATGGCGGAGCTTGCCTTGGCCTGCTGCTCGGGAAGTTTAGCCTCGATTTCCTCGATGCTTGCCTCATTGGAGTCAATCTGCTTTTGCAGGTCATCGAGTTTGGTGCGGGCGTCGTTGTAGGCGCTCGTGGCGGCTTCGATCTTCTGCTGGGCTGCGGAAAGCTGGTCCTGCGTTGCCTGCGAGGCGGCATACGCCGCAACGGGGGAGAGCATCGGCGTGGCCGTCAGCGCAACGGCGAGTGCGGCGCTCGTGATGATACGAGCCGGCTTCGACGCAATGAGCGCTGCGGTGCGATGATTCGAATGCTGCATCCAGTCCCTCTGCAATCAATCGTAGGTTATGGTTCGAACGGTATTCTACTACTGCTTTCGACCTCAACTTGAACCTTAAAGGTTCCAAAGGGTCAAGTTGAACTTGAGGCTTTGGCTTTGACCTGCAGTTATGATGAATTGTTGAGAAACCATAGAGTTCAACTTTAACGTTACGGAACCCTGTCGAGAGGGTTTTTTTATCAAAAGTCGCCTCATGTGGGGTTTTGCAACTACAGGGTCCCATTACGGCGAGGGCGGATTTCATGCTGGATAATTGCGCTGATTGCCATAGATACGGTGGAGCTTTGGGCGCCGGCGGTTTGGCACGCTAGAATAAATCAGTTGCGCAAAGACCGCCCGTTGTGTGGGCAGTTCATGATAGGAAGTTTCCATGGCATTGCAGTTTACAGAGCGCGAGTTCATTCCCGTGCTGCTCGGTGGCGACATCAACGCCTATTCGGTGGCGCGCGCCTTCTACGAGGAGTACCAGGTCAAGAGCCTGGTCTTTGGCAAGTACCAGACGGGTCCCGCGTACCGCAGCCAGATTATCGACTACACGCCCAACGTGGATATCGATACCATGCCCGTGATGCTCAGGACCGTCAACGGCATTGCCCAAGCGCATGCCGATAAGACGATTGTTCTTGTGGGCTGTGGCGATAACTATGTTGCCCTCGTGGCTCAGGCCAAGGATGCCCATGAGTTGGCGGATAACATCGTCGCGCCTTACGCTCCCTACAGCATGCTTGAGCAATGTCAGAAGAAGGAGATCTTCTACGAGCTGTGCGAGAAGCACGGCGTGCCCTATCCGCATACCTTTACCTTCACCATGGCGATGCTGAACGCCCAAGGCGAGGCACCTGCCGAAGTGCTCGACCAGATTGACTTCCCCTACCCGATGATCCTGAAGCCTTCTGACGGCATCATGTGGTGGCAGCACGAGTTCGAGGGCCAGAAAAAGGCCTATGAGATTGCCGACCGTGCCGAGCTGGAACAGGTCATTCGCGACTCGTATGCCAGCGGCTACACCGACGACCTGATCTTGCAGGATCGCGTGCCCGGCAATGACGAGTGCATGCGCGTGCTCACCAGTTATTCCGACCGCAACGGCAAGGTGCGCATGATGTGCCTGGGTCACGTGCTGCTCGAGGAGCATCAGCCTCACGGTGTCGGCAACCACGCCTGTATCATCACCGAGCCCAATGACGAGCTCATGGGCGGCGTGCGCAAGTTGCTCGAGGACCTTCACTTTGTGGGCTATTCCAACTTTGACGTTAAGTACGACGAGCGCGACGGCTCGTTTAAGTTCTTCGATTTCAACACGCGCCAAGGTCGCAGCAACTACTACGTCACTAACAGCGGCTTTAACGTTGCCAAGTATGTGGTGGACGAGTATGTGTTCAACCGTCCGTTTGAGCCGGAGTTTGTGACGGCGCAGGACGAGGCGCTGTGGATGGTCGTCCCCATGGGCGTCGTCGACAAGTACGTCAAGGATCCCGAGCTGCGCGCTAAGGTGCATCGCCTGGACAAGGAAGGCAAGGGCGCCGACCCTTCGTTTATGAAGGGCGACTTTGTCTTTAACCGCTGGCTGCGCATGTGGCACACCAAGCTGCGCCACTTTAAGCTGTTCAAGACGTATTACAAGTAGATGAGTGCGGCGCCCGTCCGGTTTACATCGGGCGGGCGCGGGTATGATACGCGCAATTGCGCAAGCGTCACCAAGGAGGCGGCGATGGAAAAGCTGGGAGTTATCGGCGGCATGGGCGCCGAGGCCACGTCGTATTACTACGACCAGGTAGTGCGTCATACGGCTGCTGCCTGCGATCAGGATCATATCGACATGGTGGTGCTCTCCAAGTCGACCATGCCCGACCGCACGCTGGCCATTAAGACTGGCGAGCACGCCAAGCTGCTGGCGACCATGAAAGAGTGTGCCCAGGCACTCGAGTCGCTGGGCTGTGCGCACATTGCCATTCCCTGCAACACGTCACACTACTTCTACGACCAGATCCAGTCGTTTACGAAGGTGCCGATTATCCACATGCCGCGTGAGTCGGTGCGCTATGCCCTTGCGGGCGCGGTGATGGGGGAGTGCGAGTTCGACCCCAACCTGAGCATGCCGGCCGAGCTGGTGCGCAAGATTGGCATCATGGGCACCGACGGAACCGTGGGCGCGGGCGTCTACGGCCGCGAATGCGAGGCTGCGGGTGTTGAGGTCGTCTATCCCAGCGAGAAACGTCAGAACGATGTGATGTCGCTTATCTACGATGATGTGAAAGCCGGACGTGAGCCCGATATGGATAAGTTCGACCGCGTGATGTGGGAGTTCGCCCGTAGCGGCTGCGACCGTGTCATTCTGGCCTGCACCGAGCTATCGGTGCTGCAGAAGTATCGAGAGATGCCCGAGATCACCCTCGATGCTATGGATGTCCTGGTGCGCGAATCCATCATCCGCAGCGGCGTCCCCTACCGCCTCTAGCTTCCGACCCGTCAAAAAGGGACAGGTTTATTTTGGTAGGTTTTATCTGGTGAAACAATAAAGGCCTCGGCTCGTTTGGTGCGAGCCGAGGCCTTTTGCGTTGGGCGGTTGCTGCCGGTGGCGAACTAGAACAGGAAGCCGATGGCGATGAGGGCGATGCTGACGATGAGTACGGCGATGTCCAGGCCCTTGATGGGGTAGCGCTTGTACGAGCTGGCGCGCGTGCGCAGATAGAAGCCGCGCTGTTCTGCCGCCAAGGCCGTGGCATCGGTCTTGCCCACGCTCGAGATGAGCAGCGGCACACACAGTGGCAACATGAGCTTAAGCTTCTTGATAGGGTTCTTGGTGTCGTACTCGACGCCGCGCGTGGTCTGCGCTTCCATGATGGCGTTCATCTCCTGACCAAACACCGGCACAAAGCGTAGCGCCGTGGTAAAGGTGAAGGCATAGCGATACGGCACGTGCAGCACCTCGACGCAGGCGTTGGCAAGGTCGTTGAGCTTGGTCACCATGAGCATGAGGATGAGCGGTAACGCCACACCCAGCAGGCGCAGACAGGCCTTCGATCCTGTGATGAGGCCCGTGTCGGTGATAAAGCCCCACACAACGTTGCCATCGCGCATAAAGGCCAGCTGGAGCACCAGCATGATAAGCGCGAGCGGAATCAGCAACTTGAGCAGCGAGAACAGACGGTCGACGACACCGGCATAGGCGCCCAGCGCAAGGGTGAGCACCAAAAAGCCCAGCAGCGCCACGTAGGTGTCGGACAAGAAGATGCCGACGATGATGGCGGCGGCGAGGCCCAGTTTGACGACGGGGTTCAGGCGATGCAGCAGCGTATCGCCCGGCATGTAGTCGATGACGTTAACCACGGCGGACCATCTCCTTGGTAATGCGAACGACATCGCTGACCTCGCTCACCTGCGCAAAAGCGGGCGAGACGGAAGATGCCAGACGGCGCGAGAGTTCAATAACCTGGGGAGGCTCCACGTAGGCACGCCGCATGAGATCGATGTTCGAGAATAGCTCGTGCGTGCGGCCGCGGTCGAGGATGCGACCGTCGGCCATTACTACGATACGCTCGGCAAAGTCGGAAACAACTTCCATATCGTGGCAGACCATGATAACGGCGCAGCCGCGCTCGGCCATGGTGCGCACCGTTTCCATGACGGTCATGCACTCGCGGTAATCAAGGCCGCTCGTGGGCTCGTCGAGCACGACGATCTTGGGCTCAACAACTACGACGGAGGCAAGCGCCACCATTTGTCGCTGGCCGCGCGAAAGCGAGAAAGGTGCCTCATCGGCAGGCAGGCCAAAGCGGTCGATAACGAGTCGAGCGCGACGCAGAGCCTCGGCACGGTCGATGCCGGCAAGCTCCAGGCCAAAAGCGACCTCGTCGAGTACGGTATCCTTGCAGATCTGGCGGTCGGGGTTTTGGAAGAGGGTTGCGACTTCGCGGGCGATGCGGCTCGTGGGAACGGCTGCGGTGTCCAGCCCCGTAACGCGCACGCTGCCTGAGGCGGGCTTAAGCAGGCCTGTGAGCAGCTTGGTGAGCGTGGTCTTGCCGGCACCGTTTTGGCCGACGATGCCCACGAGCTCGCCGGGATAGAGGGTCAGGTTGAGGTCGTGGACGGCGGCGCCGCCATTGGGATAGGCAAACTCAACATGATCGAAGGTGAGCACGGGCTCGGCGTCCTTGGCGTGCGGGCGCAACGACGGTGCGTGCGGTGAGCCGGCGGGTGCCTGAATGTCGCTGCTTGCGTGTGCGGGGTCGACGATGCCCGAAATCAGGCGCTCGGCCTCATCGACATCCAAGCAAGGGGTACCGCTTACCAGGCCATCGGCCTGGAGGCTATTGAAGATACGCGTGACGCGAGGGCAGTCGACGCCGATGGCACGGAGCTCGTCGGTATGCGCGAAGACCTCGTGTGGCTCGCCCTGCAGCGCGATTTCGCCCTGGTTGAGCACGAGCACGCGGTTGCAGTACTCCGAGAGCAGGGCGACCTTTTGCTCAACGACGACGATGGTGATTCCAAGTGCGCGGTTTGCCTCACGTAGCGTCTCGAAGACCAACGTGGAGCTGGCGGGGTCGAGTGCCGCGGTGGGCTCGTCGAGAACCAAGACGCGCGGACGCATAGCGAGGATGGCAGCGATGGCTACCTTTTGCTTCTGTCCGCCCGAGAGGGTGGCGATCTCGCGGTCGCGCAGGTCGCTGATGCCGACGGTCTCGAGGGTTTCGGTGACGCGCTGCTCAATCTGGTCGTGCGGCACGCCAAAGTTCTCGAGGCCAAAGAGCATCTCATCCTCAACCACGGAGGCGACCATCTGCGTGTCGATGTCTTGCAGCACACTGCCGACGATTTGCGACACGTCGGTGAGCGAGACTTCGCAGGTGTCGTGACCGTCGACCATGACGGACCCAAAGAACGTGCCGGTGTAGTGGTGGGGCACGGCGCCCGACAGGCAGGCGGCAAGCGTGGACTTTCCGGCGCCCGAGGGCCCGATGATGCCGATGAAATCTCCCTTGTTCACGCTGAGCGAGATGTGGCTAAGCGCCTGCTCGGTCTGCGTGCCATAGGAGAACGAGACATCGTCGACGTTGATGATCGTTTCCATGGATACCTTTCATAGTCATTGGGTGTTCCTATAGTTTTGTCAACCGTCGGGGCTACTCCCGGTAGGGCACCCGGTCGCGCATCACGGCGTATATCGCCCTGAGCCGCTTCCTCGCGACGGCCTTGAGCGCCCGCCCGTGCCCCATGCCCCGCGCCCTGCAGGCCCGGTAGTACTCGCCGTAGCGCCCCGACGACCTCACCAGGCTGTTGCACGAGAAGATCAGCAGGGACTTGAGCCTCGCGTCGCCCCGCCTGGACGCCCTGACCGACCTCACCGACGTGCCGGAGCTCCTCACCCTCGGGGCTATGCCGCAGTACGAGGCCAGGTGGTCGTGGTCCGGGAACCTCCCGATGTCGACCGACACCGCGAGCTGCGCCGCGGTCCTCGGGCCGATGCCGGGCACGGTGAGCAGGCACGCGTAGGTCTCGTCGCCCTCGAGCAGCGCCGCCGTCTCGGCCTCGAGCAGCACCGCGCGCAGGCGGTTCTTGTCCCTGGTCGCGCAGGCGACGACGTGGTCGCGCTGCGACGAGAGGGCGCGGGCGGCCTCGAGGGCCTCGCCGCGGCCCGGGACCCCCGACAGGGAGTCCGGCACGCCCAGGGCGGTCCGCGCGATCACCGCGGCGTCGCGCTCGTCGGTCTTGGCCTCGCCGGCGAACAGGCCCGCGGCGCGGCTGGCGGCGAGCCCGGGCAGGTGGGCGACCCCGAGCCCCGCGGCGCGGGCCCGCCTCACGGCGAGGGACCCTATGTTGCGGAACTGGTCGACGACGACGAGCGTGCCGGCGGGCGCGGAGGCGAACAGCGCGTCGAGCTCGGCCTCCCTGTTGCGGACGGGGGCGCTGGCCAGCACCTCCCCGTCGCGGTCGATCAGGCAGGCCCAGTGCGATGACTTGCCGACGTCCAGGCCGAGCACGGCCGCGGGCCTGGTGGATGGCGCTTTCACGGTGGTATCCTTCCGGTAGTCGTTCGACCGGATGGCCTCCCCCTCGGCACTCACATTACCAGCCGCGGCACCTGCCCGGCACTTTCCTATCAGCCGTCGGGGGCGGCGCGTCCCGCGCCGGCAGCACCCAACGGGCCCTCTCGGGGGCAGGGACGTTCGGCCGTGCGCGGGCGCCCGGTCGGCGGCCCGTTCTGGGCGCGCCTCAATCGTAGCCCGAGACGGTCCCGGGCTGACAATTTCGACTGTAATGGACGTTCTTTAATGACTAGTCGTTTAAGAACGTTCCCAAGAGCTAGTTGTTTGGGACAGTCTTTACCGATGGGGCACTGTGGGTTAGTTGAGCTTCAGGGCCTTCTGGATGGGCAGGTAGAGGGCGCCGACCAGAATGGCGTTAAAGACGGCGGTCATGGCGACGACGGGCAACATGGCGGCGGCGAGCTCGCCGACCACGCCGAGCATGGCCATCTTGATGACCATGAAGATGGCGCCGGAGACAAAGGTGGTCAGGAAGGTTGCGACGATGGCGATGGCGGGCTTGACCTGACCGTTCTTGCCGGCGGCGTTGACGATGCCGGCCATGAGCATGGCGGCGATGCCCTCGGCGGCAAAATCGACGAACGGCGAAGTGGTGGTGATCTGGATCACAGCAGCCGAGATGAGGCCAATGACGAGCGCCTGACCGATGTTAGGGCGAACGACCAGGATGGTGAGGCAGAAGGCCGAGATGATGAACTCGGGGCTGATCATGCCGCCCGAGATGCCCGAGATTGCCTTGCCGACGGTGAAGTTGAGGATGAAGCCGGCGGCGAGCAGGATGGCGAGCAGGACGAGGGCGCGGACATCGAGTTTGCCGCGGTCGGCGGTCTGGACGGTGCGGGGCTGGGCGGCGGTGTTCTGAGACATGGTGAAAATCCTTTCGGAATGGGAGTGCAAGAGAAAAGCGGAGGCGCGTGATGCGAATGCGATCGGGCTCGAGATAGAAAAAGGCCCCCGGTCGAAACCGGAGGCCTTCCAATCACCTAGAGCTAAAAAACAGGCGTGAGGGACTCACTGTCGACCGATCGTATTCGCATCACGCCACCACCAGTTGTTGAGAGAGTTCATCGTGTTCTTCATGTTGGTGGCTCCTTTCGTGATGCCGTGGCGCGGTCGCACCTAGTTGCTGCTGCGCTGCACTATAGCACAGCGAAGTGTGTGCGGGGAAATCTTTTTTAAAAAGATTTCAGGCGGGTTTCCCGCCGGTCAAAAGAGCGGGCTAAGCGGGCGAGGCTGCCATTGCTGCCTTGCCCGCTCAGCTAGGACGTTACTCCTTGTTGCGACGGTAGAGGAAGTAACCACCGGCGGAGATGACGGCAACGCCAGCGATGGCGAATGCAGCCACCATGCGGCCATCAAAACGATCACCGGTGGTGGGCAGGCCGCCCTTGGTGTTCGTTTTGTTGGTGGTTACTGTGGTTGTGGTGTCCGACTTGCCAGGCTTCTCAGGCTTGGTGGTGGGCTTCTTCTTGCAGAAAAGGAACAGCTCCTTCTGGATATAAAGGATGCCATGCAGGAT
>CATWID010000010.1 GCA_958350755.1 uncultured Collinsella sp.
TGTTTCACGGAGGACCCCCAGGCGGGCCGGGGTGTAACCTCCGTGCTCAAACATTCTCGCTTCGCTGCGAAACTGCGCGCGGAGGTTACACCCCGGCCCGCCTGGGGGTCCTCCTGCGCGCAATCAGCCCGTCGTTTAGAACGGAATAAAAGTTTGCGAGGCCCTGGCCATTTGGCCAGGGCCTCGTTTTGTAAGGATGATTTTTCTGGGACGGGGATTAAATAATCATTCGGTACACAATGATTATTTAATCCCCGTCCCAGAAAAATCATCCTCGAAGTAACTAAAAGAGCCCCGTCCCAGGTGAGCTAGGTGAGAAGCTGGGCCATGGCGTTGACGAATTTTTGTACTTGGAGGGTTGGCTCGAGCGGGTAGTGTAGAAAGACCGGCACTTCGCGGCCGCATAGGAACGGCATGCCCACAAAAGCCGGGTGCACGCCCGACCATGCGCCGCAGGTGAGCACCGCGTCGCCCTTTTCCTCCGCCTCGTTAAAGAGTGCAAAATCAAAGCTGTCCACGTCGATCACGTCCACGCCGCCGTCGGCCAAAAGGTCGATGCGCAGGCTGTCCATGGCGTCGTTGCCGTGGCGTAGTACGCGCAGACGCATACCCTCCAAGTCGGCGACCGTAATGCGATTCTTGCGCGCCAGCGGGCTCGTGCGCGGCAGATCGATATAAAACGGCACGTTGACAATGCGGAGCTTTTGGCAGGCATCACCCCAACGTGGGGTTGAAAAACTCGATTGCACCACATCGACCTCGCGGCCCAAGCTGCGCATGACGGTCTCGCGCTCGTCGTAAAGGTCCCCCACCGGCACAATCTCAAAACGCAAGCGCGGCTCCATGTCGTGCACCTGCGGCCACAGCGCGAGCGTGTGGCGCCCCGGGCACATCATCGATACGCCCAGGCGCACCGCACCGCCATCGCCCGCCGCTCGCCGGGCGCGGCGCAACGCGTCCTCGGACTGGCGCATGATCAAGCGCGCATCGTCTACCAGCAGCGCGCCCGCCGGCGTCACTTTGACGCCCGAGTGCGAGCGTTCGAACAGCGTGATGCCGAACTCGGCCTCGAAGCCCGAAACCTGCTTGACGAGTGCCGGCGTCGACACGCGCAGCTTTGCCGCGGCACGCGAGAAACTTCCCAGCTCCGCGGCGGCCGAAATAGCGTCAAGTCGTCGATCGTACACGTCAATCTCCCGTTTTCGCACGCGCGGGCGCACAGCACCGCAGGGGGTCGTTTTCGCAGGTCACGCGCTCAATTGAGAACAAACCTCAATGCATAGTATAAACCTATGGTTAATGCCATTCTAACAAATATGCAATTCACCTGCGCAAATGCAAAGCATACGATAACCAGCGAAAACCACGTGGGTCGGTTAATGGGAGCGACCCACCGGGAGGCACAAGAAGGGAAGTTCCTATGAGCAATTGGCTTAAGCTCGAGGGCGATGTCTGCGCCGTGACCGGCGCGCTCGGCGGTATGGGCGTCGAGATTTGCCGCGAGTTCGCCCGCAACGGCGCCAACGTCGTCATGCTCGACCTGGACGAGGAGAAGGTCAAGGCCGCTGCCGCCGACCTTGCTGCCGAGTTTGGCATCCACGCCGAGGGCTACAAGATGAACGCCACCGACGAGGCCGAGGTTCAGGCCGCCGTCGACGCCACCATCGCCAACTTCGGCCGCGTCGACGTTCTCGTCAACACCGCCGGCATTCTGCGCTTCGCAGCCATGGAGGACCTGCCGCTCTCCGACTGGAACGAGGTCATCAACGTCAACCTCACCGGCTACTTCATCACCTCGCAGCGCTTTGGTCGCGAGATGATCAAGGCCGGCCAGGGCCGCCTGGTTCACATCTCCACCGTCGCCAGTCACTCCCCCGAAACGTTCTCGGGCGTGTACAGCTCCACCAAGGCGGGCGTCAACATGATGTCCAAGATGCTGGCTGCCGAGTGGGGTCCCTACGGCGTGCGCTCCAACTGCGTCGAGCCCTGCTTCGTCAAGACCCCCATGTCGGCAAGCTTTTACGCCGATCCCGAGGTCGAGAAGAGCCGCAGCCGCCTCATCGCCACGCGTCGCATCGGCGAGGTCAGCGATATCGCCAACGCCGTCATGTTCCTGGCGTCCACGCGCTCAGACTTTACCACCGGCGACGCCATCAAGGTCGACGGCGGCTTCTCCAACATGATGGGCGACCTCACCGCCAAGCCCGGCGGCCGCCGCGCCTTTGCCGACAACTACCTCAAGAACAAGGGCGTCGAGCTCTGGTCCGATGAGTCCGGCGTCGCAAAGCCGACTGACCAGTAAACCAGCCCGGTAGAAAGGGGCGCGGGGCAAGCACCTCAGCGGCGTTTGCCCCTCCCCTCCCCCGTATCGATTAGAAAGAGTCCAATGGCTTCCACCAACTCCAACAAGGGTCGCGCCGTCGTGCTTTCCGCCGCGTGCGTCACCATGTTCTTCATCAGCTCCATCGCGCTGTATTCCGTTGTGAGCAAGAACCTGCTCGCCGTCTATCCCGAGTGGTCCAGCGCTCTTACCTGGGCCTTCCCGGTCTTTCAGACCATCATGGCCGTGACGGGCATCTTCGCCGGCCGCATCTCCGATAAGATCGGCCCGCGCAACGTCGTGATCGCTGCCGCCGTGTGCTACGGCGTGGGCTGGTTCATGTCCGGCACCGTCACCGAGCCGTGGCAGTTCTACCTGTGGTTCTCGCTCGTCGCCGCCATCGGCAACGGCCTGGGCTACAACCCCGCACTCACCACCGGCCAAAAGTGGTTCATCGACAAAAAGGGCCTCGCCTCCGGCATCACCCTGGCCGCTTCGACCGCCGGCCCCGCCGTGCTGTCCCCGGTGCTCGCCTCGCTGCTCATCCCGAGCCTTGGCATCTTTGGCGCCCTTAAGGCACTCGGCGTCATCTTCTTTGTGGCGATCGCCGCCTCCGCCCTGTTCCTGAAGGCCCCCGAGGCCGGTTGGCTGCCCGAGGGCTTCGAGGCCCCCAAGGGCGGCGCGCACGCCGGCACCTTCGGCGACCTCACCCCGGGCGAGATGGTCAAAACCCCGCGCTTCTGGGTCCTCATCGCCACCTTCGCCTTCGCCGCCACCGCGGGCACCCTGCTCGTGGGCAAGGTTGCCTCCATCGCCGCTGTCCAGCTCTTCGCCGACCCCACGAGCGCCGCGGCCGTCGCCCTCGGCGGCGTGGTCGTCTCCGTCAACACCTGCGCCAACCTGGTCGGCCGTCTGTCCTTTGGCCAGATCATCGACAAGCTCGGCGCCTACAAGTCGCTGCTCATCAGCCTTGTCGTCACCATCGTCGCGCTCGTCATCATGTCGATGAGCTTTACGCAGAGCATGTTCTTTGTGGCGCTCGCCCTGCTCGGCTTTAGCTTTGGCGCCCTGCTCGTCATCTACCCGCCGCTCACCGGTGGCGCCTTCGGCACCAGCAACATCGGTGTCAACTACGGCATCATGTTCCTGGGCTACGCCGCCTCTACCTGGATCAGCCAGCCCATCACCGCCGTGCTGTATCACGCCGAGGCCGGCAGCGCCGCCTACCAGCAGTCCTTCTACGGCGCCATTGTGATTGCCGCCATCGCCGTCGTGCTCACCGTCTACATGATGGTCTCCGACAGCAAGAAGAAGTCCGCTTAGTTTTACCGATGTGACATGAGGGACCGTCCCTTTGTCACATTCCACCAGCCACCAGCATTAAGGAGTCGAAATGTCTGAGCTCAACCCCGTCCGCATTGCCGTCATCGGCGCCGGCGCCATGGGCCGCAACCACATCCGCTTTGTCACCGAGGAGCCCGAGGCCGAGCTCGTCGCCATCGCCGACGCCTTTGAGGGCGCCCGCGCCACGGCCGAGGCTGCCGGCGTGCCGTTCTTTACCGATCCCGCCCAGATGATGGACGAGGTCAAGCCCGAGGCCGTCATCATCGCCACCCCCAACGACCTGCACCTGGGCGTTGCCCGCGAGGCCATCAAGCGCAACATCGTGCCGCTGGTCGAAAAGCCGATCTCCAACGACCTCGAGGATGCCCAGGCTTTCGCCGCCGAGGCCGAGACCGCCGGCGTGCCCGTGCTCGTGGGTCAGCACCGTCGCCACAACCCCTTCGTCAACAAGGCCAAGGAGATCATCGAGTCCGGCGAGCTGGGCAAGCTCACCGTGTCGAGCTTCCACTACATGATCTATAAGAATGACGAGTACTTCGATGTCGAGTGGCGCCGCAAGAAGGGTGCCGGCCCGATCCTGGTTAACCTGGTTCACGACGTCGACCTGCTCCGCTATCTGCTGGGCGAGCCCGTTGCCGTCCAGGGTATGCAGTCCAGCGCCGCCCGCGGTTTTGAGACTGAGGACTCCGCCGTGGTCAACGTCCGTTTTGCCGATGGCGCGCTCGCAAGCATGACCATCTCCGATGCCACCGCCAGCCCCTGGAACTGGGAGGCCACCGCTCGCGAGGACCCGCAGTACCGTCCCTTCGACGCCGACGCCTACTTTATCGGCGGAACCTTGGGCGCCCTTTCGCTGCCCCGCCTGCACCAGTTCTCCTACGACGGCGCCTCCAACTGGCACAAGCCGCTGCAGATGGAGATTCCGGCCGTCGACCCGGCGCTGCCGCACAAGATGCAGCTCAAGCACTTTGTGAAGGTCGTCCGCCGCGAAGTTGAGCCCGTCGTAACCCCCGCCGATAACGTCAAGACGCTCACGCTTCTCAACGCCATCAAGGAGGCCGCCGAGACCGGCCAGCTCGTCGAGCTGTAATGCCTTGAGAGCGGCCGCGGCAGAAACCCCATGCCGAGTCCCTCGGTCCGCCACAAATAAGCCCCTCTTCTTTGCCCCGCGAGCAGCCTCCTGCCCGCGGGGCATTTTGCTACGTTTCCAATGATTTTCTGAGACGGGGGGCCTTTTTGCACCTCGGCTTGATTCGTTCGCCACGGAATGAGCCTATCTACTACGTTTAACCAATCACCCTCATCCATACCGAATTTCGCGAAATAAAAACTGCAGGTAAACGGCTTGCCGATCTTCGGAAAACCCAGGTATGGCCAGCCCCTACGGTTCAAACGTAGTAGATAGGCCGCTTTCGTGGTTCCGCGCCAAAACAGTCTTTTTTGGGCGAAGTGGCAGGTGGTATCCTTGGTAGCTCTGTGCTGCAAACGCACCTTAAACGCAAGGAGTCCCATG
This sequence comes from uncultured Collinsella sp., assembly GCA_958350755.1. Classification (GTDB taxonomy): domain Bacteria; phylum Actinomycetota; class Coriobacteriia; order Coriobacteriales; family Coriobacteriaceae; genus Collinsella. The sequence continues at coordinate 5,178 of CATWID010000010.1, forward strand.
GATCTTATCGCCCAGCTCGCTCGCGAGCTCAACCTTAAGGCCGCCAACGTCGAGGCGGCTGTCAAGCTCATCGACGAGGGCAACACCATCCCCTTTATCTCGCGCTACCGCAAGGAGGCCACGGGCGGCATGGATGACGTCGCCCTGCGCGCCCTCGACGAGCGCCTGTCATACCTGCGCAATCTTGAGCAGCGTAAAGAGGACGTCATTCTGCTCATCGACGCCCAGGGCAAGCTCACGCCCGAACTCGAGCAGCAGATTCGCGAGGCCACGCAGCTCCAGCGTGTCGAGGACCTCTACAAGCCCTACCGCAAAAAGCGCATGACCCGCGCGCAGAAGGCCCGCGAGGCCGGCCTGGAGCCACTCGCCAACATGATCATCATGCAGGCTTCGGCCAAGGGCAGCGCGCTCGACGCCGCCGCGGACTACGTCAACGAGGAGGCCGGCTTCGACACGCCCGAGAAGGCGCTCGCCGGCGCCGCCGACATCGTGGCCGAGACGGTGGCCGAAGATCCCGAGAACGTCGCCGACCTGCGCGCCTTTACGCAAAACACCGCCGACATCGTCGTCGAGGCCACCGACCCCGCCGAGAAGACCCCCTACGAGCCCTACTACAACTTTGACGAGCCGTTGCGCCGTATACCCAACCACCGCGTGCTGGCTATCGACCGCGGTGAGCGTGAGGGCAAGCTCCGCGTGCGCGTGAACGTCGACGGCGCTGCCGCTACGGCACGCCTCGGCAGCCGCTGGCCCCGTCGCCAGGGCGTGTTTGCTCCCGTCTTTAATGCCGCCATCGCCGACGGCTACAAGCGCCTTATGGCCCCCTCCCTGGAGCGCGAGGCCCGCGCCAAACTCACCGTTCGTGCCCAGACCGAGGCCATCAACGTCTTTGCCAAGAATCTCGAGGGCCTGCTCTCGGCACGCCCCGTGCACGGTGCCCGCGTGCTCGCGCTCGACCCGGGCTACCGCACCGGCTGCAAGGTCGCCGTCATGGACGAGACCGGCAAGCTGCTCGACCACGGCGTGGTCTACCCCACCAAACCGCGCCACGACGTCGCCGGCACCAAGCGCGAGCTCGCCCGCCTCGTCAAAAAGGACGGCGTCAACACCATCGTCATCGGCAACGGCACCGCCAGCCGCGAGACCGAAGAAGTCGTCTCGGAGTTCATTGCCGAGCAGGCGCCCGGGTTGCGCTACACCATCGTCAACGAGGCCGGCGCATCTGTGTACTCCGCCTCCGAGCTCGCCAGCCAGGAATATCCCGACCTGGACGTCACCGTGCGCGGCGCCATGAGCCTGGGCCGCCGCCTGCAAGACCCGCTGGCAGAGCTCGTCAAGATTCCGCCCCAGTCCATCGGCGTGGGCCAGTACCAACACGACCTTGACCAGGCCGAGCTCTCGCGCACCCTGGGCCACGTGGTGGAGGACGTCGTCAACCGCGTGGGCGTCGACGTCAACACCGCGAGCGCAAGCCTGCTGGGATACGTATCGGGCATCACGCCGAGCGTGGCAAAGAACATCGTGGCGTACCGCGAGGAAAACGGCGCCTTTACCGATCGCCGCCAGCTTAAGAAGGTCCCCAAACTTGGACCCAAGGCATATCTCAACGCCGCGGGCTTTTTGCGCATCAGCGGCGGTAAGAACCCGCTCGACGCGACAAGCGTCCACCCCGAGAGCTACGAGGTGGCCACGGCCGTCCTGGAGCGGGCCGGCGTTGCGGCAAGCGAGCTCAGCCGCGGCGGCGTGCCCGACATCGAGCGCCGTCTGGGCAGCATTTCGGCACTGGCAAGCGACCTGGACTGTGGCACCCTGACGCTCATCGACATTGTCAACGAGCTCAAGAAGCCCGGTCGCGACCCGCGCGACGACGCGCCCGAGGTGGTCTTTAGCCGCTCGGCACTTTCTATTGACGACCTGGAGCCCGGCATGGAGCTCAAGGGCACGGTGCGCAACGTCGTCGACTTTGGCGCCTTCGTCGACGTGGGCGTGCACCAGGACGGCCTCGTGCACATCTCCAAGCTGGCCAGCCGCTTCGTCAAGCACCCCAGCGACGTGGTGCGCGTCGGCGACACGGTGAAGGTATGGGTAGAAAAGGTCGATCGCGACCGCAAAAAGATCTCCCTCACCATGGTGCGGGGCAAATAAGCCGCTGCAGGCGCTCGGCGGGCCCCATTCCGCCGAGCGCCTCTCCTTCTAAAACGATTTGGCGATATCCCGAAGTGCGAGACGCCGTTTCCGCTAATCATCACCTGCAATTTTTGAGATATTCGGCCTCGCTGGGCCGCGATAACACTTCTTCAAAGTGCAAGCTCAACAAATAGGCATCAGATATTCCACAAACGTCCCATATCTGCACCCGCAGAGGTGCGGTACGGGACGTTTTTCAGCCATATTGGCAATCTTGACGGCACTCTGAGGCCGAATATCTCGATTTCTGTTGGTGGGACACTTATGGGCACGAGCCGCAAAGACCTCGTTTGCCCGGTAGAGCTGTTCAACCACGTCAAGCATGAGATCTTGCATGCGCGGAACAAAGGGATAATCGAAGGGTCTTGGGCGACTTGCGCGTCGCCCCGAACACATAGCCGGCAGGGTCCTTTGCCTTGGCGATGACTGCCAACTCGGGGCCGGATCGTTTTCGATACTTGATAGATATGGATTAGAAGATCATTAGATTACAGGTTGATCCATAATGCGGAACCGCGTTGTCCACGCGATGCCGTCGGAGCCCACGCCGCCGTCCGAGGTGACGCCGGCCGCGTAACACGAATCGTCATCCGGCGAACGAAGCCGCCAGTGGCACGCGGCGTTGCCATCCGAGCCCAGCCCCATTACTGCCCGAGACAGTTGGCGGGGTAGCACTGTCGACCCCCATCGGAATAAAGGTAGCGATTCAGCTCAGGACCTACCGACGGGTTCGTGTCGGCAGCCCCGGCCTTTCCTTTGCCTAGCGCGACCCTCGCGAAGCGCGTGAGCGATAGGGAAAGGAAAGGCCGGGGCGAACAACCCGCGGCGCAGCCAGTGTTCGCGTTACGGCAGGATATGGAAGCCTAGCGAGGCGATATCCTTGGCAAAACCGCGCACGGTATCGAGCGAGACCTCGTACGGATCGCGACCGATGTTCTTGCGCTTGGCCAGGATGCTGTTGGGCACCGTGATGATCTGACAGCCGCAGGCCTGCGCCTGGTAAATGTTGATAAGCTCGCGCGTGGACGCCCACAGGACCTCGCAGTTGGGCTTGGCGGCGGCCTTCTTGACCGACTCCGTCATAAACGGAATGGGATCGACACCCGTGTCGGCGATACGGCCGGCAAAGAGCGAGATGATGGACGGCGTCTCGGCGTCGACAGCGTCGACCATCTCGTCGACCTGCGCAGGCGTAAAGATGGTGGTGACGTTGACCTTAATGCCGTCGGCGGAAAGCTTGCGCACCAACTCGGCCGTGGACTCGCCCTTGGTGGTCACGCACGGAATCTTGACGTAGACGTTCTCGGCCCAGGCAGCAATCTCGCGGGCCTCGACCTCCATGGTCTCGACGTCGTCGGCAAAGACCTCAAACGACACGGACACATCGGTGATGTGGGCCAGGACCTCCTTGGCAAACGCGCGGTAATCCGTCACGCCGCCCTTCTTCATAAGGGACGGGTTGGTCGTGAAACCCTGAACGTTGCCGCTCTCGTACATGTCGAGCATGCCCTCGAGGTTTGCACCGTCAGCGAACACCTTGATTGCCATCTGCCTGATTCCTTTCGTTAGCATACGGCCGATAAACTGCTAAACACTTTATCTACGTTTATCAAGGCGTGAACTGCGGTTTTTATCTTCTCGGCGAACGGTTTTGCAGATTTACCATTTTTATATCGACGCCCCAGCGGCAAAACGTTTTTGCCGATCATTGCGTTTGATTCCGTTCACGGAACAGAAGCAGCGCCTCGCCGGCTCATATTCACAATCGCTCCAAAGCAAAAAGCGGTGACGCCTCGATTGAGACGTCACCGCTTCCGTGTAGGAGCCGGTTATCGGAGCTCCGCCCGATTAGGGCTTAACGTATGCCTGGATTACTCTTCCTCAACGTGATTGATCACAGCACCCTTGGTGTGGATGAAGTTGGGGACGAAGGCAACGACCAGAAGGACAGCGAGAATCGCGTAGACACCGGTGGTACCGAAGGCCTCGGCAGCGCGGCCAAGCGTAATACCAATGACGGAGAAATCGAAGTCGCCGAACGTAGTGTTCTTGAAGCCAAAGACGTCAAGAACGGGCAGGAGCAGGGCCGGGGCAAAGGTGATGAGCAGGCCGTTGACGAAAGCGCCAAGAGCTGCGCCCTTGCGACCGCCGGTAGCATTGCCGTAGATGCCCGCGGTAGCACCGCAGAAGAAGTGGGGAACCATGCCCGGGATGATGAAGATGCCCAGGGTAGCGCCCACGATGAACATACCGACCACGCCACCGATAAAGGAAGCGACAAAGCCGAGGATGACGGCGGTGGGAGCATAGGGGAAGAAGACGGCGCAGTCGACGGCGGGGATGGCACCGGGGATCAGCTTGTTGGAGATGCCCTGGAAAGCCGGGACCAGGTCGGCAAGGATCATACGAACGCCGTTATAGACGATGGTGACACCAACGGCGAAAGACAGAGCGCAGGTCAGGGCATAGACAATCACGTTGTCGCCACCAGCGGTCTTGGTAACGACCGCAGGATCTGCAATGTAAGCGGCGAAAGCGGTAACCAGGTAGAAGAAGGCCATGGTAAGAGCCGTGGAGATGGTAGTGTCGCGCAGGAAGGCGAACTTCTCGGGAACCTCGATCTTCTCGGTGCTGTTCTCCTCGGCGTCCTTAGCAAAAAGCGTACCGACTGCAGCGGAGATGTAATAGGCGAGTGAACCGAAGTGGCCCATGGCGATTTCATCGCCATCGGTAACCTTCTCGGTGAAACGCTGACCAACGGCGGGAAGCATAGCGCTCACGAGGCCCAGGAACATGCCGCCCACGATGACAAGCTGGACATCCTGGAAGCCAGATGCCTGCAGAACGGCAGACAGCAGGCAGGCCATAAACATGCTGTGATGGCCCGTCAGGAAGATGTACTTAAACTTGGTAAAGCGGGCAATGATAATGTTCACGACATAGCCGAGAATCAGGATCATCATGGTCTGAACGCCAAGGACGCTCTGAGCCATCGAAACGACGACCTCGTTGTTGGGCACGACGCCGGTGATGTGGAAACCGGTCTCGATGAAGGTACCCAGCGGAGCAAGGTTCTCCTGAACAACAGCGGCGCCGGCGGACAGCATGATGTAACCAAGAATGGGCTTCAGGGTGCCCGTCATCACCTTGTGGGCAGGACGCTTAAGCGCGACAAGGCCCACAAAGGCAAATAGGCCCATAATCCACGCTGGCTTGGTCAGAATCGATTGGATAAACTCAAGTATGGGAAGGATGGCTTGCATCTGCGCTTCCTTTCTCTCTAACGTGGGCGCGTTTCCCTCTTCCACAGGGAACCGCCCTTTTTTGTGCCGCTTTAGGCGTTAGCGGCGGCCGCCTTGATTGCCTCGAGGGCGTCTTCGCGGATCTTCTTCTTGTTCACATAGCTGCGAACGATCACAACGTTGCCGTGGAGCTCGGGGGCGAGTTCCTTAACGGTGATGAACAGATCCGGATTTGCGGAAGAAGCACCGTTCAGGTCCATAGACTCAACGTCGGCCTTGATGCCCTCCTCCTCGCAAAGCTCCTCGACTTTGCCAGCGAGCATCAGGCTGGACCCGATGCCGTTTCCGCATACGGTGATGATATGCATGGCAACCTTCCTCTCCTACACGTGACGGTTTTCCGTCTATCCAAAAGCGGCGACGCATCGCCGTGCCATTAAGGCCTAAAAGAATGAACGCATGGTCTCCAAAACCTGCTCGGGCGTATCGCATGCGCTGAGCTTGGCAACGCAGTCCTCGTCCTCGAACATCTGCGAAAGCTCCGCCAAGCAGCCAAGATGAGCCTTGGGGTCGGGTGCGCAAATACCCACGAGCACGTGAACCGGATCGAAATCCTCGTGTCCAAACGCAATGGCAGGGTCAAGCGTGACGATACAGATCCCCGCTTCACTCACATTGCCATCTGCCTGAGCGTGGGGCATGGCGATGCCCTCTTCCAAGACCATATAGGGGCCGAATTTGTGAACCGATGAAATCATGGCGTCAACATAGCTCTGGTCGCATTTGCCAGCGTCTACGAGCAACTTACCGCATGCCTTGATCGCTTCCTCCCAGTCGGAGGCCTCGACGTGGCAGGCAACAAGCTCGGGCTTAAGAAGATCGGTCAGCATGCTCGTCCCCTACTCCTCGGGCAGGATATGAAAACCAAGCGCCTGAATGTCGCGGGCAAAGCCCTTGACCGTATCAAGCGAGTACTCAAGCAAATCTTTCCCGAAATTCTTGCGCTTGGCAAGAAGGGCATTGGGGACCGTAATGATCTGACAGCCAACGGACTCCGCCTGGAAGATATTGAGGACCTCGCGCGTAGACGCCCAGAGAACCTCGGCAGCAGGCTTAACGGCAGCCTTCTTTACGGACTCCGCCATGAGGGGCAGCGGATCGACGCCGGTATCGGCAATGCGACCGGCAAAGATGGACAGAATAGAGGGGGTCTCAGCAGAGACGGCATCGACAAACTCGTCGACCTGCTCGGGCGTGAAGATAGTGGTGACATTCACCTTGATGCCGTCGGCAGAAAGGCGCTTGACCAGCGCGGCAGTGGACTCACCCTTGGTGTTGAGCGCCGGGATCTTAACGTAGACGTTGTCTGCCCAGGTTGCGATCTCGCGAGCCTCGGCTTCCATACCCGCCTCGTCGTCGGCGAATACCTCAAAAGAGACCGACACATCAGTAATGTGCTCAAGAACCGTCTTGGCAAAAGCGCGGTAGTCGGTCACGCCGCCGGCCTTCATAAGGGAAGGATTGGTCGTGAAGCCCTGAACGTTGCCATTGTCATGCATGTCAAGCATACCCTCGAGGTTAGCGCCGTCGGCAAACACCTTGATCGCCATGTTCGGTCCTTTCTCATCTAACACTATTGCTATCGAAAGCCTTCTTCTTTGTTTCAAAAGCTTTTCGGTTTTCTTTTATAAACCATTTCAAAAGCTATCGAAAGCTCAATTGTCAACTTTCCGTGAACGGTCGAATATCGGGCGTGAACGTACTTCTTTTGGGCGGCACCTTCAGAATGAGACTCTTTATAGCCCGTTTACGTGCGAACTATCTGCTACGCATGCATTTGTGACATGCCATTCCGTTCTTTTGATTCATTCGAATTTGCCTTGTTCTTTTCATATCGATACGTTATATTTCGATTACGAAAGGCGCATCTTTTACCTTTTGTTCAAAAGGAGCGGCATATGGCATCTACTTCAGACCTTTCACCGGCCGAGCGTCAGCGATTTATCATGAATTGGCTGGCCGAAAAGCCAAATATCTCGGTATCCGACATCGTTCGCCGTTTTTCGGTTTCGGAAGTCACCGCACGGCACGACCTCATCTCGCTGGAATCCGAAGGCAAGCTGCGTCGCGTACGCGGCGGAGCGGTATCGCTTTCTCGCTCCAACGCAATCTCGTATCCCGAGGAGCGCATCAATGTCCAAGTCGAGGCCAAGGAAGCCATCGCCGCAACCGCAGCAACTCTTGTTGATGATGGCGATGTTCTGGTAATTGATATCGGCACCACAGGCTTTTACTTCGCTAAGGCCCTCATGGACAAGCGTGAGATCACCATTATCACCGGCGATCTTGCAATCGCGAACTACGCCAGCTTCAATCTCCCCAATGCTTCGGTAGTGCTGCTGGGCGGCTCCGTGCGCAAGGGCCACCTCTATCTCGCGGGCGCACTAACGCTCGACTGCATGAGCAAACTACATGCCGACAAGGCGTTTGTCAGTGCCGACGGATTCCACCCCGACCACGGTTTTACCGTCGAGCACGACTTCTCGGCCATGATCAAGCATATGTACCTTACCAACTCAAACCAGGGCTACATGATGGTTGACCAGGGAAAGTTCAATAAGACCAGTTTTTATCAGTCCGCGCAGATCGATGACCTCGACGGCATCATCGTTGATGGAGACGACGAGGGCATCATGACGGCGGCGATCGAGAGCAGTCGCAGTCATCCCAAGCTCTATATTGCAAAATAGCTCAAATGGCCGGGTCGCCCCCACTGCGGGCGACCCGGCCATTTATTAAATCAACCCAAAATGCTGCATCGCTGTGACGGTACCGTCGTGTGCGACATCGTCGGTCACGTAGTCGGCGAGCGCCTTGACCTCGGGCATGGCGTTGCCCATGGCGACAGCCGTCTCGACAGCGGCGAGCATACCCAGATCGTTGCCGGAATCGCCAAAGCCAAAGGTGCGCGCGTTGCCGGTGCGACCTAGGTATTCCAGCGCTCGCGCCACGCCCACGCCCTTGTCGATGCCCTTGGGACTCAGCTCGCGATTTGCTTGCTGGGCTCGCTTGGAAGCTCGGCGGTAAACGCGTCTCCCAGTCAATCCGGCACCGCCGAGGCAAACCCCACACGCGCCCGCCAACGCAAAGGTCCGGCGGGACGCACCTAGCATCCCGCCGGACCGTCACTCGTCCAGGAGGCCACCGCGACGAACCTCTAGATCTTCGCAAGCTCCTCGGAGATGACGCGGCAGACGTCCTCAGCCTGAGGCATCACGCCGTACATCTCGAAGAAGCCGTGGTCGCAGCCGCGATAGCGAATCGCGGTGACATCAACGCCCGCATCCTGCAGCCTCTTCGCGAACAGCTCATCCTGATAGCGCAGGTAGTCATACTCGGAAGAGATGATGACCGTGCGGGGGAACGCGCTCACGTCCTCCGCGAACAGGGCAGACACCCTCGGGTCGAGCATCTCCTCCGCATTGCCGTTGGTGTACATCAGCGGCAGGTCATCATTGGCATTGCGAATGCGATCCACCCTGCTCAAAGCCTCGATCCTCTGGTCGTTCACAATCTCATAGAGGTCATAGGACCATTCCTCCGGAACGGGGCCGCCGTCGACGAGCGGATACAGCTCGGCCACGAGCTTGATCCTGTCCACATGGGACCCGTCGAGGACGACGGCGTTGGTCAGGCTTCCGCCCGCGGAGTCGCCAGCCACGGCGATCCGCGTCGCGTCAACACCCAGCTCATCCGCATGCTCGACAAGCCAGCCGAGCGTCTTCACACAGTCCTCGACGCCACCGGGAAACATCGTTTCGGGAGACAGGCGGTACTCGGGGTAGACCGCAACACAGCCCGTTCGCTCCGCGATGTCGCGCAGGCAGTTCTCGTACTGGCCGATGTTGCCAACCATAAAGCCGCCGCCATGGATGAACACGAGCGCGGCAGAACCGCTCTCGTGGCTCTCGGGCGTGAAGACGTGCAGGGGAATGCCCCTGTCGCCAAAATTCATGACGACGGTCTTCTTGGCAACGCCCACGCCCCTCACGACATGGGTCTCCTTGTTGGGAGCGGAACGCCACGCGATCACGTCCACCGGCCCCGCCGGCGCCGGACCGGCGGCGAGCTTCGCATGGGCGCGCGCATAGACGCGCGGATCGAGCACGTGCTCGCGCTCATCTCCCGGCACGGGCTTCAGTAGGAGCTTCAGCCCGTTGGGCTCGATGACCTCCCTAGCTCCACGCTCAAGCACTTCAAGCTCGGAAGTGGGGTACTTCCTCTCCTCGGTGCCCATGGCTAGCCGATCTTCAGCTCGTCAAGCTTGGCGTCAAGCTTGGCCATCTCATCGGCGGAAAGCTCCCACTCGAATGTCTCGCAGTTCTGAATCGCATGGGCGTCCGTGCGCACGCCAACGAGCGCGGTGCCCACGTACTCCTTCTGGGTGCTCCAGTTCACGGCGACCTGTGCCACGGGCTTGTCATGAGCCCCGGCGATCTCGTCCATGACCTTGAGCAGCTCCTGGACGCGCGAGAACTTGGGCTCCTGGAAGTAGTCGTAGAAGCCGCCGCGAACATCACCCTCCTCGAACTTCGGCAGCTCGCGGAACTTGCCCGACAGGATGCCCGCACCAAGGGAGCCATAGGTGAAGGAGTCGATGCCACGCTCGTAGCCCCACTTGATGAGGTCCTCGGAGGAGCGGTCAACCATAGAGTAGGGCGGCTGCTGGACGTCGATCTGAGCGACCTTCTCGCACTCCTCGATCATCTCGGTCGTGAAGTTGGAGACGCCGATGTGGCGAATCTTGCCTTGCTCCTTGAGGAGCTGGAGGGCGCACATCGTCTCGGAGAACGGGGTCTTGGCGTCGGGCCAGTGCACGAAGTAGAAGTCGATGTAGTCGGTGCGGAGGTTGCGCAGCGAGCTCTCGACCTCCCTCATGATGTTCTTGAACGAAGAGTCGCGGTCATAGCCGGCGGCGCTGGTGATTAGGCCAACCTTGGTCGAGAGCAGGTAGCTCTCTCTGTCGACGCCCCTGAGCGCGTTGCCGACGACCTTCTCGGACGTGCCGTTGCCATAGCACGGCGCGGTGTCGATGAGGTTGACGCCGTGATCGAGCATGGTGCGGATGGCGGACATGCTGGCGTCGTCATCGTTCTCACCAAAGGAGTCGCCGCCGATCGCCCAGGTGCCCACCGCAAGCTGGGAGACGTCGACGTCAGAGTTCTTGAGGTGCGTGTAGCGCATAATGTTTCCCCTTCTAATAGGACGGCACACGTCGAAAGCGCTCGAACGCGTGCCGCCGGGAATTACCTTGAACAAGCTTCGGATATCCCTGAAGCCGCCTTACACGATGCCCACGAGGCCGAGGACGAGCGCGAGAACCATGACGCCAACCAGGATGATGTTGACGTTGACGTTCTTCTTGCGCAGGAGCCACAGGACGACGAGCGTGAGGACCAGGGGCACGAGGCCCTTGAAGATGGAATCGAGGTAGGCCTGGATCATGACCGGGTCAGAATCCTGAACCGGGATGGACAGGATCGTGTTGAACTTGACGTTCGCCGCGGTCATGGCGCCGATCATCACGAGGCCGATCGTGGAGGTGGCCTTGGTGATGAGCTTCATGAGGCCGCCCTCGTACATCTCGGAGATGAAGTTGGTGCCCATGTTGAAGCCGAGGTAGGTCAAGAAGTAACGGCAGAGGATCGACGGGATGTTGTAGATCAGCAGGAACATGATGGCGCCGAGGGGCGAGCCGCTCATGGCGAGGTTAATGCCAATGCCGGCGGCGATGACACGCAGGACGCCCCAGAAGATTGCGTCGCCGATACCGGACATCGGGCCCATGAGGGAGACCTTGATACCGTCGATGGACTCGGTATCGAAGTCATCGTGCTCGGAGTTCTCCCTCTCCATGGAGGCGACGAGGCCCATGGCGAACGTGCCGACGTTCTGGGTGATGTTGTACCAGGTCGTGTGACGCTTCATGGCGTCGGCGCGAGCCTCGGGGTCATCGGCGTAGTAGCGGTTAAGAGCGGGCTGGATGGAGTACAGCCAACCATCGGCACCAGCCTTGACGGAACCGCCGGCGCCGGAAGCGAACACGGTGAAGGAGCGCAGGAAAATGCGGTTGAGCATCTTCTTGTCTTCAGGGCTCACATTCTTGATCAGGTTGCTCATGCGAAGAAATCCTCCTCGTCGCTGGTTGCAGAGTCGCCGGAAACGGCCTGGGTGGCCACGCCCTTCTTGGTGAGGTCGAAGATCTCCTTGTCGCGGAGGCCGGAGGCGATCGCGATGATGACGCCAAGAACCGCGATGGCGATCATCGGGAGGCCGAGGTACTGGTAGAGCGTAAAGCCCAAGAAGAAGTAGATGCTGAGCTCGGTGCTCCAGAGCATCTGGAGCAGGAGCGCCATACCAACGGCGGGCAGGAGGGCACCCACGGCGTTGAGGCCGTTCATGACATTGGCCGGAATCTGGTTGACAATGGCGGCAACGGGCTCGGCGCCAAGGTAAACGCCGAGGAAGGCGATGAGTGCAAAGGCGGCGTACTTAACAAACCACAGAACGTAGTGCTGGAAAGCAAGGCCCTTCTCGTTACCCTCGGCGGCCATCTTGTCGAGGGTGCCAGCGAAGAACGCAAGGAACACGTTGTTCATGAAGATCGAGAGGAACGCGGTGACGACGCCCACGGGAACAGCCAGCGTGATGGCGGCACCCTGATCGATGCCGGCGCCAACGGTGAAGGCGACGGCGAGGGCGGTCGCGGTAACGGGCTCGGCGGAGATAGCGCCACCGATGTTCACCGCGCCCATGAAGATCGCCTCAAGAGAGGCACCGATGATAACACCGGTCTTGACGTCGCCCATCAGGAGGCCTGCAACAAGGCCAACAACAAGAGGACGCTCGATCATGCACTGACCGAGAAGCCAGTTACCACCGTAGCAAATCAGCACGGTCAACCAGGCCATTAATGCCAACCCAATCATTTGACTTCCTTTCTTTCATTTCATTTGGCCGCCTGGCCAAATCCCCTTATTTCCCCGCCGCCTCGATCAGACTCTTGAGAGAAGTCTTGGAATTGGACGGGATAAGCTGATGGAAAACCGGAATACCCTGCTCGCAAAGCTCCTTCGCGGCCTCGAGCTCATCCGGGTTGAGCATGATCGTGGAGTTGAGGGCGACCTTGCTATCCGGATCGGACTTGTCGAAGCGGCCGACGTTGGCAACGTTCACGCCCTCAATCTTGCCCGGCGCGCCCTTAACGAGCTCAAGCACGTCACGCACGCAGTTGGTGAGCGCGAAGATGCGCATGGAGTCCGCGCGCGGATCGTTCGCGATGCGGCAGGCATCCGGAACGTCCTTGACGAGGAGTTTCTGGCCCGCCGGCGTACCCATGGAAAGCGTCATGCGAAGGGCGTCGCTCTCCACGGCGTGCTTGTTGGCGACGATGATCCTGGTGGTGTTGAGCTCCTTGGTCCACACCAGGGCGACCTGTCCGTGAATCAGACGGTCATCGACTCGAACCTGAACAATCATTGCTTCCTCTCTCTACTTGTTAGTACTCTCTAATCAAAGAAGTCTCCCTCGGACTCCTCGTTGTCCGCGGCCTTGCTCGGAGGCTCGACGACCTGCATCGTCGCCCTCGCCAGCTCGACGCTCTGCTTGATCGAATCTGCCGTGACCGGCTCGGCGCCGAGGAGCGTCTCGATCACGAGGCCGAGGTTCATACCGGTGACGTGGACGATCCCGCGCTTCTCCGGCTCCATAAGGACGACCTTCTGGAAGACGGAACCACCGTAGATGTCGGTGAAGATGATGGCCTCGTCCTCAGGGCCCACCGAGTCAATAAAGGCCTGGATGCGAGGGGTGAAATCGGAGTCGTCCACGTAGCAGTCAACTGCCTCCACCATGTCCGCCATGCCGGTCAGGATTCCGATCGAGCTCCTGATTCCGCTTGCGAGGTGGCCGTGCGACGCGACAAGAACTTTCTTCATCGAGTCTCTCCTAGAGCGAATAGTGGTTGGGGTTCAGAAGCTGGATCTTGCTGACGACGAACGCGCGCATGTCGGGGGCGGCGTCCATCAGGAGGCCTATGCCGTTGCCGTCGTTCTTACCGGAGTTGATGTCCTTCTCGAAGGCGCGGTACATGGAACGGAAGTACTCCGTGGCGATGTTGAACTTACTCATGCCGAGGTTCACGGCCTCCTGGAGCTGCTCGTCGGGGATGTCGGAGCATCCGTGCATGACGAGGGGGACGCTGACGGCCTCCCTGCAGGCCTTGATGCGCTCCATGTCGAGGTTCGGGACCTTGACATAGGGGCCGTGGGCATTGCCGACGGCGATGGCGAGCGAGCCGCAACCGGTGCCCTCGACAAACTCCTCGGCGAGGTTCGGGTCGGTGTAGTGGTCGCTGTTCACGAAGTCGTTGGCGTCAGAGCCGTTGCCGACATGGCCGAGCTCGGCCTCGATGTCGACGTCGAAGATCTTGGCGACCTGGACGACGTCCTTCGTGAGCTGGAAGTTCTCCTCATAGGGAAGTGAGGAGCCGTCGACCATGACGGATGGGAAGCCGGCCTTGACGCCCTTGACGGCGATCTCGTAACCAGCGGAGTGATCCTGGTGGACGGCGACGGGCACGCTCGCGCGCTCGGCGTAATAGCGGGCGGCGAAGGCGATGATGTCGAGGGCGCAGTGGTCCTCGAAGCCAGGCCAGTACTGGATGATGATGGGCATGTGCTCATCCTCGGCGGCCTGGATCGCATAACGGATGGTCTCCGTATTGATGACGTTAATCGCGGGCACGCCATAGTGGTGCTCGGTCGCATATTGAAGAAGCTCGTTGACCTTGATGAGTGACATCTTTGTCTTCCTTTCACCTGAATAATCATTGGATCGGACAGTTCTCAGCTCGTCAGCTGGTTGAACACGAAGCGAAGCGCGAGGCAGGCAGGCGCTTGCGAGGCGCGGTGGAGCCTATGCGGCCGCCTGGCCCTCAGGCTGCGGCGCCGCGCTTCGACGCCATAGCACGTACGCCACAAGAGCAGCGACTGCAGCAATCGTTGAAGCGAGGGCGAAGGCCAGGAAACCCGCGTGCGTGCCGAGCGCGTCGCACGCCCAACCGCCAAACAAGTTCGCAACCACGACGGACAGACCGCTCTGGACCATCGCGAAGGCGCTCTGACCTCGAGCGCGACAATCCTCGTAGGTGTGGTTGGCAATGTAGGTAACGCAGGAGTAGTAAACGGTCATGTAACTCACGCTCTGCAGCAGCTGTCCGCAGATCATGACCGGGACGATGCCGGTGCCCACGAGCACGAGCCTGAGAGCCGCCATGAAGCAGGAAAAGATCAGGAGGTTCATCTCGCCGAAGCGCCTGACCAGCTTGGAGGAGACGAGCAGGATGGGGATCTCGCTCGCAGCGGAGACCGCGCTCAGGACGCCCACGAGGTTCTGACCCTCGCCAAGCTCGACCGCGTAGCGGCCCAAGAACGCCCCGATGAAGCCAATCGCGGCCGAGCTGATGAAGGCGAAGACCAAGACGAATGCGATCTCATTGCTGGTGAACAGCGAGAGGAGGCCCTTTCCGTGGGAGACCTTGGGATCGTCCGCAGCATTGGCGCGAACTCCCGCCTCGGGGAGGCGCCACATGTGAGCCGCGAAGGCCACCAGCGCGGCGGAGACCACCGCGAACTGGATTTGAGGAGCCACGTCAAGCAGCCAGCCGGCGATCAGGACGACGATGGCGTAGCCGATGGTGCCACCCATGCGAATGCGAGAAAAGTCCAGGCCAGAGCGATCCGCGAGCTCGATGACGAGGGAGTCGCTCAGGGGCAGGAGCCCCGAGAAAAACGCCGAGAATGCAAAGGTTACGAGAAGGACCGGGACGAACGTCGACGCCAGGTAATACAGCGGAGCGAGTACCGCCGCCGCAAGGCAGAGGGCCACGATGACCGCGCGGCGGCGCCCGAGCTTGTCGGCGATCGTCGACCAGAGCGGCTGGATGGCGAGCGCACACACCGGGGTCGCCGCGAGGAGGATGCCGGTCTGGGCCGCGCTGAGGCCGAGGCTCGTGTAGTGAGCGGAGAGAAACGGCGAGTACACGCCCGCGCAGACCCAGTAGAGTACGTTCGCGAAGAACAGCGAAGTCATGCTTGCGTTTGTCTTGGCGTTGTGCATCGTGCTTCTCCCTTCTTGCTCGCCGGGTGCCTGTCTGGGCTTCGAAGTGATTCACCATCAAGCGTGAAACGGAGTTGCGAGGCGTTGAAACAATGTTCTGTTGTTTCATCGTTTTCGTGCCGTTGTTTCACGACTCATAAGATAGCAGCTCAAGCTGAGATTGCGCCGAGGAAGTACCGATTTACCGTGAACGGTAGGAAATCAGCGGTGAAACGCTATTTCACCGCTGATGAAACATTTTGCTTAATTTTCACCTCTCTTGACCTAAGATACAAAGCAAGCTAGGACCAAGGAGTAACCATGGATAAGACAGGGGATGTGCTCAGCCACATCTGCGCGGTCATGAGCAGCCTATCCCCCTCGGAGAAGGCAATCGCAACGTATGTGCTCGACCACCCGTCGGATGTCGCAACGATGACCGTCCGCGAACTCGCCGCAGAAACCGGTACGTCACCGGCGTCTGTTTCGAGATTCGCAAGGACGCTTGACTACCGAACCTATTCGGACATGCGTCTGGCGCTCGGCATATCCATCAGCAGGGCATCCGGCGAAGAAAAGGCCACGGACGGCAGGATTACTCTGGACGACGTCGAGGGCTCCATCAAGTACGTCCTGTCTCACAAGGTCAAGGAGCTCTCCCAAACCGCCTCGCTCATTGACTCCGATGACTTTTCGGCAGTCGTCAATCTGCTCCACAACGCCAACCTCGTCCTGATCGCGGGCGTCGGCAACTCGATTAACATGGGCGTAAACGCGGCGTTCAAGCTCTCGCAGGTTGGAGTCAGAGCGTTTTGCCCCAGTACCACCGAAGCCATGGTCTCCGTCGCAACCAGCCTCAAGGAGAATGACGTTCTGCTCGTCATTTCGACGTCCGGATACTCGAAGCGCCTCGTCAACATATTCGACTCTGCCGAGGATTCGAACACCCCCATCATCATGATCACAGACAACCCGGATACGCCGCTCGCGAAGCGTGCCACGCATATCATCCGAGCCATCTCGCGAGATCAGGCCATCACCGGAACCGAGATCGCCTTCTCGCACAGCTCGATCAACTTCGTCATCGAGCTGCTGTTCCTCTTCCTGACCTCTTGCTGGGATGACCCGGTAGAGTTTAACAGGATCATCTCGAAGAATCTCATGGGAGACAAGCAATACAGCTAGGACGACGCACGCCGGCGCACCGATGCCCAGACCGAAACGGGAGGACCCCTTGATAAAGCTCATCCTCGCAGACATGGATGGGACCCTGTTGCCGTTTGGCTCAAGGGTCGTATCGGAGCGCACGCACAGCGCGATTCTTTCGGCGCTCGATGCGGGCATCGCGTTCGGCCCCGCAAGCGGGCGCGACTACGCCGACCTGGCCGATGCCTTTGACGGCGACGCGCGCTGTTTCTCGACCGGCATCATGGCCAACGGAAAGAAGGTCTTCTCCAGCGGCGAACTCGTGTTCAAAAAGACGCTCTCGACGGAGGCCCTCGTCAAGCTCGATAGCGCTGTACGCCCCTACGCGGGGACGTCACTCTGGCTAGTCGCCGATATCGATGAGACAGGCAAGCGCTGCGAGCAGTTCCTCTGCGCCGTCGAGCCTGGCGACGAATTCGCCTTGGAAGTCGTTAAGGACTCCGGAAGAGACATGGCGCTCGGAGACGTGCCCACGAACCGTGACGTCATAACCGCCGGCATCTTCGTCAACGTCAGCTCCGCCCCGACGGAAGTCGTTCGGAGTCGATGCAAGGAAGCCTGCCCAGAACTTGATTTCCCCTCGCCCGTCCCATTCTTCCTCGATGTTGTTCCGGCTGGCTGGAGCAAGGTAAACGGACTCGACGCGCTTCTCGGCAGCCTTGGGGTCACGCTGGACGAGGTCGCTTTTATCGGAGACTCGGAAAACGACGTGACGCTCCTCGATAAGGTGCCGAACTCCTACGCAGTCGCGGGCGCGATGCCAGAGGCGAAGGCCGCGGC
This sequence comes from uncultured Collinsella sp., assembly GCA_958350755.1. Classification (GTDB taxonomy): domain Bacteria; phylum Actinomycetota; class Coriobacteriia; order Coriobacteriales; family Coriobacteriaceae; genus Collinsella. The sequence continues at coordinate 22,751 of CATWID010000010.1, forward strand.
CCATCACCTGATCGGGAACGCAGCCGAGGACTCCGTCGCGAAGCTCATCGAACAGATTGTCCAGCAGCGAGGCTAGGGTTCCGCCAGCGTGGCATGCGCTGCGTGCCTCGTCATCCGTTCGTGGCGCGCTACCTCGTGACGATCCAGAGCGTGGCCATCGTCGCGACGCCGATGCCTACGATGAGCGCGGCCCACAGGACGCGGACCACGGGGTTCATGTCGCCCGCCACCACCATGTCGTTCGCGTGCCAGAACCAGCTCTCGTTTCCCTTGCGCATGATGCCCTCCCTTAGCCTCGATTACGCCATCTATGGCCGAGCAATCGCAGGTCACGTGCCATGGATTTGCCCTACGCCCAGCTTTCAGTTCTGTAAGGCGGCGGGAGCCTGTGCGAGGCCCCGAGTCCTGAGGCTGTTGCAATGAAAATGGGAATCAAGGGGCACGCATCAATCATATGGGTTCCTTTCGGGGGCGAGAGTAAACGAAGCATCCATCATATAATGGAGCGACGCAACCAGAGAGGTCACCCATGGAATTTTATGCAAGCTGCCCCGAGGGCTTTGAATCCGCACTCGCCGACGAGCTCAAGCGGCTCGGGCTTTCGCATGTCCGCCGCCTGAAGGGCCGCGCTACGTTTGAGGGCGAGCTTGAGCAGGGCTATCGCGCGTGCCTGTGGTCGCGCCTGGCGAGCCGCGTGTTCGTGGTACTCGAGCGCTTTGAGGCGCAGGATGCCGACGAGCTGTACGATAGCGTTTACGACATCGCCTGGGAGACCATCATCCGCCCCGGCGCCACCATCGCCATTACCGCCCGCGGCGTGACCGAGCAGCTGCGCAACACGCGCTTCTCGGCTTTGCGCGCCAAGGACGCACTGTGCGACCGCCTGGCCGAGACCACGGGCCGTCGTGCCGATGTCGACGCCGCCGATCCCGACGTTCACCTGCTGCTTTCGCTGCGTCAGCGCCGTGCGAGCATAAGCCTGGACCTTTCGGGCGACCCGCTGTTCAAGCGCCTGCCGCCCGCCGCGACTCGAGCCGGCGAGGGCGCGCACGTGCTGCGCCCCGACTACGCCGCCCTGGTGCTTTCGCAGGTCGGCTGGACCGCGCTGTGCGAGCGCGAGCTGACGGCCGACGACTACGAAAACGAGGCCCTGCCCGCGCTGGTCGACGCCTCATGCGCCGGCGGCGGTCTGCTGCTGGAGGCCGTGAACATTCTGACCGACCGCGCCCCGGGCGCTGCACGCGAGCGCTGGGGCTTTGAAGGCTGGCAGCTGCACGACGCCGCTCTGTGGAAGCAGCTACTTGCCGAGGCACGCGAGCGCGAGGCGGCAGCGCGCGAACGCCAGGCACGCATCGTCGCCGTGGACATTGACCCCGCCGCCCGCAAAACCGCCGAGCGCATGGTCAAGTGCGCCGGTTACAAGCGCTTTGTCGATTTTTGCGCCGCCAAGCCCGCCACCGTGCTGGACCATGCGGGCGCTGTCGCCGGCGCCGCCGTGGTCGCAGACACCACCGAAACTCCGCTTTCGCTCATGCACGACGCCATGACGCTGGTCGGCGAGCTGCGTCGCGCGCCCGAGCTTGCCTCGGCGCCGGTCGCCGCGCTCACCCGCGATGGCCTTATGGCCCGCGCGCTCCATGCCGAGCCCGCGCACTCAATTGCCGTCATGCCCAACAACGAGGAGGCGACTATTGAGGTTTGGCCCTCGCTCGACCACGCCGCCGCGGCATTTGAAGCTGCGACCAGCGCGGATGCCGAAGATGAAGCCGCCAACACCCCCATGCCCGAGCCTGCCGCCATGCTCGACCTGGGCGACGGCAAGCCGCTACCCGTGCTCATCCCCGAGTCCGGGCAATTCGCCAACCGCCTGCGCAAGAACGTACGCCTGCGTCGCAAGTGGGCCAAGCGCGAGGGCGTGAGCTGCTACCGCGTCTACGATGCCGACCTGCCCGACTACTCCGCCGCCATCGATCTGTACGAGGGTTGTCCACAGACTCCGGGCCGCTGGCTCGTCATCGCCGAATACGCCGCGCCCAAGACCATCGACCCCGCACTGGCCCAGGCCCGTATGCTCGATATTCTGGCCATCGCGCCGCGTATCCTAGATGTCCCAGCCGAGCATGTGCACGCCAAGGCCCGCATGCGCTCGCGCGGCGGCTCGCAGTACGGCAAGCAGGGCGCCGGCAAGGGCGGATCGGGCGAACGCGCCAATATCGCGCGCCGTCGCCTCCCGCTCATCGAAGAGGGCGGCCTCACCTTTGCCGTCAACTTTGACGACTACCTGGACGTCGGCATCTTCTTGGACCACCGCGTCACCCGCAACCTGGTGCGCGAGCACGCCAAGCAGGCGCGCCGCTTCCTCAATCTGTTTGCCTACACCGGCACTGCCACCTGCTACGCGGCCGATGGCGGCGTCGAGGAGACCGTGACGGTCGACCTCTCCAATACCTATCTGGACTGGGCCGAGCGCAACATGCGCCAGAACGGCTTTGTGGGGCCTCAGCATCATTTTGTGCGCGACGACGTGCTCGCCTGGATTCGCGACCAGCGCCAGACGCGCAACCGCTGGGACCTGATCTTTGTCGACCCGCCCACGTTCTCGAACTCGTCCAAGATGGGCCGCCGCACCTGGGATGTCCAGCGCGACCATGTTGAGCTTTTGGCTGGCGTATCGCGCCTGCTCGCGCAGGGCGGCCATGCCATCTTTAGCTGCAACCTGCGCGGCTTCCGCCCCGAAACGCGCAAGCTCGCCCGCGCGGGCGTGGTGCTGGAGGACATTACGGCGCAGACCATCCCCGAGGACTTCGCGCGCAACCAGAAGGTGCACCACTGCTACATCGTGCGCCGCCTGCCCATCGAGGACGCCATGGCCGAGGTCGGCTTTAGCGCCGAGGAGATTGCCGAGCGAACCGAGGAACTGCGCAACCCCGAGGCCCGCAAGCCCCGTGCGGCAGTACCCGCGCACGCGCAGGCCGGCGACCGAGGACCGCGCGGCAACGGCAAACCCTCCCCCGCCGGCAAGCCCAAAAAGAAGAGGTTCTACGCCAGCAAGCCCAAGGGCAAATAACAAAGTTGCGGTGGAATACGGACTGTTTTGCCTGGAATTAGGCAAATTTAGACCGTATTTCACCGCAACTCATATTGGGATGGTGGTTGGCGATCTAGCCTTGGATGACCAATCGGTAGCCGATGCCCACATGCGTCTGGATATAGCGCGGATGCGCGGGGTCGGACTCGATTTTCTTGCGCAGCGTGCCCATAAAGACGCGCAGGCTCGCCAGATCGCTCTTGGTCGCCGTGCCCCAAATCTCGTGCAGGATAAACTGGTGCGTCAACACCTTGTCGGCGTTGTGCGCCAGCAGACACAGGAGCTTGTACTCGATCGGCGTCAGGTGCAGTTCCTCGCCATCCATCATGGCAATGCCGGCATCAAAATCGATATGCAGCTCACCGGTATCGAACGAGCCCTCGGAGGCAACGCCGCCCGTTTGCGCATACGAAAGGCGTCTGAGCGTCGTGCGGATGCGCGCGAGCAGCTCCTCGACCGAAAACGGCTTGGTCAGGTAGTCGTCGGCACCAGCATCGAGCGCGCGGATCTTGTCCGCGTCCTCGCTGCGCGCCGAGACCACGATGATCGGCATGCCCGACCACGTGCGCACCGACTCCACCACCTTGACGCCGTCCATATCGGGCAGGCCCAGATCGAGCAGCACAATGCTCGGCGCCTGCGACGAGGCGGCGGCGATGGCGGCATGTGCGGTCTCCACGGCCATATGGCGCAAGCCGTGCGCCTCGAGCGCGGCGACGATAAGGTTGCGGACGGCGGGATCGTCCTCAACGACCAAGATGAGCGGTTTCACGGCAGAGTTCGGCACGGCGCTACTCCTTATCAAACGAAACATCGGCGGCGGGAAGCTCAATCGTAAAGACCGAGCCGTGCGGGTCCGCCGCGGCAACCTCTATGCTACCGCCATGCGCCAACGCAATGGAGCGGCAGAGCGAAAGACCCAGGCCCACGCTGCGATGGCTGTCGGCAAGACCGTGGTTGGCGGTGTAGAACGACTCAAAGATTCGCTCGCGGTCCTCGGGTGCGATGCCCGGCCCGTCATCGGCAACCGAGCACGCCACGCGTCCGCCGTCGACGTCAATCGAGATCACGATATGCGAGCCCTCGGGCGTATAGGTGATGGCGTTGTTCACCAGGTTTACCACCAGCTGCACCATCAGGCGCGCGTCGACGTTGACGAGCGCCGGCTCATCGCACGCCACCACCTTAAGGTCGTGCTCGCGCACGGCCGGATTTACATGGCGCAGTGCCTCCTCGACGATATCGTCCATAAGCTCGAGCGTTGTCGACAGATGCATGCCGCCGCCCTCGAGCTTGGTGATGGCAAGCAGGTTCTCGACGGTGGCGTTGAGCCACAGCGCATCCGAGCGAATGGATAGCAGCAGGCCGCGGCGCGTCTGGGCATCGAGCACCGCGGTGCCGGTCGAACCCTGATCGAGCAGCACGTCGGCATTACCCGAAATACTGGTAAGCGGCGTGCGCAGATCGTGCGAGATGGAGCGCAGCAGATTGGCGCGCAGCTGCTCATTTTTGGCAAGCACCGCCGCCTCCTCGCGGGCCTCCATGGCGCGGGCGCGATCGAGTGCCAGCTCGCCTTCGCTCACGATGGCATCGGCAAGTGTCCGCTCCTCGTGCGTCAGCACGTCGGGCTCGGCAACGATAGCCAACACGCCCACCACCGAGGCGGGATCGCCCGCGCGCACCATGGTGTCACCCGAGCGCACGGTCAGGTAGATGCCGTAGAACGCCGAGCCGCCGTAGGTGACATCGAGCGGCGTTCCCACATAGGCGGACGCCGAGAGCCGCGGCGGCATCTGCGGCGCCAGTTCATGCACCGGCGCGACATCGCCCACGGCCGTGTATGTCGCACGCGGCAGCAGGTCATCGCCCTCGGCGTCGGCGCTGTACCACACGACAGGACAGCCCGAAAGACGCGCCAGCTGCGTTGCCATAGCATGGACAATCTGCTGCTGATCGGCGCAGCGCTGCAGCATGCGGTTGGTCTCGAGCACCATCTGCGTGCGGCGGTCGCTGGCGGCGGCCTGCGCCAAGGCACGGCGCAGGGCCAACGCAATCGAGCTCGACACGAGCGAGACCGCAAACATAATGAAGAACATGCCGGGATAGACGCGGTCGATAAACGACAGCGAGTAGCGCGGGTCGACAAACAGGAAGTTGTAGAGCGCCACGGCGGCAGCCGAACTCAGCAGGCAATACAGGCGGCTCCAGGTAAAGAATGCGCACAGCTGCACGGCGAACACATAGACGATCATGATGCTCGGCGCGAGACCCGGATGGTCGAGCAGCGCGCCCACAATCGTCGCCGCGACCAACAGACCCACCGATACGCAGGCGTCATACAGAGGAGTGCGGCGCGTCAGCGTTGTGCGCCGCCACCAAAAGCTATCGGCAATATCGCCGTCCGTACGGACGTCCATCAGCGCCCTGCCCCTCTCTCAAAAACAAAAACCACCACAAAGGGGACAGGCACCTTTGTGGTGGTTTCCCCTTGTGGTGGTTCCAAGTGTATAGCCTTTGCAGCCTGCGGTCGTTAGACAAACAGCGCGTGCGCGAGCAGTGCGCACACGCACGCCGCGACAAACACCAGCGCCACGACCGAAATCACGCGATCGGCCATGTCCATGTTGGCCCGATTCGTAAAGAACCGATCTTCGGCGGCATCGGCGCGTGCCTCGCGCACCACTTCGGCAACCACCTCGCGGCCATCAAGCATCTTTGCATCCATGTTTGCCTCCCCGGCCCCAATCTTGTCCATCGAAAACCAACTCCGTGCAACCTGTCGGCGCCTACGGGCGCTCGTTGGGAGCCAGGCGTTGCATCTTGTTCACGGCCTTGAACTTGGTGAACAGCGGCACGTACTCAAAGCTCACGTTGGAGTTCTCCAGGCCGTACCAGCGTGCAGGCGTGCCGGCGGCGCGACGAATGATGTACTTGAGCGTGATGGCCGTACGCTCGCTCGGCTCCACATCGCTTTCGGGCGCCAGAAGCTTACGGATCAGGACGAACTTGAACGTACCGATGTTGCCCGGATCCTTGTAGACCGAGTAGTCATGCGTCTGCGCCGGCAGCTCGCCGGTGGCAGCCAGGTCCTGAACGACCTGACGCAGGTAGGCATTGACGCGCTGGTTAATCTTGTAGCCCAGGTACAGATGCACGCGGAACACGTAGTCGGTGCCGAACGTCTCGACCGAATAGGCAAAGGTATGCGGCTCGTCCATGGTCTCGACGTTCACGAACCACCAGGCGCGGGCGCGCTTGGGATGCTTGTCCAAGATCGAGTAGACGATATCACGGTCGATGTAATCGGTATGGGTGTCCTTGGTCAGGTACACGATGTTGTCGCTCAGGCGCTCGTAGCGATCATCATCGCGCAGGCGCTTGAGCTGCGGCAGGTAGCTGCGCAGCGGCAGCAGCGTAAACTGGCGCTGCTCAACAGCCGTACCGTTGTACCAGCACACCATGATGCCCATGATGAGCGCGGCCATGAGGATGGTGAAGTAGCCGCCGTGGAAGAACTTGGTGAGTGAGCTCACGAAGAAGAAGCCTTCGAGCAAAAGGAAGAAAGCCGCGAAGATCCACGGAGCAACCTTGAGCTTGCGCTCCTCGTGCAGGTAGAAGAAGAGCAGCAGCGTGGTGCACATCATAGTCAGCGTAATGGCAAGGCCGTAGGCGGCTTCCATATGCGCCGAGTTCTGGAACAGCAGCACCACGATGACGCAGCCGACAAGCATGACGTTGTTGACCATGGGGATGTAGAGCTGGCCCTTGGTCTCGGCAGGGTAGAAGACCTGCATGTGCGGCATGAGATCCAGACGGCTGGCCTCGGACACCAGCGAGAATGCGCCGGTGATGAGCGCCTGCGAGGCGATGATGGCCGCGACGGTGGAAAGGCCTACGGCAAACGGGCGCAGGCCCGGAGCGAGCATCTGGTAGAACGGGTTGAGATCGGCAATGCCCATGAGCTCGGGGTTGGCAGCGTTGTTCATAAGCCAAGCGCCCTGGCCCATATAGGAAAGCAGCAGGCAGCACTTAACGAACGGCCAGGTAGCGTAGATGTTGCCGCGGCCGACGTGGCCCATGTCGGAGTAGAGCGCCTCGGCACCGGTGGTGGCGAGGAAGCAGCTGCCCAGGATCATGATGCCCGCGTGGTTGTTGGGGCTCAGCAAAAAGGCGATGCCGCGCACCGGGTTGAGGCACAGCAGCACGGCGGGGTGCTGGAAGACAAAGAACAGACCCGTGCCGCCCAGGAACAGGAACCACAGCGTCATGATGGGGCCAAAGGCGTGACCGATCTTGGCCGTACCGATGCGCTGTACCAAGAAGAGCACGATGATGATGGCGAGCGTAATGGCGACGACGCGGCCTTGGTCATCGCCCAGCACGGCATGGACCGCCGGAATGGTGCGCAGGCCCTCGATGGCCGTGGTAACGGTAACAGCCGGCGTCAGGATGCCGTCGGCGAGCAGCGCGGCGCCACCCAGCATGGCGGGGATGATAAGCCACTTGCCGCAGCGCTTGACCAGGCTGTACAGGGCAAAGATGCCGCCCTCACCATGGTTATCGGCGCGCAGCGAGATCAGCACGTACTTGATGGTGGTCAGCAGCGTGACCGTCCACACGACAAGGGAGAGCGCGCCAAGCACGAACTCCTCCGTCACACTTCCGATGCCGCCGTTGCCGGCAACGAGCGCCTTGGTTACATACATAGGGCTGGTGCCGATATCGCCGTACACCACGCCCAGCGTGACGAGCATCGCCGAGATGCTCACAGGAATCGCAGCGTGCGAGGCTGCCTCCTTGGCCTTTTGTTCCATAAGCCGGTTTCCTCCCAACTTTAATGTTCGAAGGAATTATAGGTAATCGGCCCATGTTTGAATGGCACTGTTTTCCCAGCTAGATAAACATTTATACGACCTTTAGGCCACCGCAGCGATATGGAATGTGACAAAGGGGCTGTCCTTTTGTCATATTCGTCATTTTCCGAGCCAATTTTTGAACCACCACTCCATGGAGCGGCTCATCTCGGCCATAAAGGGACTCGTGTGCTTGCGGGTATAGATGTCCACGACGCGCTCCCCCACCTCGCGGGCATGCGGACGGAACATCGCGTCCATCTCGGCCACCTGCGCGTCCATAGTCACGTCGTCCGCACGGCGGTAGCGTTCCTCGTGCACCAGGTTCACCACGGGGTGCGCGATTGCCGGGCGCTCTTTGCGAGGCGTGCCGATGATGAGCATCGACAGCGGCATGGTATACGGAGGCAGATCCAGCAGCTCGGCCACTTCCTCGGCATTCTCGACGATATCACCGATGTAGCAGCTCCCCAGCCCCAGGGCCTCGGCGGCAACCACGGCGTTTTGCGCAGCGATCACGGCATCCTGCGCCGCGATGGCAAAGTCGCCCAAACCCGGCGCGCAGCGGGGCGCCTTGCCCGTGCGTTCGACAAAATCGTGCTCAAAGCAGCCCACGTGCTCAAACAGATCGATCCACTTGGCATAATCGACCACAAATATAAGTGCCCAGGGCGCCTTGGCGATCATGGGCTGGTGATCGCACAGGTCGGCCAGACGGTCCAGCCTAGCCTGCTCGCGAATGCTCACGATGGAATACATCATCATGGCACCCGCCGACGGCGCGCGACTCGCCGCATGCAGGATCGCCGCCCGCTGCTCGTCGGTCACCGCTACGGGACGGTCGTCGTCATCACGCGCGAAGGCACGCGTAGACGAGCGATGCTCCAAGATGTCCAGTACCGCATTGCCCGTAGTCTCGACCGGATAGCCGTACATATCCACGCCCGCAGCTCCGCCGCCGCCCATGTCCGCCTTGCAAACCTGCTCGCTCATCGCCCTACCCTCGCCATTTCTTTAAGAAGCCTTTACGTTTCCGTGTAATTCCCGTCCATTATCGCGCAGGTCGCCACTACATTGCGCCACACCGCCACACGTGCGCGTTAATATGGCTGGTTGTTGTGCGCAGCCACCAATTGCAGCGCATATCTTGGTAACAATCGGGTAAACCCCCGTTTTCGTACGTTTTAGTTTGTGAGGAGTCTCAGCATGTTCGCTGCCGCCATCTCGCTCGTCGGTCTTGCGGCGACCGTCTACCTTGTCTTGCGCGAGGCCAAGGCCATTCGCGCTCAGTCGGGCACCGTTGCCAAAAGCGCTCTTGGGTGGAGCGTCGTCTTCGGCCTGTTCCAGGTCTTTTTGACTATTTGGGGCGCCGTGGGCCTCGTCGCTCAAAACGAGCCGCTCGCCTTTGTGATGCTCATCCTGACCAACGCCATCCTCACCGGCTGCGCTTGGGCCAGCATCGCACGCGACCGCATCGCCCCGCGCGTCTTTGCGTTCGCCGCGCCCGACGCCCCCGCTCCCACCGGCAAGCTCGCCCGTCTGCGCGGCGCCTTTGTGGGCAAACCGCTCGTCGCCGCCGTCTTGTGCCTGCTGCTCGCCGGCGTCTTTGCGCTGCTGGGCATGGAGGTCTCGTCCAACCACGACTTTACCTGGGTCTACCCCCTGTGCATCCTGCTCGAGTGGGCCATCATCACCACGCTCATGGTCGGCCTGTTTTTCCTGTTCCAGCGCCACGGCGCAGCTCCCGCGGTCCTGGCCTTTGCCCTCTTTGTCCTGGGCATTGCCGAGTTCTTCGTCATCACGTTTAAATCCATGCCCATCCAGCCGGGCGACCTTTCGGCCATCTCCACCGCCGCCGCAGTCGCCGGCACCGGCTACACCTTCTCCATCTCGCTGTTCTGCGTGCTGTCCATGGGCTTTACCGCCATCGCCATGCTGCTATGCGAGTACGCCGGCCTGGTGGCACCGCACCGTCAGAAGGGTGCCGCCAACGCCAAGCGCATGCTGCTCATCAACCTGCTCGTGGCGGTGCTGTGCCTGGGCGGCGTGACCGCGCATGTCACGCTTATCGACTACTACAACACCCTCGGCATCACCGTCTACACCTGGCGTCCGCTCGAGAGCTACTGGCGCGAGGGCTACCTGCCTGCCTTTATTAGTGCGGCGCAGTCCATCAAGCCGCCCAAACCCGCCGACTACTCCGTCGACGATGCCAAGGCCACGCTCAAAAAGTACGCCAAGGCCTACGACAAGTCCGACGCCGCCAAGAGCGACGAGCGCGCCGCCGCAAAGGAGCAGTTCGACAGCGAGAAGCCCACGGTCATCGCCATCATGAACGAGACCTTCTCGGATCTGTCGATCTACCAGAACATGCGCGCCGGCTACGAGGGCCCGCAGTACTTTAAGAACCTGTCCAACTGCCTCAGTCGCGGCAAGCTCTATGTGAGCGCCTACGGCGGCGGTACCGCCAATACCGAGTTTGAGTTTATGACCGGCAACTCCATGGCTAACCTGGGCTCGGGCGTGTACCCCTACACCATCTACAACATGGAGACGACCGGGAACCTGGCAGAGCAGTTCAAATCGCTCGGCTATTCCACCACGGCCATGCACCCCAACCACGCCACCAACTGGAACCGCGAGAACGTCTATAAGGACTTTGGCTTTGACCAGTTCCTGTCCATCAACGATTTCCAGGGCGCCGACACCCTGCGCGGCATGGTGACCGACCAGGCTACCTACGACAAGATTCTTGAGCTGCTCGACCAGAACGCCGATCCGCAGTTTATCTTCGACGTAACCATGCAGAACCACTCGGGCTACGACACGGGCCTGCTGCCGGCAGATAAGCAGATGCACCTCAATATCGACACGACCGATCTGGACACCAAGACCGTCGAGGACGGCACGCTCTCCGATGTCGACGAGTATGTCTCGTGCATTGAGCAGTCCGACCAGGCGCTTCGCTACTTCCTCAACGCCCTGAGCAAGCTCGACCGTAAGGTGGTCGTGGTGTTCTGGGGCGACCACCAGCCGTTCTTCCCGTCCAAGTTCAACGATAAGTGGTTTACCGACGAGGACGACGCCACCCACCAGGAGCGCCTGTGGCAGACCGACTACATCATCTGGGCTAACTACGACGTTGCCGGTTGTGACCAGACGAGCGAGGTCGACGACCTGTCCACCAACTACCTGTCCACCCAGCTGATGCAACTGATCGGCGCACCGCTGACCGACTATCAGAAGGCGCACATGACGCTGCGCGAGTCGCTGCCCGCCATCAACTCGGTGGGCTACGAGGACGCCAGCCTGCGCTGGGCGCTTTCCTCCAACGTCACCGGTGACGACGCCGCTGCCGCAGCCGCCACCAAGGCGCGCGTGGATTACGCCAAGATGCAGTACTACGAGATGTTCCGCGACGGCAAGAACGTCTATACGGAGCACTTCCAGACCGAGGCCAACGAGACCGACCCCAACCTGGCGCCGGGTACGACCAAGATCAAGTAGCGACTAGCTGCGAGTTCATAACAGAAACGTCTGTCCGGGCGGAGGCATATAAGGTTCCCTGCTCGGACAGTCCTGCGCAAGACGGGGGCCACATTAAGTGGCCCCCTTTGCGTGCGGAACTCGCGATGAACCTTATTTGCCTCCGCCCGGACAGACGCCCTGTTGTTGGAACGCGGCTTGTCATGGGGGCATCTGCTGAACATATATAAGTTGAAGGCCACGTCATGTGGCCTTCGTCTTGCGCAGGACTGTAGAGCAGGGAACTTCGTGCCCGCCGCCCGGGAGGGCGTTGCGTTTAGAAGATGAACCTAGCGCTTATCCCTCCGGGACAAAAGAAGTGCGGCTATAAATGCGATGATTGCAAGTGTCAGCAACACCAAAAGCAACGTGAGCGTGTTGTCGCCTGTTGCCACCAGACCAAGCAAACCGGGCTTCTTGCTGTCAGCAGACTGCACGGGAATCTTCTCGCCGTCGTCCTCGGCGGTGATTTGCCAGCGAATGGTCTTGTTTGCGTCGGCAAGCTCGTTGCCCACCGACGTCGGAACACTTAGCTGCAGGTTAAGCACCGTGCTGCCATCGCTCGTAAACGTTGCGACCTGCGTGGGATAGACAAACACGCTGCCCGGCGTTCCCGTCTGGAGCCAACCGGCAGACGCATCGCCCGCCGACGCCGTTAGGGTAATGGGCGACAGCATATGTGCCGTCTCGTGATCGACAACGGCCCGCACAAACACGCGTACCTGGGACTTTACGCCCGTGGCACAAACCTCAATCTGCTGCTCGCGCACATCGCCGGGCATTAGATCTTTAAAGGCTGGAAACAGATCGGGCTCCCCTGAGGAGCCCGTCGCCCCCGAGACCGTCAGCTGGCGCGTATTTCCGTCATACGCAATCGCGGGCGTATCGGCGAACGCACGGGCAGGAACGGCGAGCGCGACCACGCAGAAAATGGCCGCGACCACACAACGCAAGGAACGCGCAACGTCTTTGAAAATCGGAAAAGCCATGCTTACGTACCCCCATGCGGCGGCACCAGCACGCCATCCTTGACCGTACAGCCCCATGCCTCTGTAACTGCGTCATCGGGCGTGGACTGAATTGCCTGGGTCGAAATGTCGACGACCAGGTTCTTGCCATCCGCCTTCCTCTCAGTCACGCTCTTGATGAGCACGCCGGTTTTGTCCATCGGCGCAACGGAAGATGTCCAATAGTAGAATCCGTCGGACGCGACAACCCAAGACGAGGCGGTGTTAGAAGCAGATGCCTTGGACACACTGCCCCACGCAATGACGTAGTCGGTGCCGGCAACTGGTTCATCCCACAGGCGCGCGCCATTCTGGTCCTGCCAGTAGATATCCACCGCAACACGCAGGTATGCCGGGGCCGAGCCGTTGTTTGTAATCATGACGTTGCTCTTCACATTGCCATCGAGCTTCTCATCTACCGAGGGCGCCACCGAACCAAAACCAAACTCGTTGACCAGCACGCCCGTAACCGAAAGCCACGCAAAGGTACCGGCAGCGCCAGCCAACAGGAGAACGCCAACAAGGAGGGCGACGATTTGCTTGCGCTTAGTCATCCTAGTCCTCCTTCTTCAGCGTGCCGTTTTTCCAAACATTCTTGGCGCGCGAGCCACCATCGACCCATTTGTCATTCGCGCGCGTGTTGACGCACGTCACCACGGTGTCGCCCGCACTCGAGGCAGACGAGATGATGAGCTCGGCAGATTTGCCGGGCGCCTTGCCCGGCGTACTCAGTTCACCCTCGTAGCGCCATGCCCAAGCCGTGTCTTCCTCGACGGTATAGGTGCCCGCCGGAGCAGCAAATTGCACGCTGCCGACATACCAGACCTCACCGTTTTCGTCGCGCTGCTCGCTAACTTTCACCTCGACCATGCGCGTCTCGGCAGGAGAACCCTCCGACGCCTTTCGCGTTACCTTAAAGCGGAACGTTTGCCCCATTGCGCTGGCGTCGGTAGTCTTTTTAACGATCGTCAGCGCATGATTCTGGGTAAATTTGAACACGGCATTACCGGGACCTTGCTCGCCTTCGCCTGTCTTCTTGGACTCCAGGCGGTTGACCAGGTCGAACGAGCCGCCACCCGAACCCAGACTGTAGAGCGAGACAAACTTGCCGTTCACAGGCTTTTCCGCCGCAGAAACGCCCCCTGCACCAGGGCCGTAGCTTGCCTGCGTTACCGTAACAGTCAGTTGCGTCCCCATAAACGGCTTGGCAAAGCAGACCTTAAACGGCGCATTGTCGGCACTGTCACCGACGGTGTTGGCCGCGGCGGGATCGAGCAGCCACTTAAGCTGCGCGGTCATAGTTACGGGGCTCGCGGGATCAGACGTATCGTTGGCAACCACGCGATACGTCACAGGATACAGGTCCATGTCACCCTTGACTGGCTCGCCCTTGAACTCATCCCAAGACTTTGCAGTGCCATCGGCACCCACATATCGCCACTCCAAGAAGAGCTCGCGCTTATCGCCATTGGCAGCAGCCTGTTCATCGAGCAGCGCGACGATCTTGGAGTGGGCGTCCGGGTCGTACGCCACGGATTTTTGCTCCATCACAGGATTGCCGTCGTTGTCGTAGACAGGGTTGCCGCTCTCGTTCATTTTGGGAACATCGACCGTGTAGACAAAGCCAGGCTTACCGTCCTGCGCGCGCTCGTCGCCCGAGTCGACCGTCGCCGTAAAGATGACCGCCCCGTCGACGCTGTGATAGCGCACCTTATACGGCGTGACCTTGTACACCGCGGTATACGTCGCGCCCTTAAAGGGTTCACTACCCTCGAGGGGATACTTATCGTCTTCGGTCATCAGAGTGTATTTACTATCGGATTCATAGTCACGCGACCAGCCGACAAAGTCGTACTTGGTGCCATCCTTGCCGACAACCTCAGCTGCAGCTCTTACTTCCAGCGAAATTTGATCGCCAGAGTCGGTGCGCGAAAGAGAACGCACGGAATCGGGGTTATCCAGATTGGCATCGATATTCGATTGGACAATTACCGCGCTGGCACGGTAGACCGGGTACAGCTCCATGGGGGCGTTAACCACAGTGTTTGTATTCACCATGGGGAGGCCGTCCGACCAAACGACATAACCGTTGCCGGATGCCGGTTTAGTTTCCGTCCAGCCTACGAAGGCATTGTATGCGTTCGTTGCAGCATCGATGTCGCCAACGTTATACGTCGGCAGCGGGATGCCGTCCTTAAGGCTGCCGAGCGTATCGCCCTGCTGGGCTACCTTGCCATCCACATCTTTGGCATTGAGATGGTACACGACCGCCAACGGCGAATAGTACGCCACAAATGTATAGGCTCCGCCGGGTTCCACCTGATAGGAATACGAGTTATCGCCGTTAGGTTCGATCTCTTCAACTTCGCCATTCGGAAGCTCGATCTCAACCTTCTGCAACTTATACAGCTCACCGCCTGCTTTATAAACCGGAGTCGTGACGTCAGGGGTCACCGTTGCCGTAGCAGGGTCGGTGTCCGCGTTGATAACGGGAGCGATGTTGTAGCTAGGCACATTGACCTTGTCCGTGCCATCGAAACCTGCGCGATGCAGGTTGGTGGTGTACCTAACGTCGTACTTCGCGTACACCGGATAGGCATCCTGACACTGGGTGACCTTGAAATCTGGTTTCACCAGATACGGTGCGGCCTTATCCGGGTCAGAAGTGGTGAATTTATCGTCCTTGACATCGTAGATATAATTCCAGACGGGAGAACCCATCTGGACCTCGGCGGTCGAAATCCAGCCCAGGAACTTATAGCCCGGCACGGCCATGTCGGCATCGGTCGGGGAAGCTTCGAGGGTCAGGGGGCTCTCATACGATCCCTTCTCACCATCTTCTGGCTTTTCGGCCACTTTAACCGACTTATTAACATGCGGGTAGTAATACGTGAACGTCGGATCCGCCCCGTTCACCTTGGTCTGCAGCAAATTACTCTCATAGCGCCGCGTGGCAGTCCTCACGACATTATCGCCCTTGTTGTAGAAATTAACGTCCGTGGTAATCATCGCGCGAACGTAGTACTTCTTATCTGTACGCACCATGCTCTCGATGGGATTTTTCACATATGTCCAATATTCACCATCGCGCTCAAGCGTCCAGAAATTCAGGCGATAGCGATCATTCACCGGTTTGACCGTTACGTTCAGCGAAGCCGAAGTCCAAGTATCGCTTAGCGTTGCAGCGCCTGGAAAATCGGTATCGGCATAGAGGTTTTTTAGAGTATCGGCTCCCGTATCGTTTTTAACGTTGTGCGAGTACGCGTTAAGGGGACTCACGACAAGGGTTTCCTTCGTGAAGCACGTGCCACACGTTTCATAACTATTCCCTATACCGTGGTCAACATGCTCCGGGCCCCAGTGGACGACGTTTTCACGCACGAAGGTACTACCGACGTTTTCCTCAAAGGGCGTTTGATAGCGATTCCAAACGGAACAAAGTAGCTTGCTGTCCGTAAACTCATGGTTGGTATAAGCCCGAACGTAATAATCCACGCGGTACTCAAAGCGGGCGATGTAGGTATGTGGCACGGTTAGATCGACATCGGCAGGGAGTGTATAGCTGGGGTCGCGGCTTACGCGCACCTCGAGCGGGGCATCCTCGGTTCCCTTGTTTTCGTACCAACCCAAGAAGCGATAGCCGTCGGGCAGCTTGCCGCCATCGGACAGGGGCATACCGTCCGTGTTGCACACCTGTACCGTGTAGACGCTGGTGCCGCCCCCGGCAGTCTTGACGTCGACTTTGGTTTTGCCCACGCCAACGCGCTGGCTCACATCATTGAGCGCGTCCTGCTCATTGCCCTCGAACACAGTTATGATGTTCGACACGTAGTCGCTGTACACGGGATAGAAGTCGGTTGGACGGACAACAATGATCTCGCTACCCGCAGGATAAAAAGCTCCCTGATTTTTAAGCTCGGATAACTTATCCGAAGTGATGGCGGCATAGGCGCCGTTCATACCTTCCTCGCTGCTAGGCTGCGTGGTCCAGCCGATAAATGTCGCGGTAGCGGAAAGCCCCTCGCGGTCTTCGGGAGCCGCGGGCGTCAAACCCACGCCGTAGCGATACCAATCAGTGGACTTGTCGTGCGCGGCACCGGTTTTCCGATCAAGCGTCTCACCCTTAACGTTATAGAACAGCACCTGCGCCTCGTATGAAGCGATAAAGAGGTCGTTACCCTTGAAGCCGAATTTTTCATCGACGCCGCTTCCGTTGTCGGCGGTGTAGGTCGAAGCCTTATCGTGGGCCGTGTTCTCCTCGACGCGCTTGTCAGCATCGACAGCAGCAGCATCGGTCTTGCCGTTAAACCAGGCGTTATCGGCATCGATACGGTTCACATTGACTCCGGACTCGCGGAACCAGCCCATGAAGCGATAACCGCCGTTGGCATCGGTCAAGCCCTTGGGCTTTGCGGAGGTTTCCTGCCTAAACGTCACCGATGTATCGCCCTGGGCCAAGCCCTGGGCCGTTCCCGCCAGCACAGCGCTCACGGCAAAGATGTAGGGGTCCGAGGTCGCCTGATCAATACCAAGCTTGGTTGCCTCGATGGTCGCGGTGCCCGCGCCGGGAAAATCGGTCGTTGCCTTAACGCTCTGGCCATGCACGGGAATATTCAGTTTGTAATCCATCGCCCACTCATTGGCGTGCGTGCCACCCAGGGCCTCATCGTTAGCAGTCGAGCGTTTAGTACCGGCACAGAAATCATAGTCATGCTCTTCCCACAGCTCGCGCGTGGTGTAGCGCTCGTCGTCCCATGGACCATAGCCATCACCCTTGGTGGTGCCATCGCCGCCAAACGAGGGGATTTTCTTTTTGGCAGGGTTGCCCTGGCTGCTGCCTTTTAGGCTCACGCTCGGCTTAAAGTAGCACTCGGTGACCGTGGCATCATCCTTGTTTGCACGCGCGGCAATGCCGCCCAGGTTCACATCGTTTTGGATGATGGGGATCACGGCGATGGGATTGTACTGACGCGAGCTCAAGTCGCCTGCAAAATGGCTGCGAACGAGCTCGTTGCCCTCGGCGGTCAAAATTCGGCCCGCCAGGCCGCCTGTCCACGCACGCGTCACGGCGACGACGCCCACATATGACGCGGCATAGCTGTAGCACTGCGCCGTCGAGAAGCAGTCAATAATCTTGGCCTCGCCCGCCATGCAGCCCACAAAACCCGAGGCGTACACGTTGTTGCCGCCCAGGGCGCCAATGGCCACGTCGTACTTATTGGTGACGTCGGTCATGCCAATCGAGCCATCGTCTTTGCGCGTAGGCGTAACGCGGCAGTACTCAATCGTCGAATTTGTAACGTAGCCGGCAAACGCCGCCATATACAGACCCTCACCGCCGAGCGCCTGCACGCCCGAGGTCGTGTTGTTAACGGCGCGGCCACCACGTACCTCGCAGTTATAGAGGGTACAGCCGTCGAGCTCGCCGGCGATGAGACCGCCCTCAAAGCCTGCGTTGGTAATGAGGTTGAGAGCATTGTTGGCGCAGGTCACGTGCAGCGTGCTCTCCATGACCATAACGTTTTCGAAACGCGTTTTGACGGCCTTGCCCACGATAATGCCACCGCGGAAGTCCGCCCACACGTTGGCGTCCTTGACCAGGAAGTTTTTGATGGTGGCGCCGTTGGTCTCGGCAAAAAATCCCGTATCGCGCTCGGGGTCAAAAGCGTCTTTATCGTAGTTCAGGCCCTCAACGGCGTGGTTTTGACCATCGAACACGCCCTTAAACGGATGCTCCTTGTTGCCAAACGACAGATGCTTAACGGTGTCTGCAACGATGGTTTTCATGTCGTCGCTGTCGAGCTCAATGTCGTTATCGAGATAAACGTGCCAGCCGGACGTATCGCGCTCGCGCGACAGCGCCACACACGACAAAAAGTCAGCCTCGTTTTTGATGTGGAATTCGATTTTGGCCTCGGGCACATCCTCGGCATGCACCACCGTTGGCAGCGCCATAACGCAGCAAAGGGCAATCGCTGCGACGGCAACCAGCCTGCTAAGCATACCCCGGTTCATATTCTTGATCTTCATAGGCTAGTTCGCCTCCGGCCAACCCACAACGTCAAGTACGTCGAGGGCGGTATCGCTTGTCTGCTGGTTTTTGGCCTGCACGGCCTGAACATCGATATCGAGCTTGAATGAGCCGCCGCGCGCGGCATCGTGGTAGTCGCCCACAAATCGCAGCGAGTCCATAAGGCTTTCCGTCATGGCGCCGGGGTCGAGCGTGCCGCCACGCCCGGCCAATCCACGGTAGTAGTACCACCCATCGCCGCCGTCGATCCACGGGGACCCCTCGTCCGCGTTCACATGAAACGCAACGCTGCCCGAAGCATCCGCGCTCGAACCGTCGGGCGCCACCGACGTCATGTGCAGACGCGCGCGAACGTACTCAGGCTGCGTGCCGACGTTCTCCACGCGCACAATGCGGCTGATGTCAGAACCCCCGGCCTTGGTGTCGGGATAGTCCCCGTGCTCGTTGGGCTCAAACGGAATCTCCTCGCCCTGCTCGTTGAGGGTGTATTCGCAGACTCGTACCTTCACGCTGCCAAACGATAGAACGTTGTTCGCCGGAACCATATCAACGGTAAAAGCCAGCGTGCCGCACAGGCACGCCAGGGCCAACAGCGCCATCGCGGCAAGCGCCAAGGTGCGTTTCTGATTGTCGGAAAGATTATTGAGCATTACGTTCGCCAGTCGTCGATAAAAAGGGGGACCGAGATCCCGGCCCGAATATAGGGGTGGGGGCGGGCCGGGATCTCAGTGGGGGGGTGGGGTTACTGCTGCAACTTGGCAGCCCAGGCCTTGGCAGCAGTCAAAGCAGACGCAGACGAACCCTCAGTAGTGTTATCTGCTGCGTAAATAAAGCAGTTGACCTTCATCGTGGCAGGATTGGCGAAATCCTTTTGCTCAGTCTCCTTGGGCGTAGTCACCTGGTCGAACAGCTGACCGGTCCACTTGTCCTCGGTCTTGCTGGCAATAAGCGGAGTGGCCTCGGTCTCATTGCCAACATAAACGAAAAGGCCACCGAGATAATGAGTCGGTTCGCCCTCAACAGCGGTCGCCTCAACGGCCTTCCAACCCTTGTTAATGGTGAAGTAAGTCGTCTTGGAATCAGCAGTCCCAGCAGACGCTGTCTCGTTCTTCACGAAAACGTACACATAAGCGTTTTCGGACCCCTTGCCAATACCGACATTAGGATTCTTAGGAACAGACACGCCAGGGGCGAGCTTGGAGTCCGCAACCCAGTTAGTCTCGGTCAGATTGCCGTTGACCTTAGTCTTGTCATCCGGAATCGGCTGATCCGGATTATCAGGATTAGTGGTGGGGTGGTTGATGCCCGCAGTAGTGAAGTTGTTGGTCAGGCTCGACTGCGCCGTCAGCCATGCATAGGTACCCACGCCGGCAGCCAGCACCAACAGCAACAGGGCGGCAATGATGCCGTAGCGCTTTTTCTTCTTGTTTTCCATCGTTCTCTTCCTTTCGAGAATCGTTTTCCCCGGCAACGGCCCCTACCGCCGCCGACGCTTTTCCCTGCCGCTATGAACGCCGCTCCCTCGCATGCACGCGGGTATGCTTGCCCGCAGGCTCGTCGGGAACCATCCGATCGAGCACTATCGACGCCGCGACTAGCAGCGCCAGAACGGCCACCACAACAAGCAAACCGGGCATCGTCGTGCAATATGCGTCAACGAAGCCCAGGTAAGGGACACAAAAAGAAACGACACCGATCACGCGTGAAAAAGGCGTCTGCTCGGCGTCGTGCATGATGGTTCCATCTGCATTTTTGTTTGCGATTCCCTGCGTGCTGATCGTCTGCGCCACAGGGTCGATCTCGTACACCTGGTGCGTCACCACGGCACCGTCCGACCGGTAAAAAGTTGCATTGTCACCCACAGCAATATCCGTTGGATCAACTTGGTGAACAAACACCATGGAGCCAACGGATAGCTCGGGCTCCATAGAACCCGAAAGCACTGCATAGGGCGTGTATCCAAATGCACGAGGGACAAAAGAAACAACGGCAAGAGCCATGACGAGCGCAATCGCCAAGCTACTCAAAAGTGCAATAAATCGTTTGAGTCTACGCGCCGTCAAAGTGATAATTCACACCCCTTGAGGACCTATTCGACCCATCCAAAGGTCAGCAAGTTTCAACAGGAACCGCAAGGCGCTTTAAAAGTGAGTCCGAAATAAGCCAATTTGGAATCTTTTCGTAATAAAAACATAGCGATGTGCTACACATTTTTCAATGTTTTATCGCTAAATGCTACTTATTTTGGCGTAAGTGGTCATTTATCCCCAAATTAGTCTGTTTTATCCAATATCTGTGACTAACCCCCTACGCAACTTCCCCATAGAGGAATCGATTTTTTGCGAAACTAAAATAATGGTACCCCCCCCCACATTAAAAATAATTGCTGGAAGTGCCATTTATTTCCGACCCCTTTTACTGGAGTTTTATGACAGCCCCATGTAGCTCGCAGCCCATAACCCTCTGAAAACCGTGTCCCAGAATTCGCTTGCGAAATGGGATGCGGTTTCCGCTTGTGGCCCCGTTGGGAAACCACATCCCACTCCGACTACAAATTCCGGGTCGCACTTTCCGCCAATGCCCTCAACCGGAAACGGCATCCCATTTCTCGACCGAATACTGGGATGTAGTTTCCACAGAGCTCTTCAACGGGAAACCGCATCCCATTCCAAAGGCAAATTCCGGGACGCATTTTCCGAAACCCCACCCATCCGGAAATCCCATCCCACTCCGCACACATCCGGGCATAGAGCAATCAGCTTATTAGGCCTTCCATCAATAAAGGGGCGCCCTCGTGTCATGAAAAAAGCCTCGAGGATTTCGAGGCTTTCACATTTGTATTGTTTTGCACGAAGGACCGCGAACGGCGAAGCTACTCGCCTAGCACGGCCTTCTTGGCGGCTGCAGCCATGTTATCCATATCTTCCTTGGTGGGATGGTCCTTCGCGGCAACCCAGTTGTCGAGCAGCATCTTAAATCGGGCGTTGTCGGGATCTTGCTCGAGCATTGCCTCGTAGCGCTGCTTAACCGCGGGACCCATCTTGCCCTGGCACATCGCCCAGCCCGCAAGCTCGGCATCCTCGGCCAGATTGGAAGTTACGCGGTCGATAATCTGCTGGTAATAGCTCTGGTCGGCCCCAAAGCCGCAGGTGCCAAACAGGAACACGCGCTTGCTGTGCAAGGCAGAGAGCAACGCCGCGACCGAAGGCGTGCACGCGCCCTTGTCGCACCAAAAACCGACGAGCACCGTGTCGGCCGCGCAGGCGCCCTGCGCCTCGAGCGCAACCTGATCTGCATCCGCATCGTCGCTCAACGCCGCGGCATGGACAAACTCAACGCCCGCAGCCTGCAGAGCGCGCTTGATCGCGCCCGAAACCATCCTGGTATTACCGCTCTTGCTGTTAACCACCAAAGAGCACGTCATAGTCACGTTGCCTCGTTTCCCCCAAAATTAAAGCCACTAATGCAATTTATTAAAAGCATATCTTAGTACTATCGACGCAGATGTAAACCATCTGCCGCTAATCGGCAGCCCCTACTGGGCCCTACTGGGCAAACTGGCTACGATAAAGCTCGGCGTAGAAGCCGCCTGCCGCGAGCAGTTCATCGTGCGTGCCGCGCTCGATAATCTCGCCATCGCGCATTACCAGGATGCAATCGGCGTTGCGAATCGTCGACAGGCGGTGTGCCACGACAAAGCTCGTGCGGCCGGCCATGAGCTCGTCGAATGCCGCCTGCACCTGCAGCTCGGTACGCGTATCGATGCTCGACGTTGCCTCGTCCAGCAGCAGAATCGCCGGATCGGTGAGCATGACGCGCGCGATGCACAGCAACTGTTTTTGACCCTGGCTAAACGTGCCGCCGTCCTCGCCGATCACCGTATCGTAGCCGCCTGGCAGCTGCACGATAAACTTGTGCGCATGAGCGCGCTTGGCGGCCTCGACAATCTGCTCGCGCGTGGCATCGGGGCAACCGTAGGCAATGTTTTCGGCCACCGTGCCCTCGAACAGCCAGGTGTCCTGCAGCACCATGCCAAAGGCGCGGCGCAGGCTCGCACGCGTGTAGTCACGCGAGGAGCGACCATCGACCGCGATGCGCCCAGCATCGATATCGTAAAAGCGCAGCAGCAGGTTGATGAGCGTCGTCTTGCCACAGCCCGTGGGGCCGACGAGGGCAAAGCGCGTACCGGGCTTGGCATCGATGCAGATATCCTGCAGCAGTTTGCGGTCGGGCACATAGCTAAAGTCCACGTGTTCAAAGGTCACCTCGCCCTGCGGGGCGGCAAGCTCCACGGCATCCGCCGCGTCGGGCTCCTGCTCGCGCGCATCGAGCAACGCGAACATGCGGCGCGCCGAGGCGTACGCGGTCTGGATTTGCGTGATGACGTTCGTGACCTCGTTGAACGGCTTGGTGTACTGGTTGGCGTAGGACAGGAAGATCTGCACGCCGCCCACCGTGAGCGCCGCAGGCACGCCCGTGATCACGCCCGCGCAGCCGATCACGGCGACCACGGCGTAGATGATGTTATTGATAAAGCGCGTGCCGGGGTTAGAAAGCGAACCCATAAACTGCGCGCGCTCGCCCGCCGTATAGAGCTCGGCGTTGAGGACATCGAAGCGCTGTTGAGCGTGCGGGCCGTAGGCGAAGGCGTCCACGAGCTTTTGCTCGCCCACGTACTCCTCAATATGACCGCCAAGCTGGCCTTGGATGCGCTGCTGTGCCGTAAAGCTCTTGTTGGAAAGCTTGGCGATGGCGCCGGCTGCAAAGATGGAAAGCGGCGTGACGAGCACCACCACGAGCGTCATGGCCAGGTTAATGGAGAGCATAAACGCGAGCGTGCCCACGATGGTGATGACGCCGGTAAAGAGCTGCGTAAAGCCCTGCAGCAGGCCGTCGCCCACCTGGTCGACATCGTTGACCACACGGCTCATAAGGTCGCCGTGGGCATGACTGTCGATAAAGCTGAGCGGCATGCGGCTGAGCTTGTCGCTCGCCTCCACGCGCATGTCGCGCACCGTCTCGTAGGACAGACGGTTGACGCAGTAGCCCTGCAGCCACTGGAAGGCCGCGGCACCTACCACGACAATCGCGAGCTTGGTGACGAGCGGCAGCAGCGCGTCAAAGTCCACCCGCCCGGCGGCAACGATGAGGTCGATGCCCTCGCCGATAAGGATGGGCGTATAGAGTTGCAAGATCACCGAGATGGCGGCGCTCACAAACGACGCCGTAAACGAAATGCGATGCGGACGGACGTAGCCCAGCAGGCGGCGAGTTACCGCGCCCACGGGGTAGCGCTCGGGATCGCCGGGCTGGCGCGGACCGTCACCCAGGTCGTTGAGGCCATCGTTGCCGGACACGTTGGCCGTCATCGTGGCGACCGAACCGGAAGAAGTATACGGGTTCATCTAGCAACCCTCCTTTGAGCAAGTAGGCGCAGGGGCAGTCGGGGCGGACGCGGGCACCGTGCTCCCCTGCTGGCCCTCGAGCTCCTCGCGGCGCAGCTGCGACTGGCAAATCTCGCGATAGAGCTGGCAGCTTGCATACAGCTCGTCATGCGTGCCCAGGCCCGCAACCGATCCGTGGTCGAGCACGCAGATCATGTCGGCATCGCGCACGGTCGAGACGCGCTGGCTCACGATGACCGTCGTGAGCGGCAGCCCGCCCTCGGCGGCACCGCGCACGCTGCGCTCGCGGATGGCATGGCGAAGCGCCGCGTCGGTCTTAAAATCGAGCGCCGAGGCGGAGTCGTCCATGATCAATATCTGAGGCGAGCCCACCAGGGCGCGCGCGATGGTCAGGCGCTGGCGTTGGCCACCGCTGAAGTTCTTACCGCCCGCCTCGACCGGGGCATCGAGCCCCTGCGGCTTGTTGCGCACGAATTCGCTGGCCTGCGCCATATCGAGCGCCGCCCAGAGCTCATCGTCGGTCGCTGACTCGTCACGCCAGGTCAGGTTGCTGCGGATGGTGCCGCTCACCAGCGACGCGCGCTGCGGGACGGTCGCGACCACATGGCGCAGCTGGTCGAGCGGCCAGGCGCGCACGTCGGCGCCCATCACGCTCACGCTGCCAGCGCTCGCATCGTACAGGCGCGGGATAAGCGAAACGAGCGTGGACTTGCCGCTGCCCGTGCCGCCGATAATGCCGAGCGTCTTGCCCAGCGGCAGCTCCAGCGTCACATCGCTCACGGCATTTGCCGCGCCCACGCCAAACGAAAAGCTCGCATGGTCAAAGCTCAACGCAGGAACGGGAGCGACATTGCCCGGCTCGGGCAGTGCGACCGGCTGGTTGCCCTCATCGGTAATGCTCGGCACGCAATTGAGCACCTCGTTGATACGCGACGCGCTGGCGCTCGACTTGGTAAAGACCACGACCAGGTTGGCGACATACACGATGGAGGTGAGGGTCTGCGTCATGTAGTTGACGAACGCCATGACCTGACCCTGCGTGAGCTCGCCCACGTTGACCTGGATGCCGCCGACCCACAGGATGGCGCACACGCCCAGGTTCATCACAAGAAACGTGACGGGGTTGAGAATCGACGAGAGCTTGCCCACCGCGATGGCAGTATTGGCCTGGTCATCGGCGGCTTGGGCAAAGCGCTCACGCTCGTGATCTTCACGCACAAACGCACGGACCACGCGAGCGCCCGAAAGGCCTTCGCGGCAGATAAGCGCGATGCGGTCGAGCTTTGCCTGCAGCTGCTTGTAGTACGGAATACAGCGCGCCATGACAACCCAGAACACCAGGCCAATGGCGGGCGTGCAAATCAAAAAGATGATGCCGAGCTTAAGGTCGATGGCAAGGGCCGCGACCATGGAGCCCGCCGCCAGGAAGGGCCAGCGGATGAGCATGCGCACGCCCAGCGCCACGGCGAGCTGCACCTGGTTGACGTCGTTGGTAATGCGCGTGATGAGCGACGGCGTGCCAAAACGGTCGAGTTCGGCATAGCTCAGCTTGTTGATGTGCTGGTAGAGCGCGCCGCGAATGTCGGTGCCCATGCCCTGCGAGGTGAGCGCCGCCATCTTTTGGCAGACGAGCGTAAACGAGATGCCGATCACAGCCATGGCGGCGAGCACCGCGCCGTAACGGACGACGGCGTTG
Organism: uncultured Collinsella sp.; assembly: GCA_958350755.1. GTDB lineage: Bacteria > Actinomycetota > Coriobacteriia > Coriobacteriales > Coriobacteriaceae > Collinsella. The sequence continues at coordinate 48,356 of CATWID010000010.1, forward strand.
ACATTGTGTGCGCCGATGCCCTTATCGATCATCTGGGCAATCACCAGCGGCGTAAGCAGGTCAAAGATCACTTCGATCAGCTTGCACGCAGGGCCAATCACCATATATCGGCGAAACTTACCACCAAAACGCCTGAGCAACTCAATCATGTATAGGCGCTCCCTATCATCATTCACACTCAATTCGAACCATGATAGTACGGTGAACCCAAAAGAAGCGTAAACAACTCGTCATTTCTAATGGGATTCGGTTTCCAAAGAAGCGGAAAGGCACGCGCACACCCAGCCAGTGTCGGGTCGACCACTTGGTATACTTACATTAGTGCTACCAAGTGAGTCGCCGACCCTTGAAATGAGGTGCCGAGATGAACGACATTCTCGCAAGAAGAGCAAGACGAGCAACTGTGGGCATCGCCCTTTCCGCGGCACTTGTCGCGGGAATCGCCCCCCCCCGTAACGGCGATCGCGGCAGAAACCAGTTCCCCCACCGGTGCGGCCGTTTCGCAGACGAGCGCCGCCAACGGCAATTCGGGCGCCCCGCAGACAGAAGACGCGGCCGCCGCAAAAGAAAAAGCGTATGCAGCCATGCAGGAAGCGCTCAAAAAACTCGAGGCCGCAAAAGACGCCGCAAGTCCCGAGAAAATTGCGAGATTCAATGATGACATTGCCCGTTTTCAAGAGCTCCGCGACAAGATGGCGGCGCAAGCCGCCGAAGAGAGGGGACTCCTTCCCACCATGCAAGCGGACATCGATGCAGCCCAAGCCAAATACGACGGGGCCATCAACCGGGTAAGCGAGCTCCAGGCAGAATTAGACAAGAAACTTGAGATGCTTAAGACACTCGAAGCACTCGGCTACGAGGAGTTTGTCGAAACTGTTAAACAGCAAATAAAGCAGTTGCACAGTGAGATCGTAACGGCAAAAGCGCAAGTAGGCCATTGCGAAGAGGAGCTCCGCGAGTTCCAGTACCGCCTCAGAAATCAGGAAAGACGAGTTAATAACTGTGAACGTGCTGTAGAGAAATATAAAGGCGATATCGACCGGTTCATAGCCTGGCGAGATGCGCTCCTCGACAATTTGAAAAAAGCGCAAACGGCCTATGACGACGCCTGCAAGGCATACGAAGAGGCAAAGGCCGCGGCAGACAAGGCCACCTCGCCCGAGATAACGCAACCGACCGAGACGACGCCTCCCTCCAACTCGGCGCAACCGGCCGAGGCGACACAGCCCACCGGCTCGTCCGCGACCGGCAAAAATACCCCGCCAAACTCCACCAAGCAGGCGAACTCGAGCAGCGGCAAGCAAGCAGATACGACCGCCGGCAAGCTCGCGAACACGGGCGACACGGCGCCGAGCGCAATCGCACTCGCAGCAGTCGCCGCCGCAGGCCTCGGAATAACCGCCACAGCCACACGCCGCCTCAAGAACTCAAAATAGCCGCCAGAGCATACTACCTTCGCCAATCCACAAACCCAGAGACAAAAGAGGCCCGTTTCCCCAACCCAGGGAAACGGGCCTCTTTACTTGAAAAAACAGATGGTAATGCCGCCGTCTCTTGAACCGCGCAGCCATCAATGCCCAGACAACACTAGCAAGCCGCGTTCCTTAAGGGATAGATTTAATGGCTGTTAATCAAGGGGTATACGCGCACGCCCGATCAATGGCGGGCAAACCGCCTGATATACTTACATTAGTGCTACCAAGTTAGTCGCCGACCCTTGAAATGAGGTGCCGAGATGAACGACATTCTCGCAAGAAGCGCAAGACGCGCAACCGTGGGCATCGCCCTTTCCGCGGCACTTGTCGCGGGAATCGCCCCCGCAACGGCGATAGCGGCAGAAACCAGTTCCCCCACCGGTGCAGTTGCCTTGCAGACGGAAGATGCGGCCGCCGCAAAGGAAAAAGCGTATGCAGCCATGCAGGAAGCGCTCAAAAACCTCGAGGCCGCAAAAGTTGCCGCAAGTCCCGAGAAACTTGCGGCAATCGATGATGACATTGCCGCTTTTCAAGAGATCTACGACATGGTGGCGGCGGAAGCCGCCAAACGGAGGGAACGCCTTCCCGCCATGCAAGCGAACGTCGATGCAGCCCAAGCCAAATACGATGAGGCCCACAACCGGACAAGCGGCCTTCAGGCAGAATTAGATAAGGCACTTGAAGCACTCGGCGACGAGGAGCCCAGCACAGCTATTAAAGAGCATATTAAGCAGTTGCGAAGTGAGATCATGTCGGCAGAAAGGCGAGAGAAATCTTGTGAAGATGATCTTCACCACTGCCAACGCCGGCTCGAAAGCCAGGAAAGACAGGTTCAGGATTCCGAAAGTGAGGCGGAGGAAGCCAAAGCCCACATCGATGAGGACATAGCCAAGCGAGATGCGCTCCTCGGCGATTTGGAAAAGGCGCAAGCGGCCTATGACGACGCCTGCAAAGCATACGAAGAGGCAAAGGCCGAGGCAGACAAGGCCACCTCGCCCGAGATAACGAAACCCGCCGATACGACAAAACCCTCCAGCTCAGCGCAGCCGGCCGAAACGGCACAGCCCGCCAGCTCGCCCGCGACCGGCAAATACGCTCCATCGAGCTCCACCAAGCAAGCAGATACGACCGCCGGCAAGCTCGCGAACACGGGCGACGCAGCGCCGAGCGCAATCACACTCGCAGGAATCGCCGCCGCAGGGTTCGGAATAGCCACCGCGGGTGTACGCCGCATCAAGAACTCAAAGTAGCTGCCAGAGCATTCTGCCTTCACCAATCCACAAGCCCAGAGACAAAAAGAGGCTCGTTTCCCCAACCTAGGGAAACGGACCTCTTTGCTTGTAAAAACAAATGGTAATGCCGCCGTCTCTTGAAGTACATCGCCACCGCACTCCAAACAACGCCAACGAGCAGTATTCCTTAAGGGATAGATTTAATTAGGCTAACGCGCCTTTACGGGTGATTTTTGGACGAAGTGGTCCCGGTGCCGGCGGGCTGTTTGGTAGTCGAGCGATCCCGCAGGCAAAGCCGAGGACCAGCGAGACACCAAACAGCCCGCCGGCACCGGGACCGCATCGCGGCACCAAAAAAGCGCCCGTGCGCTCGATGGATTCGGATGCCCGACAGAGGCTCCTTATGGCTGCTTCCTTCCGGACCTGACCAGATTCGGAACATGTCGTCATCCGAACCCATCGAACGCGCTAGGCGCTCGGTATATCTTACCTGCTCCCGCCCGCCACGGCAAGTGGGGCGAACCCATCGGATGGATTCGCCCCACTCGTCCATATCGCTAGCGGCGCCTGCGGTACAGGACCGCGCCGCCCGCGGCGGCCAGCGCGCCGGTGCCGGCCATGACCGCGAGCGCGGCCGCCGGCAAGCTGCGGTCGCCGGTGTCGGGCATGCCGCCCTTGGAGCCGTCGCCGCTAGCGCCGCTGCCGGAGCCGTTATCTGAACCGCCGTCCGAGCCACCGCCCGGCGTGCCGGGGTTCTCGGGGGTCCCGGGATTCTCGGCGTAGCTGTTGGTGAAGATTGGCGGCATGTTGGCGTCGCCCTCGTAGGAGACCTTCGCCGACAGGTAGCCCGTCTTGGTGCCGTCTGCCGCCTCGTCGCTCACCGTGACGACGACCTTGTGCACCGCCTTGTCGTAGGTCACGTGCGCCTGGCCGTCGTCGACCTCGCTCACCGTGAAGGTGTAGGTGCCGGCCCGCTTGAAGGTCAGCGCATCGAACGCGACGCTGCCGTCGGCGGCATTCTTGGCGGTCGACATGACCTTGCCGTCCCGGCCCTTGAGCTCAAAGCTAAACTGGCCCGCCTTGAGCTCGGCGCCCTTGAGCACCTTGGCGGCGCCCAGCTTGAGGGTGACGGGTGCGGCCTGGTAGCCGTTGGTGAAGGTCACCGAGGTGTCGTTCGCGGCATTGCCCTCGGCATCCATGAGCTCGTGTTTGACGGCGAGCGTGCCGTTGCCGGCATCGGTGACCGTCGTGCGCACGCGGTACGTCGCCCTGTCATATGTCACGCCGCCCGCCGTGCCGGCGACCTCGCGCAGCTCGTAGCTGTGCGCGCCGGGCGCGGTGTAGGTAACGGGGCTGAGCGCGACCGTGCCGTCGGCGGCGTTCTTGCCCGTCGCCGCGACGCTCTCGCTGCCGTCGGCGACAAGCTCGACCAGCTGGAACTCGAACTCGCCCTCGGCCAGGTCACGGCCCTTGAGCTTCTTGCTCACCTTGATCTGGTCGGTGACGGAGCTCGGCGTCGGGTTCACGCCGTAGGTGTTGGTGAACTCGAACGCGCCCCTGCCCTCGGGCGTGCCCTCTGCGGGCAGGACCGTCGCGACAAGCGTGCCCGCGGCGGTGTCCTCGACCACCCTGACCATGAAGGTCCTGGTTGCCGTCGGGTCATTGACCACGCCGTCGACCGAACCGGACTCGCTCACCCGGTAGGCAAACGTCTTGGTGCGCAGGCCGTCGCCGTCGATCTCGACGCCATCGAGGTCGCTCGGCTGCCTGAACGTGACGTGGCCCAGCTCGACGTTGCCGGCGGCGTCGTTGGTCGCCTCGGTCACCGTCTTGCCGGAGGCGTCGACCGGTGCGGGCGCGCCGTCCAGCGGCTCGATCTTAAAGGTGTACCTGCCCGCGATGTCGGCCTGCGTGAGGCCGAGTCCGGCCTGGCGGAGCGCCAGCGTCTTGGTGCCCGCGATGTCGACCGTCGCCTCGCCGGCGCTATAGCCGTTCACAAACGACAGCGTGCCGTCGGATCCCTCGGGATAGACCACGACCACATCCAGCCCGCCCTTGCCGTTATCGGTCACCTTGACCGTAATGCCGAAGCTCGACACGGCCGCCGTCACGCCCGCGGGCAGCCGGTCCGTGCCGTCCTCGGAAACGGTATAGGGAATGACCCAGGAGCCATCGGCGGCCTTGGTGGCGGTACCGTCCGCCACCATCTGCTTAAGCGAGTCGGTGGTGTAGGCGATGGGCGAGAACGCGAGCCCCGCGGCCTCGCCGTCGCCGGAGGCCTGGTTGGCCGCGGTCGCGACCACGTCGCCCTGGGCATCGCGGACGGAGAACGAGAACTCGCCCGCCGCCGCGGCGCGGCCCGCCAGCGTCTTGGTGGCGTTGATAACCGCGCCGCCCTCGCCGCCGAGCGTTCCGGTGGCCTCGTAGGAGTTCTGGAACGCGACCGTCACGGGCGCGGGCGTCGCCATGGCGTCATCTGCCGTGGAGACCTCGCTGCGGGCGACCTCGACGCCGTCCTTGGCAACCGTGGTCGTGACCATGAGCTTGCCCGTCGCGGTATCGTAGGCGGGCGCGATGGTCACCGTGCGCGGCACGGTGTCGTTGGTGTAGCCCTCGCCGCCGAGCTTGGTCTCGGTGACGGTGAAGCTGTAGGTCTTGCCCGCGTCGGCGTCGGTGAACTTCACATCGCTGCCCGAAGCAGCGCCGATGAGGTCGACCAGGTCGGCCTTCCCATCGTCAGCCGCGGCCACGGCGTAGGCGTCCTTGCCGGTCTTGAGGCCGAGCTTGGCGGCCGTCTCGGCGTCCGCGGTCACGGTGAAGGCGAACTGCCCCGCCTCCATGGCGCGGCCGGAGAGCGTCTTGGACAGGCGCACTCCCGCGCGGGCCGAGTAGTCGAGCTCGGTCGTGTAGGTGTTGACGAAGTCGCCGCCGCTCGCCTGCGCGATTGCGGGCGTCGTGGCCGTGAGGTTGCCGGAGCCGTCGTCGGTCACGGTCACCGTCATCGTGGCGGTGTGGCCGTCGTAGGCCACACCAGCGATGGCGGAGCCGTCATCGGGCCTGACCTCGCGCACCGTGTAGGTGAAGGTCTTGGCGCGCACGCGCTTGCCGCCGACCTCGGCGAACCCGGCGTCCTTGATGTCATCGAGCGTGTAGCGGATGGGGCCGAAGTCGAAGGCGACCCTATCGCCCGCCTTGGTGCCGGCGCCGGCCGTCACGCTGACGGTCTTGGAGCCGTCGGCAGAGCCCTCGGGCATGGGGGCGCCGTCCTCGCCCGCGAGCGTGAACTGGAAGCTGTCGCCCTCCGCCCAGTCGCGGCCCTCGAGCGTCTTGGTGAAGAGCCCCGCGGTGGAGACGTCCCTGCCCTCGGTGGCCGTTCCGTACGTGTTGGTGAACGCGACAGTCGCGCCGTCCTCGGTCACGGCGCCTTCGGCCCCCTCGGCCGTGGTCGCGTAGCCCTCGGCGGCATCCTCGGTCACGGTATAGTGCGCGCCCACGGGTAGGCCGGAGATGATCTTCTCCCCGCCATCCTTAAGCGTGAAGTTCGCCTTGCCGCCCGCGAACGTCACGGCGTGCTCGCCCTTGCCGAAGGTGCCAGAGACGGGCTCGCCGTCCCCGTCGGTCAGCGCGACCGTGAAGCCGAACTCGCGCTGGCTGTCGCCGCCGACGACCGTCTTCTTGACGGTGAGGCTGCCCCCGCGGGGCACGCTGTTGTGGGTCGTGTTGGTCTGCGACTCGTTCTCGCCCACCTTGACCGTTGCGGTGTTGGCGATGTCGTCGACCACGGCGGCTTCGGCGGAGACCTTCACGTCGAAGCTGAGCGTGCCCGTGGCGCCCGCAGCCTGCTCGCCGAGCGACCAGGTAAGGGTGCGCGTCGCGGCGTCGTAGGCGGCACCGTCGGCAGAACCCTCAACATAGTTAACGCCCTTGGGCAGGACATCGGTCACCGTCACGTCGGCCGCCTGCGCGGCGCCCCTGTCGTCGACGCTGTTATTGGCCCAGCCGATGGTATAGGTGAGGGTATCGCCCACGCCCACCGGTTTGCCATCCACATCGACCTTGGCGCCCGAGGCGTCCGCCTTGGTGACGGTCTTGGTGTTGTCGTGCGGCGTGAAGGTGTTGGTGAAAGTCTTCTTGCCCCGCTCGTTGGAAATCTCGGCCTTAAGGCCGGCGCCAGTCTGAGTCACCGTGATGTCGAAGGTGTAGGCGTGCGCATCGTCCTCAATCAGGACATCGCCGCTTGCTTTCTCGGTCACGGTCGCGTGGTAGGTGCCCAGATTGGTGAAGCTGAGCTCGCCAAAGGAAACCTTGCCGTCCTTGTCATTCTTCGCCTCGATTGGGTAGCCCTCGAGAACATTGCCCGCACCGTCGGTGAGGGAGAGCTCAAAGACGAACTCCCCCTTCTGAAGGCCGGGCTTGCGGCCGCCCGCGAGCACCTTGGTGAGCTCGGAGACGGACGCCGTGGCGGGGGCGGGGTCGAAGGTGTTGGTGAAGGCGGCGAAGGAGACCTGGTCTGCCGCGATGGAGCCCTCGGCCTTGGAGCCCTCGGCTCCGTTCACCGCAGCCTTGTAGCCAGCGGCGGCGCGCTCGGTCACCGTGTAGGCAGTTCCCGCGGGCAGCCCCGTGATCCTCGCCGTCTGGCCATCTTTGAGCTTGAGGGTCGCCTTGCCGTCCTCGAACGTCGCGTCACCGTAGGTGCCGGACACTTTGCGGCCCATGGCATCGGTGGCCTCAACCACAAACTTAAATATCTTGTCCGCGTCGACCGCCAGGCCCTCGCGCGCCACGACGGTCTTGGAGACGTCGAGCTCGCCCGTCTTCACAGTGTTGGTCACGGTGAAGCCGTCCTTGGCGTCGCCGGTGGCCTTAGAGCTGTAGC
>CATWID010000011.1 GCA_958350755.1 uncultured Collinsella sp.
CCGTACATGTACGGATGAATGTGGGAGGTGTTCGGATAAAGTCGATAATCAAGGTCAAAATATCCCCGTCCCAAAAAGACTGGGTATTGGGCGTTGACAGTTGGCGAGCCGCAGGTAAAATAACAACTTGTCCTGGGGACGTAGCTCAGTTGGGAGAGCGCTGCCGTCGCATGGCAGAGGCCGAGGGTTCGACTCCCTTCGTCTCCACCATTGGATTTGATAAGCCGTCGACATTGTGTCGGCGGCTTTTTTTGAAAGAAAGGGCTGTACCATGGCCGAGCTTGAGTCCCAACCATTGTCCGACGAGGAGCGCGCCGAGTTGGAAGAGCTCCGCGCCGAGAAGGCTCGTCGCGAGGCCCAGGAAGAGGCACGCCGCGAGCGTGAGGAGCTGGCCGCCCTGCGTGCCGAGCGTGAGAAGGCCGAGGAGGCCGCTGCGAAGGTTGCGCCCAAGTCCGCGCCTGCGTCCAAACCCGCTGCTGTGAAGCCCGAGCCCACCGCACCCAAGCCTCAGCCCAAAAAAGCCGTTCACCCCAAGCCCGTCGAGCCCAAACCAAGCCGTGACGAGATGACCTTTGCCCAGCGCATGGTCACCTCCAAGGAGCCTACGGGCGAGAATGAGATCCCCGGCATGGCTCCGGCTCAAAAAATCATCATCGTGCTCGCCCTCATCGCGTTTATCGTCTTTATGGTCTACACGATCACGGGCAGCATGGGCCTGCACTAACCTGTTCGCGCCGGGCTCCATGCCCGCACGTTCGCCTCGTCCAACCCTCGACTTCTGCACAACGCATCCGAAAGGTCGCCCCATGGCTTTGACCGACATTTCGCATCCCACCGACATTGCAATGCTCACCGATCTGTACGAGCTCACTATGGCCCAGGGCCTGTGGGAGAGCGGCAAGGCCAATGAGCAGGGTTGTTTTACCGCGTTTTACCGCGACCATCCCTTCGGCAGCGCGTATGCCGTCATGTGCGGCACCGCCGAGCTGCCCGAGCTTGTCGAGAACCTGCGCTTTACGCCCGAGGACATCGACTATCTAGCTTCGCTCCAGGCTCCGGCCGGCGGCGCGATGTTTAAGCCTGCATTCCTCGATTACCTGCGCAACTTCCGTGCGCACGTGAACATTGACGCCGTGCCCGAGGGCGAGCTCGTGTTCCCGCGCGAGCCCATGGTGCGCGTCACCGGTCCGTCGTTGGAGTGTCAGCTGCTCGAGACCGCGCTGCTCAACATCGTCGGCTTCCAGACGCTCGTTGCCACCAAGACGGCGCGCGTGGTACTGGCCGCCGATGGTCGCCCCGTCGCCGAGTTCGGCTTGCGTCGCGCCCAGGGTCCCGATGGCGGCCTGGCTGTTGCGCGCGCGAGCTACGTGGCGGGCTGCTCGTCTACGTCCAACGTGCTTGCCGGACGCCGCTACGGTATTCCCGTCTTTGGCACGCATGCGCACAGCTGGGTGATGAGCTTCGATTCCGAGCTCGAGGCCTTCCGTGCGTTTGCCAAGTCAAGCCCCAAGAACTGCACGCTGCTTATCGACACGTACGACGTGCGCGAGGGCTGCGAACATGCCATTACGGTTGCCAAGGAGATGGAGGCGGCGGGCGAGCACCTGTCGGCCATTCGCATCGACTCGGGCGACCTGGCTAAGTTGTCCAAGTATGTTCGCGGCCGTTTTGACGCCGAGGGCCTGCCCTATGTGGGGATTTCGGTCTCCAACGATCTGGACGAGTACACGATTCAGTCGCTGCTCGACCAGGGCGCGCCCATCGATAGCTTTGGCGTGGGCACCAAGCTCGCGACCTGCTACGATCAGCCGGCGCTGGGTGGCGTGTACAAGCTTTCGGCCCGTCGGGCGAGCGACGGGGAGCCGTGGACGCCGGTGGTGAAGCTTTCCGAGCAGCCCTACAAGCGCACGATCCCCGGCGTGCAGCGCGTGCGACGCTATTACGATGGCTTTGGCGGCCCGGTCTGCGACATGATCTATGACGAGGACCATCTGGCAGGAGAGGGCGCCGCTCGCGGCAATACCCTTGTGGCTGTGAACGATGCCGCCTTGGTGACCGATGTGTCCGAGCTCGAGTATCGTGAGCTGCTGGTGCCGATCGTCCGCGACGGCAGGGCGGTGGCTCCTCGCGAGAGCATCGAGGACGCGCGCGAGCGTTGTGCCTGGGCAATCGATCATCTGGACGCGGCTTTCAAGCGCTTCCTGTACCCGCAGACCTACGTGGTGGGCATGGAGCAGGGCCTGGCCCAGGTGCGCGACGAGCTCGTGCGCAAGAACATGGCCGCGGCTTCGGCCTTCCCCTGGGCAAAATGATCAGAAGGGGACGGAGGAAAACGGATCATTTTCGTCCGTCCCGCACCAGGTGCCCCGGCCGCTCCAGCTCGCCCGCTCGCTCAGCATTCGATTGGTTTGACGTATGACGATTTCTTATAAAACGATGGTGGTAAAGATCGGCTCGTCCACGGTGGTGGGCGCCGACGGCAAGGTCAACCGCGCGTTTATCGGTGGCCTGGCCGATCAGGCTGCGGCCCTGCGCAAGCTCGGCTGGCGCTTGGTCGTGGTGAGCTCGGGTGCCATCGCGTGCGGTTATCCCGTGCTGGGCTTCGACCGCAAGCCGGTCGGTGACCTGCCGAGCCTGCAGGCATGCGCTTCGGCCGGCCAGTGCATCATCTCGTCGGCCTACGACGAGGAGTTCCATGCGCGTGACCTACTCACCTCGCTCGTGCTGCTCACGCGCCACGACACGGCGCGCCGTACGTCCTACCTGCACGCGCGCGACGCCCTGCTGCGCCTGGTGGAGCTGGGCGTGGTGCCGGTCGTCAACGAGAACGATACCGTTACCGTCGATGAGATCAAGTTTGGCGACAACGACACACTGGCGGCGCTCGTAAGCTGCCTGGTTTCCGCCGACCTGTGCGTGACGCTGTCCGACATCGATGGCCTCTACACCGCCAATCCACACGAGGACCCGACGGCCGAGTTTATCCCGGTCGTGCGCAAAATCGATGCCAAGATCATTGCCTCGGCGGGCGATTCTTCGACGTCGGTAGGCACCGGCGGCATGATCACCAAGATCCGCGCGAGCCGCATTTTGATGACGGCTGGCATTCAGAGCGTTATCTGCTCGGGCGAGGAGCCCGATGCGCTCGTGCGTCTGGCCCGTGGCGAGAGCGTGGGTACGCTGTTCGATCCGCCGGCGGAGCGCCTGGACATCGCGCCCCGCAAGCTGTGGATCGCGCTGGGTGACAAGGCGCACGGCTCGGTGACGGTTGATGACGGTGCCGCAAAGGCGTTGGTCAGCCGCGGCTCATCGCTGCTCGCGGTGGGTATTCGCCAGGTCGATGGAGATTTTGCCGAGGGCGATGTGCTCGACGTGTGCGACCCGAGCGGCATGGTTGTCGCGCGCGGTATCGCTGAGGCCGATTCGGACGTGCTGGAACTTGCAGCCGGACGCCGCCAAGACCAGATCGTCAGCAACCGCCTGCTCGCAGACCTGGCCGAGAAGCCCGCGATCCATAGGGACAACTTGATAGTGTTTGCATAAAGAGAGGCAGCGCTGCGGCTCGTTTTGCCAGCAGTGCTGCCTCTCCTTTTCCGGCACTTGGGGACGTTCCTTATGTGCCGGCACTTTGGGACACTCCTTTGCTAGAAGATCTGGCGCAGGTCTCCGCGGTTGAGGGCTTCGTCGAGGAGGTGCTTGAACACCACGCTGCCGTGCAGGCCGTCGTGCTCGAACTCGTTGGTCACCCAGGCGTGCGAGTTGTCCACGTGGCTGAGCGTGTCGAGCTGCATGCCCGAGTCCACGTACATGTCGTCGAAATACACGGCGGCCTGGAGTGGCACTTCGTTGCAGGCCAGGCGCTGCGGGTCGTAGATCTTGTCCCAGCTCGTGTCTTCCATCAGCAGGTCCATCGCCGGCTTGAAGGGCTTAAGTTCGGGCATCTGCTCAAACATCCACGGGAACATGGCCTCGCCGGTAAACATGAGCGGGCGCGCGAGGGTGTCGAACTCGGCACGATGGGCTTTCTCTTCTGCCGCGGCCCAGTGAATGGGCATGGTGTCGCCGTCGGCGTAAATGAACTCCTGAAGCGTCCAGTACAGCGGATTCGTGCGCGTGTTGGTGCGCTCGAAGGCGCGCATCAAAAAGCTATCGGATACTGAGGCACCGCAGCTCAGCGTGCCGTCGCCGTCAACAAAAGCGTGATCAATAATCCAATGCATGCGCTCAAAGCTCGGCTTCATGCCAAAGTCGCTGCCCATAAGCTGCAGGCGCTCCACCGTCATCGGCGAGCCGTCGGGTAGCGCGGGCTTCTGCTCCTCAAGCGCATCGGCAAGAGTCGCCACGCGCTCGACGTCGGCGGGGTAGCGGTCGTAATACTGCTGCGTCTTGGCGGTCATGCGCGGGAAGGTGTGTGCGTAGACCTCGCTGGCGCTTGCCGGGACGTGGGGAATGCCACCGCAGGTAAAGCTCGCCGCCACGCCCTCGGGGAAGAGCGACAGGTAGCTCAGCGTCAAAAAGCCGCCGTAGCTTTGGCCGAGCGTGACCCACGGCTTGCCGCCAAAGCCCACCAGACGCAGGTACTCAAAATCGCGCACGATGGAGCTGGCGAGGTGACGCTTGAGGAAGTCCGCCTGCGAGCGGGCCGCATTGGCGCCTGCTGCCTCGGCGCGCTCGCCCAAGGCAGCGATTGTATGCCCGTCTACACAGCTGCTGCGTCCCGTGCCGCGCTGGTCGGGAAGGACCACGCGGAAGTGCTTGACGGCCTCCTCGATCCAACCGTCGCTCGTGGGTGACAGCGGACGCGGGCTCTCGCCACCGGGGCCGCCCTGCAAAAAGAGGAGCAGCGGCAGATCGTCGTTGATACGGTCGGGTGCGCAAACCACGCGGTAGAAAAGCTTGATGCTCTCGGGCGCGCCGGCGATGGGCGCCGGCATGGCGCCGCGGCGCATGGTGCTGCCGACGGCCAAAAGCATGGGCTCCAGGCCGCGCCAGTCGAGGGGGACATCGATGCTGTGGTCCTCGACATACAGGCCGGGGACATGGTACGAAGTGATGAGGGCCATGCGGTACTTCCGTTCGTTGCGGTGTTTCGGGCTGACCAATTCTACCGCCGCGCGCGAGGGCATGCACAAATCGGCTACCATGGTGGGCAAACTACTAAGAGAAAGGGCCGCCCATGTCGGTCGATATAGCCACGTATGTCCACGATCTTGCTGTTGCCGCCAAGGCAGCGTCGGCCTCGCTTGCCACGGCGAGCGACGAGCAGCGCCAGGAGGCCGTGCGCGCCATGGCCGCGGCGCTGCGCGATGGTGCCGACTCCATCGTCGCCGCCAACGAGCTCGATATGTCCGCCGCGCGCGATGCGGGGACCTCGGCGGGGCTCCTCGATCGCCTGTTGCTGACGCCCGAGCGCGTCGAGGGCATGGCCGCCGGCCTGGAGAAGCTTGCCGAGCTGCCCGATCCCGTCGGCCGCGTGCTCGACCATCGCGTGCTTGCAAGCGGCGTGGACCTCACCCGCGTGAGCGTGCCGCTGGGTCTGGTTGCCATGGTGTACGAGGCGCGCCCCAACGTGACGGCCGATGCCGCGGGCATCTGCATCCGCACCGGCAACGCCTGTATCCTGCGCGGCGGTTCGCTGGCCTATCACTCGTGCGCCATGATTGCCGAGCTGCTGGCCGATGCGCTTGAGGCCCAGGGTTTCCCGCGCGAAGCTATCTCGATGATCGAGTCCACCGACCGCGAGGCCACCGGCGAGCTCATGAAGCTCCGCGGCATCGTTGACGTGCTCATTCCGCGTGGCGGTGCGGGCCTGATCCAGCGCTGCGTGCGCGAGTCGCTTGTACCGGTGATCGAGACGGGCACGGGCAACTGCCATATCTACGTGCATGAATCCGCCAATTTTGACAAGGCACTCAACATTATCGTCAATGCCAAGACCCAGCGCGTGGGTGTGTGCAATGCTGCCGAGTCGCTGCTGGTCGACCGTGCCGTTGCAGATCGCTTCCTGCCCGCGGTCGTTGCCGTGCTGCACGACTACGGCGTGCTGATTCACGGCGACGATGCCACGTGCGCAGCATGCGCCGCCGCTGGGCTTGCCGAGGGCGACGACTATGTTGCCGCGACTGAGGAGGACTGGGGTCGCGAGTATCTGGCACTCGAGATGAGCGTGAAGGTCGTGGCGAACGAGGACGAGGCCATCGCGCACATCAACCGCTATGGCACCATGCATTCCGAGGCCATCGTTGCCGAGGACACGGATGCTTGCGAGCGCTTCCTGGACGCGGTCGATGCCTCGGCTGTGTATGCCAATGCCAGCACGCGCTTTACCGACGGCGGCGAGTTTGGCCTGGGCGCCGAGATCGGCATCTCGACCCAAAAGCTCCACGCCCGTGGCCCCTTTGCCGCCGAGGCCCTCACCACCTACAAATACAAGCTCCGCGGCACCGGCCAGGTTCGCCCCTAACGCCCGCGCAAACAAAAACCACCACAAAGGTGCCTGTCCCCTTTGTGGCGGTTTTAGGTGGCGTGGGCGGTTAGGCCTGGAAGGTATCGCGGTCGGGGGCGAAGGACTGCATGGCCGCTATGGTGCGGTCAAAGAGCTCGGGGAGCTCCCAGCCCAACATCTCGGCGCCCTGCGAAATCACGTCGCGCGAGCAGCCGGCGGCAAAGCGCTTGTCCTTGAACTTCTTCTTGAGCGACTTGGTCGTAAAGTCCATAACGCTCTTGCTCGGGCGCATGATGACTGCAGCGCCGATCAGGCCGGTGAGCTCATCGCAGGCAAACAGGATCTTTTCCATCTGCAGCTCGGGTTTGGGCAGCGAGGTGTTGAAGTCCGACGTGTGCGTCTGGATGGCGCGAATGAGCTCGGGAGACGCACCTTCGCCCTCAAGAATCTCGGCAGCATAGATGGTGTGGTTCATGGGGTCGTCCTCATGCTCCTCCCAATCCAGGTCGTGCAGCAGACCGACGATGCCCCAAAACTCCTCGTTCTCGGGGTCGAACTCGCGCGCAAAGTAGCGCATAGTGCCCTCGACCGTCTCGCCATGGGTGATGTGGAACGGGTCCTTGTTGTGTTCGTTGAGCAGTTCGAACGCGCGGTCGCGGGTGATTCCGGCGGTAAGCGGCTCTGCCATAAGAGACTCCTTGTGCTCGTGGGTATCAATAAGAATGAATACTACTAGAACGACTAGAACGAAAAAACCACCACAAAGGTGCCTGTCCCCTTTGTGGTGGTTTTTGGCGCGGATGGGTTAGTTGAGGGCGGCTTGGGCTAGGCGGGCTTCGGCGGCCTCCTCGGTGACGCCCAGGGCCACGGCGAACTCCTCGATGGAGCGGCGCTTGGCTTCCTTGAGTACACGCATATAGTAAGAGCTGGGCTTTTTATCGGCTTCCTCGGCCTGGCGAATGCGGTGCATCATGGTCTTTGCCACGCGGACCGTCTCGGGCGCGCCCAGCTTGAGCTGCTGCTTAAAGTGTGTCTCTTCAAGCGAGCTGTTGCGCTCGGTAAAGGTGTCGCACTCCAGCTCGTCATAGTGGCTCAGCAGGTGCTCGGCATCTTGCTGGGAGATGGCGGCATGCAAACGATCGGCCTGCGCCACGGGGTACATGAGGATCGTCTGCGCATGTCCCTGCTTGGTCTCGAGCAACAGCATGGGCTGCGGCGTGTCGTCCCTAAAACCGACGACGGTGCAGACTCCCTGACCCGGATGAATGACGTGTTGACCGATTGAGAACATGCTACCTCCAACTTATACGAATTTACGTATGTCTAGAATAACACGCTGACGTGCGCAAACCCTTACTTTATGCAGGAAAAGCACACAATTCTGATAGGTAAGAGTATTCGATAACAGACGCAGCTCATTCACACCTTTATGCATTTTCAACGCCTGCATAATCTGCAGGCAGACCGGCATCTTTGAGTGACTCCATGCAAGCTGTAGTCATTTTTGTGCATATGCAATATCTATTAGCTTTACCCTGCGACAGTGCCCGTCGCTTGTGATAGAGTGCTACAAACTCTGGCTTTTGCCCTACGAGTGACCAAGAGCTCGGGGGCTTTAACACAAGGAGGATCTATGCCCGAGAAGATTGAAGAGCTGGTACGCGCTGCGCTTGCTGCGGCCCAGGAGGCCGGCGACCTTTCCGCATTTGAACTTGACGATTGCGCTATCGAGCGACCGGCTGACACTTCTCATGGCGAGTGGACCTCTACCATGGCCCTGAAGTCCGCCAAGCTGGCCCACTGCGCCCCGCGCAAGATCGCCGAGGTCATCGTTGCCCATATGCCCGAGGACCCCGCGATCGAGAAGGTCGAGATCGCAGGCCCCGGCTTCATCAACTTCTACCTCTCCGTTGCCGTCAAGAATGCCATCTTTGGCGAGGCTCGCGAGAAGGGCATGGACTTCGCTAAGTCCAACGTCGGTGGTGGCCTGAAGACCCAGGTCGAGTTCGTTTCCGCCAACCCCGTCGGCCCCATGCACATCGGCCACGGCCGCTGGGCCGCGCTGGGCGATTCGCTCTGCCGCGTTATGGACCACGCCGGCTATGAGATCCAGCGTGAGTTCTACATCAATGACCACGGCTCTCAGATGAACACCTTCGGCAACTCCATCAGCACGCGCTATATGCAGCTTGCCGACATCATCGCCAAGCAGGGCGTTGATATCGACGAGGCTCACAAGCTGCTGATCGCCGACCGTGACGCCTTTGTTGCCGACGAGAACGACGAGCACCCCGAGACCCATCCGTATCAGGACAACTTTGCCGAGACCTTGGGCAAGGACTCTTACGGCGGCGACTACATCATCGACGAGGCCGCCGAGTTCTGGCGCACCGACGGCGACAAGTGGGTCGACGCCGATCCGCAGGAGCGTATGGAGAGCTTCCGTGAGCGCGGCTACGTGAAGATGGTCGACAACATGCGCGACCTCTGCCACGCCGTCAACTGCGACTTTGACCGTTGGTACTCCGAGCGCTCGCTGTATGTGAAGGACACCGAGGGCGAGACCGCCGGCACCTCCGCCGTCGACCGCGCTTTTGAGAAGCTCGACAAGATGGGCTACCTCTACACCAAGGACGGCGCCCTGTGGTTCCGCTCCACCGATCTGGGCGACGACAAGGACCGCGTCCTGATCAAGTCCGACGGCGAGTACACCTACTTCGCCTCCGACGTCGCCTATCACTGGGATAAGTTCCAGCGCGTCGACCACGTCATCGACATCTGGGGCGCCGACCACCACGGTTACATCGAGCGCGTCCGCTGCGTCTGCGACGCTCTGGGTTACCCCGGCAAGTTCGAGGTTCTACTGGGCCAGCTCGTCAACCTGCTGCGTAACGGCAAGCCCGTCCGTATGTCCAAGCGCAAGGGCACCATGGTGACCCTTCAGGAGCTCGTCGACGAGGTTGGCTCCGATGCCGCTCGCTACACGCTCATCTCCAAGAGCTCCAACCAGATGGTCGACTTCGACATCGAGGCCGTTAAGAAGCGCGACAACTCCAACCCGGTGTACTACGTGCAGTACGCTCACGCTCGCGTCTGCTCCATCCTGCGCCGTGCCGCCGACGTTACGCCCGAGCAGGCTGACGAGATGGGTATGAAGGCCGTCGCCGCCAAGGCCATCGGCGAGAACGTTGATTACTCGCTGCTGACCGACCCGGCCGAGCTCGCCCTTTCGCGCAAGCTCAACGAGCTCACCGACCTGATCGCCAGCTGCGCTCGCGACCGCGCCCCGTTCCGTTTGACGCACTTTGCCGAGGAGCTCGCCGGCGACTTCCACAGCTTCTATGCTGCCTGCCAGGTGCTGCCGAGCGAGGGCCGTCCCGTCGACCCCGAGCTTTCGCGCGCCCGTCTGGCCGCTTGCGACGCCGTCCGCGTAACGCTCGCTCTGGTGCTCACTCTCGTTGGCGTTTCCGCGCCCGAGCAGATGTAATCTGCGGGTCATTTGACCGTACAGACTTGGTTTAACTGAGCCTTGAAAGCCCGATCTCCCACGGAGATCGGGCTTTTTTCGCAAACGCCGACGTATTGACGAATTTTGAACTGCTGGAAATACGAAACTATGCCGGTTTACTACGATGAATTGAGGAATTCCAACTACGCCGGCTTTTCGCAAAAAAAGCGCAAGGCATCTACCTGCGGTTTTAGTTCAACATGTTTCGGAGTGGTCGCGGTTGAGCGATTCATCGTAGTAAACCGCCATAGTTTTGGCGGAGGCAGTCAGATTTGTGGGTGTTAAACCAAAGAGTGCCCCTTTTGACTAGTCGTTTAAGAACGTCCCCAATGACTAAGTTGCAGGTGGCGGCGGTTGTGTTACACTAACGCTGCGTAGTTGACGCAATCATCTCGATACAGATCAATGATGTCCGTCGTTTTGAACGGAACTAGACTGTTTAGCCGCCCTGAAGGTTTATGCAGGGAGCATGTGATCACAGGGCTTGAAAAGAAAGTTGAGCAAACACTGTGTCTGATCAACAGCAAGAAAACGAAATAACGACGACGCAGGCCGCTCCCGCTGTACCGGTTGCGTCGGACCAGGTCGCGGCGCCCGCGCAAGCCTCGGCTCCTGAGACGCCTAAGGCTGCTTCGACGCCTATGCCTGTAGCGGCTGAGAAGGCCGTGCCTGCAACTGTTGAGGAGGCTGCTCCGGCAAAGCCCAAGCGCACGCGCCGTACGGCCAAGCCTGCCGCTGACGGCGAGGAGGTCACCAAGCCCAAGCGCCGTACCACGCGCACGACGCGCACCAAGCGCACCGTTGCAGCTGACTCCTCGGCGCCGATTTCCGATGAGGTCGCGCAGGCACGTGCGTTGGCGCAGATTAGCGAGGCTCAGGTGGTGCGCGCCCGCCGTCGTGCTGCCGAGCGCGAGGCCGCGGCTCTGACCGAGCTTGCAGCTCCGTCTGTGCTCGAGACGCCTGCCGCCACCGAGACTCCTGTCGCCGACCAGCCGACCGAGAAGCCGGTACCGCGCACACGCCGTCGCACGGCTGCTAAGGCCGAGCAGGTTGCTGAACAGGTAACCCCCGAGCTCACTGAGGCTTCGGTCCGTTCCGTGGCAGGGGAGGGGACATCGCCTGTTGAGCCCGCTGCGCCTGTCGAGGCCAGCGAAGTTCCCGTTGTCGATCCGGCTTTGCGCCCGCACCGTCGCGGTCGCAAACCCAAGGCCTTTGTCGAGGCCGAGAAGGCCGCAGCCGCAGCCGCCGCCGCTCGGGATGCCGCGGCGACCGCCAAGTCCTCAACTGCTGCCGATGCACCCGTCCAGGATGCTACGACTTCCAAGGCCGTTTCTGCCGATGCCGAGCCCGCCGACGTCCGTCCCGGTCGCAGCCGTCGCACTGCTGCTAAGCGCACGTCCAAGGCTAAGGCTGCCAAGAAGGGTGCGTCCGAGGATTCCGCCGAGACGACCGCCGATGCATCGATTGATGCCGCCGAGCCCCAGGACGTCGAACAGTCTGCGTCCGAGAAGCCCAAGCGCGGTCGTAAGAAGTCCGCTAAGGCCAAGGCGTCCGAGCAGCAGACTGATGTCGAAGCGCAGGTCGATTCCGGCGCCGAGGCCAATGACGCCGCTGCGGCCAATGTTGACACCGCCGCAACCGATGGTGCCGCCCCCGCCGAGGGCGAAGACGGCGCTCGCCCCAACCGTCGCCAACACAAGCGCAACGACGAGCGCAACGAGCGCAAGGACGACCGCAACAACGACCGCCGCAACCGTCAGCGCGATCGCAAGCAGCGCAACAAGGAGCGCAATGCCGCTCCGACCGAGCCCACACTTTCGCGCGAGGAACTCGCGGCCATGAAGGTCGCCGAGCTGCGCGAGAAGGCCAAGGAGTTCGAGATCGAGACGACCGGCAAGAAGAAAGCCGGGCTCGTCGAGGAGATCTACATCACCGCCGCGAAGGCCGAGGGCTTCCGCGACATCAAGGGTATTCTGCAGATTCGCCCGGACAGCTCCGGCATCATCCACGCCCATGGCTACATGAAGTCCAACGACGACGCCTTCGTGCCCGCCTACCTCATCCGATCCGCGCGCCTGCGCACGGGCGACGTCATCGAGGGTTCGCTGCGTCCTTCGCGCGGCGGCGACAAGCGCGCCGGCCTCGCCAAAATCACGACCGTCAACGGTCTGGACCCCGAGCAGATTCGCAACCGTCCCAAGTTCGGCGACCTCACCCCGGTCTATCCCAACGAGCCGCTGCGCATGGAGCACGGCAAGGACTCTATTACCGGTCGCGCCATCGACATCGTGTCACCGATCGGCAAGGGCCAGCGCGGCCTGATCGTGTCCCCGCCCAAGGCCGGCAAGACCACGATCCTCAAGAAGATCTGCCAGTCTATCTCGATTAACAACCCCGAGGTGCACCTCATCTGCCTGCTCGTCGACGAGCGCCCCGAAGAGGTCACCGATATGCAGCGTTCCATCAAGGGTGAGGTTGTGGCGTCGACCTTCGATATGCCTGCCGACAACCACACCCGCGTGGCAGAGCTCGTCATCGAGCGCGCAAAGCGCATCGTAGAGCTGGGTGGCGACGTCGTGGTGGTGCTCGACTCCATCACGCGCCTCGCCCGCGCCTACAACTTGGCGGCGCCCGCCTCGGGCCGCATCCTTTCGGGCGGCGTCGATTCGGCGGCCCTATATCCGCCCAAGCGCTTCCTGGGTGCAGCCCGCAATATCGAGAACGGTGGCTCGCTTACCATCCTGGCCTCTGCCCTCATCGACACCGGTTCCAAGATGGACGAGGTCATCTTTGAGGAGTTCAAGGGCACCGGCAATATGGAGCTTAAGCTCGACCGCGACCTGGCCGACCGCCGCATCTTCCCGGCTATCGACCCCGTTGCCTCCGGTACGCGTAACGAGGACCTGTTGGTCGACGAGCAGATGCGTCCGTTTGTCTTTGGCCTGCGTCGCATTCTTGCCGGCATGAACAACACCGAGCGCGCAGCCGCATCGTTCATCAAGGGTCTTAAGGGCACCAACACCAACCAGGAATTCTTGGTGCGTTCGGCCAAAAAACACAGCGACTACGAGCAGGCGTTCTAGGTTGTCATCCACACGCAGCGATAGTCATCAATGCGATAAAGGGTCGGGGCTTTGAGCCTCGGCCCTTTTCCATATCGCCGCTCCGCGCTTATTTTTAACCATAAGACCGACGAGCAGCAGGTTTCCCGCTTCAATCCGACATCGTCGCTTGCAATCGACGGGGCGGTTTCGCATAATAACTTTTAAGCTTCGCGACGGAAAACGCAGATGAAACGAACCATATACCGTTGCTTTGGGACGCATGTCCCGCTTCATCTTCTCTCGCGCAGCCAACTTAATGATGCGATTTGGGTGCTGGAAGATGGGGAGAGCTCATGGCTTCTTCTGATGCAACACAACGAGCAGTCCTTGCCGGACTTTCCTGCGGGATAGGCCTTGCCGCCCCCGTGGTGATGTATGCCGCGACGCTGCCGTTCTCGTCGGTCAACGAGACGGTTGTCGCGGGCGCTGTTCCCTTTGCCGTCGGTGCGGTGGCGGGCGTGGGCATCTATGCCGCCTCGCTGGGTATCTCCGAGTACCGTGCGCAGCGTGAAGAGCGTCTGTTCCAGCCCGATGCCATGGGCGGTGCCGCCAATCTCAATCAGCATCAAAGCGAGTTCAAGACCGCCTCGATTCCAGCTCAGCAGCAGGATGCGACTCCATATGCTGCCGCTTCTGCTTCTCAGGCTCAGTCGGAGCAGTCTACCTCGGCATTCCTTTCCGGCCTGACTGGTGCGTTCCAGCGCCGTCATGCCGATGATGGTGTCCCTACCATCGCTCGAGCCGCAGATGCTATGGGCGAGGACGAGGCTTGGTCCATGATCGACAGTATGCTCGACGACGATTCGCCGGTGAGCTGCGACCCTGCACACTCGCGCGACGTCTATCAAGTCGCCATCGACGAGCTCACCAATGGCGGGCAGACCGGCTCCTTCAATCGCGACGACATCGCCGCCGCGGCACGCGCCGTGTCTGGCTCCCAGGCCGCCCCTGCGGGCAGCACGGCGGCTTTCGTGGCACTCGTTGCCAACGCGGCAGCCAATAACGCCTACAACGCTACCTCGGCGGACGCGAACGCTTCTGCCGACAATTCGTACGTTGATGAAGCCATGGCTGCGGACGAGGAGGCCGTTGCCGCCCGCCGTGCCGCCGAAAGCTCGCTGTGGGGCGCTCCTGCCCAGCAGCAGGCGGCCGAGGCTGCGCCGTACAATGCAAACCTCGCCAGCATGCCTATCATCTCCGGTGCCGCGGACATCGATCTCGATGACCTCGATGAGCCTGCAGCCATCACCGCATCGATTGATGCCCAAGATCGCATCGACACCGGCGACCTTCCGGACGCCTCGCTCGAGGTTGATGTCCCCATGGCCGATTACTCGGGCCACGAGGACATGTGGGCCGCCGCCACCGCGATTCTGGATGAGATTGACGAGCCTGCTCCTGTTGTAGCGCCCGCTCCCGTCGCTGCCCCTCAGCCTGCTGCCCCCGCCTATGTCGGCCGTCACAGCGCTGTGTTCCCCGAGGATACTGCCCGTATCTCGCGCGAGAGCATCGAGCGAGCCGAGGCTATTGCCGCCGGCATTATGGAAAATCGTCGTCACGAGCGCGTCAATCAGATCCTCGAGGAAGAGATCGAGCGCCTGCAGTCCTCTACCGCCAAGCGTACGGGCCGTGCCTATCTGAGCGTTATCGAGGGCGGTACCGCCAGCTTTGCGCCGCTCCGCGCGGAGGCATAACTTCTGCATGGTTAAGATCAATCGAAAATGGGCGGTCGTGACCTGCCTGATGGCGCTCTTGATCTGGGGCAATTCGCTGGTTCCTGGCTCGGGGTCGGGCTCGCTGAGCCTAACGGTCATGGAAGCTATCCGCGGTTTCCTGCACGGCGTGGGACTTCCATATGAATGGGTGACCAACTTTGTTGTTCGCAAGTGCGCGCATTTTTCCGAGTATATGGTGCTCGGCATCCTGGCTACGCACGCCTTTGATTTTGAGGGCCGGCGCACCTTTAACGTGTTGCTGCCCACGGCGGTGTTCCTGCTGCTGATTCCCTCGATCGACGAGACGATTCAGCTCTTTGTGCCGGGACGCGCCGGTATGATCACCGATGTGATGATCGACTGCTGTGGAGCGGCAACGGGCGTTGTGCTCCGATATCTCTTACGGTCGCTGATATGTGCCAAAAAAGCAGCCTAGGACGTATTGTTTGGTCCTAGGCGGCCTTTTTTATTTGAGGGCTTATATGAGGCGTGGTGGCGTTGTTCCGTAGGTCGGATTTGCCGGGCGCGCCACGCCCTGTGGGTGAGTCTGCTACTGAAGCGCCTGTGCGCCCAGGGCCAGGCAGCCCATAATGCCCTGCTTGCCCTCGAGGCTGTTGTTGACGATGTAGGTATTGATGTCGTTGACCTCGGGCGTGACGATATAGCCGTTGAGCATCTCGGCACACTTTTTGCGTGCAAGCGGCACGATGGGAGTGTGGTCGGCCACGCCGCCGCCGATGATGATCTTTTGCGGCGCGTAGCACAGCGTGTAGGTCATGAGTGCCTGTGCCAGATAGCCGGCAAGCAGGTCCATGGCCTCCGGGTCATCGGCCATGTCTCCGGCGCTCTTGCCATCCCAGCGCTTTCTAACGCCGGGGCCGGCGATGAGGCCCTCGAGGCAGTTGTCGTGGAAGGGGCAGCCGCTGTGCTCGCCAATGGTGTCGCGCGGGTCGCGCGTGACCAAGATGTGACCGGCCTCGGGGTGCATCATGCCGTGCACGAGCTGGCCGCCCGAGAGCACGCCGGCGCCCACGCCGGTACCGATGGTCAGATACACCACGTCAGTGAGGCCCTGGGCGCAACCAAAGGTGACCTCGCCCAGGCAGGCGACGTTGACGTCGGTGTCGTAGCCGCAGGGAATATTGAGCTCGTTTTGGATGGTGCCCAGCAGGTCAAAGTAGCGCCATGCCGTTTTGGGCGTCTCCAGGATCTTGCCGTATTGGGGCGAGGCAGGGTTGACTGCGGTGGGGCCAAAGGCGCCGATACCCAGCGCGGCGATGCCCTTGTCGGCAAACCATGCGTTGACTGCCTCGATGGTCTCCTGCGGAGTCGTGGTCGCGATCTGCTCGCGCTCTAGGACCGTACCGTCCGCATAGCCCGTGGCGCAGACCATCTTGGTGCCACCGGCCTCGAGCGCTCCGATAAGCTGCTGCTCTGCCATAATGTTCCTCTTTCTGGGACGAGTTGCTCCTTCTCTAAAGTATAGCGCTCTAAAAAATAAATGAGATCGCTATAAAATGAAACCTCGTGACCCAACGGGTTCGCGAGGTTTCATTAGTGCCTTTAGTTACTGGGTCGTCCTTACCCGCGCGGTTCGATTTTATCACGCAGAGACTTGAGGTTCTCCAGTGCCGCGTTAAGCGTCTCGTCTCGTTTGGCAAAGTGGAAACGAATCAGATGGTTGACGGGCTCGCGGAAGAAGCTCGAGCCGGGCACGGCGCCCACGCCCACCTTGGAGGCCAAATCCTCGCAGAAGTCGAGGTCGCTGTTATAGCCAAACTCCGAGATATCCATCATCACGTAGTAGGCGCCCTGCGGCACGTTGTGCGTGAGTCCGATGCTGCCGAGTCCCTGACAGAATAGGTCGCGCTTGGCGGTGTAGAGGTCGAGGACCTCCTGGTAATAGCTGTCGTCGAAGTTGAGGGCGGTGACGACGGCCTCTTGCAGGGGAGCGGCGGCGCCCACGGTGAGGAAGTCGTGAACCTTTTTGATGCGCTCGGTGATTTCGGCAGGAGCGATGGTGTAGCCCAGGCGCCAGCCGGTGATGGAGTAGGTCTTGGATAGCGAGCTGCAGCTGATGGTGCGCTCAAACATGCCGGGCAGCGTGGCCATGTACACGTGCTCGTGGGGCGCGTAGACGATGTGCTCGTAGACCTCGTCGGTGATGCAGTAGGCGTCATACTTTTTGCACAGGTCGGCGATAAGGGTGAGCTCCTCGCGGGTAAAGACCTTGCCGCAGGGGTTGGACGGGTTGCATAGAACGATCGCCTTGGGATCGTTGTCGCGGAAGGCCGCCTCCAGGACCTCACGGTCAAAGTCAAAGGTGGGCGGGTTGAGCGGCACGTAGATAGGCTCCGCACCCGAAAGGATCGTGTCGGCGCCGTAGTTCTCGTAGAATGGCGAGAAGATGACGACCTTGTCGCCGGGGTTCGTGACCGTCATCATGGCGGCCATCATGGCCTCGGTGGAGCCGCAGGTGACCACGATGTTCTCGTTGGGGTTGATCGGCATGCCCATAAAGTGCTCCTGCTTGGCGGCAAGCGCCTCGCGCATGGCCTGGGAGCCCCAGGTGATGGAGTACTGGTGGTAAAGCGGCTTGGGGTCGGTGGCAATGGTGCTGAGGCTATCGAGCAGCTGCGCCGGGGGATCGAAATCGGGGAAGCCCTGCGACAGGTTGACGGCACCATACTTGTTGGAGATGCGCGTCATGCGGCGGATGACCGAATCGGTAAACGCCGCCGTGCGGTTGGAGAGTTCTTTCATGCCTATCCTTTCGAGCATTGGGTGGAGCAAGTTTACTCCTATGGAACCGGTGGGATTTGCTCGAAACGGGCTCGAAAAACTCTTTTCAAAATTCTTGAAAATTGGGGCTTGCATCGCGTGGCGTTCCTTGCAATAATAGTCGAGCGCGAAGCGCACAGGACACGGTGGGTGTAGCTCAGTTGGCTAGAGCGACGGGTTGTGGTCCCGTAGGTCGAGGGTTCGAGTCCCTTTACCCACCCCAGTTCTTGCTTCGTGTCGATATCGGGTCGTTAGCTCAGTTGGTAGAGCAGGGGACTCTTAATCCCAAGGTCCAGGGTTCGACCCCCTGACGGCCCACCACACGATATCTCCTCTAAAGTCCGCCACCACGGACTTTAGCTTTGGGTCGTTAGCTCAGTTGGTAGAGCAGGGGACTCTTAATCCCAAGGTCCAGGGTTCGACCCCCTGACGGCCCACCAAAGCATGTTTAGACGGTCAACGAAAGTTGGCCGTCTTTTTTGTTGACCTTTCATGGGGTCGAACCCGAAAGGGCACGGCCGCTTTCACAGATCGAGTCTACCCTGGGGATCGGTAAAACCGTCAGTACCTTCCTTGAGTTTCTTCTCCGCTGCCTTCACGCGACGCTCGAGCTTTTTTGTATCCTCGGCAGGTGGCAGGTTCTCGGGGACAATTCCGCGGTCGATGAGGCCGCCACGCACGCTTGTGTTGTTCTCGACGTGCTCTTGCTTGATCTGGTCCAGACCGTACAGGTCGTGTTCCTCGGCGTTGAAGGCCGTCATCGAGTTCGTAAGGTCCTTTGCTTTGATGAGGACATCGGCTAACCTGTCCGCCAATGCCGCGCTCTTGGATATGCCGAGCTGCTGCTTCATTTCCGCCGTGCTTCTGCCGCCGAATAACGCTTCGTCGCCCTTCGACTTGATGATCGCGAATCCTTTGGAGTCCACGCCGCGTTTGAACGCAATACCCGAGAGCTGTTTCTCTGAATCGGATAGCGAGTGGCGCGCCTGTAAGCGCTGAATCTCTGCGAAGCGCTGCTCTATGAGCTCTTGGCGGCGCGTCTGCACGGCAAAGTATGCCTAGGCGAGCGCGATCTCTGGCTTGTTTGAATCTCCGTTTTGGGCGATTAAATAGCATGCATAGCGCGTAAGCTTGTAGTCTTTAACCGCGCGAGCGGCGACACCGGCAGTTATCATTTTCGTGGTGTCACGAAAATGGGAATCAACTGGAGTTTTATTTGTTTCGCACGAGACTTTTGCCCTCTTAACAACTTCGGCGAAGTTCTCCCATCGAGTGTATCCCATGGGTTCCATTAAATCGCGTGCGAGCCAATACTCAACGCCGTCTTCCACATTGGCGCAGCTATCAAGTTCGACACGCCACTTCTCGATATCTCTACTGTCCATATCTCCTCCTCGCTGATCTATTGTCTATGCGCGCTTTGCCCGCTCTGTACTCAGAATAAGGATACGCTGCCGTGCGGACACGAATGGGCCCCGTGCCACTTCGAGGTCACGGGGCCCATAGATATCGATTAGTTGTGCTCTGCTCTAGATAGGTGTCCAGTTTAATTCGATCGATAGTGCGAACCCAGGCTTTCGGTCCGCTTGCGCATGGCTTTGACCATCTCCGTTGCCAGCTGATTCTGCGATTGCAGGCGGGCGAGGGCTGCGATCTCGCTGTCATTGGCATGCGGCTTGCTCAGCGCCGTTGCCTCGTCTTTCAGGCTTTCAAGCTGTTGCAGGGCCTTGGATAGACCTGCTTCGGTCCTGTTGATCATGCAATAGGTGCTCATCGTGTGCTTAAGGCTGTGTGTCAGGCGTTCGGCATCTGTTGTGGCAATGCCATACTGAGGGAGGGCGATATCCATCGGAGCGGCCGCCTCGGGAGCGTCCAGCGCTGCTCGAGCTGCCGATGCGCCCGCGATGCGCCCGAATACGATGCCATTGGCACTCGACAAGCCGCCGATGCGGTCGGCGCCGTGCATGCCGCCTGTTGCCTCACCGCAGGCGTAGAGGCCCTCAACGCCCGTGTACGCGGTCTTGTCGATTTTGATACCGCCGTTGGCGGCGTGGGCATACATCGCCACGCGCATCTCGTCGGCCGGCGCGATGCCGTGCTCGTCTTGTAGCCAGGTGGCAAAGGTCTGCACAAACTCGGGGACGTCCTCGCGGGGGAAGTCGTAGTGGAGTGCCAGGCCTTCGGCTCCCGCTTGGTCGATGGCTAGGTCGATAGCGCGAGAATCCAGGCGCGAAGTGAAGGGACCATATCCGGAGCGTTGCTCGAGCAGATTGTCGAGCTTATCGTCGGCGATATCGACCGGCTGGTCGAACTTGACGTAGCGCCAGGTCTTCTCGTTAAAAACAAGGTTTCGCTTGGGCTCTATAGAGCCGGGCATCATCTGCATGAACTCTATATTAGTAAGGGACGCACCGTGCGCCAGCGCGATAGCCTGTGATGAGCTGAGCACGTCGGCGGAAGTGAGGCTGCGCTCGAACAGGCCACCCGTGCCGCCCGCAGCGATGATAGTGGCCTTGACTGCCATAGGCACGAGATGCTCGTTTGTCCGGTCGTAGAGCGTGGCGCCGACAATCTTTCCGTCCGTATCTTCAACAAGGTCGATAAGCTCATGGCGGGGGAGCAGGCGAATGCCGAGCGACTCGATCCGGGTCGTCAGAGCGTCCTCAAGGGGCTTGCGGGTGAGGCCGCGCCACATGCGCGTCTTGTGGTCAAAGCAGGGGATAAACTGCTTTTGCTGAGCGCTTTCGACGCTTTGCGGACGCTGAAGCTCAACGCCCAAGTCTTGCTCGAGCCATTCAATTGCCTGGGGAATGCCGTGGACGAACGTCTGGACGAGTTCAGGGTCGGCAACGCCGCCGCCGACGGCCTGGATGGTGTCGATAAGGTTCTGTTCGTCGCCTTCGTCGACGGGACCAATAAGGCCGAGGCCCCAGGTGCCCGGGAAGAAGCTCGATCCACTCATAGTCTTTCCGGCGCTTGCCACAGTGACGGTTGCACCCGTGCGTGCCGCTTCGATGGCGGCGCAAAGGCCCGCAATGCCAGATCCAATTACCAGTACGTCAGTCGATTCCATCGGATTCCTTTCTCGTCCGGCGCATTGTCGCACGGGTGATCGGCAATGGGGCCGCAAAGACTCGGCAAATCGGTAAAGGGCAAATATGGCAGGTGGGCGTCATGGACATTCTGACGCTCCGTCTCATCACATCTCGTATTTCGCCCCAACTGATATATCGGCATTAGCTACCCTGCGACAGCGCAAACAAAAAGAGCCGCCACCTTAAAAGGTAGCGGCTCTAAAGCTCAACTATATGAGCATCGCGCGGGCGCGATTAGGCCTTGAGGGCCTCCTCGACGGCGACAGCGCAGGCGACGGTGGCACCGACCATGGGGTTATTGCCCATGCCGATGAGACCCATCATGTCGACGTGCGCAGGCACGGAGGAAGAACCGGCGAACTGGGCGTCGGAGTGCATGCGGCCCATGGTGTCGGTCATGCCGTAAGAGGCAGGGCCGGCGCCCATGTTGTCCGGGTGCAGGGTACGGCCAGTGCCGCCACCAGAAGCGACGGAGAAGTACTTCTTGCCAGCCTCGAGGCGCTCCTTCTTGTAGGTGCCAGCGACGGGGTGCTGGAAGCGCGTGGGGTTGGTGGAGTTACCGGTGATCGAGATGTCAACGTTCTCGTGCCACATGATGGCAACGCCCTCGCGGACGTCGTCGGAACCGTAGCAGTTAACGGCAGCGCGGGGACCATCGGAGTAGGGGATGGTCTCGACGACCTTGAGCTCGCCCGTGTAGTAGTCGAACTGGGTCTTCACATAGGTGAAGCCGTTGATGCGGGCGATGATCTGGGCGGCGTCCTTGCCCAGACCGTTGAGGATAACGCGCAGCGGCTTCTTGCGAGCCTTGTTGGCGTTCAGAGCCAGGCCGATAGCGCCCTCAGCGGCAGCGAAGGACTCGTGGCCGGCCAGGAAGGCGAAGCACTCGGTGTCGTCGGAGAGCAGCATAGCGCCCAGGTTGCCGTGGCCCAGACCGACCTTGCGGTCCTCGGCGACGGAGCCGGGAACGGTGAAGGCCTGGATGCCCTCGCCGATGATGGCGGCAGCCTCAGAAGCGGACTTGGCGCCACGCTTGACAGCGAGAGCGCAACCGAGGGTGTAGGCCCACTCGGCGTTCTGGAAGGCGATGGACTGGGTGTTGTTGACGATCTCACGCGGGTTGAAGCCCTTGTCGGTGCAGATCTGCAGAGCTTCCTCGAGGGAGGCGATGCCGTTGTCGGCGAGGCACTTGTTGATCTTGTCAGCGCGGCGCTCGTAACCTTCGAACGTAACAGTCATAGTTATTTCCCTCCCTTTCTACTCGTGAACCGGGAACACGCTGGCGACGGAGTGAGTCTCCTCGTCGGTGCGCGGGTCGATGTACTTGGCAGCGTTCTCCCACTGACCATAGTGGCCCATAGCGCCAGCGATGGCCTCCTCGGGGGTCTTGCCGGCCTTGACGGCGTCGGTGAACTTGCCGAGGTTCAGGAACTCGAATGCGATGATCTCGTTCTTGTCGTTGAGAGCCATGCGGGTGACGTAGCCCTGAGCGAGCTCGAGGTAACGAGCGCCCTTGGCCTTGGTGCCGAACATGGTGCCGACCTGAGAGCGAAGGCCCTTGCCGAGGTCGTCGAGGGAGGCGCCCACGGGCAGGCCGCCCTCGGAGAACGCGGTCTGGCTGCGGCCGTAAACGATCTGCAGGAAGATCTCGCGCATAGCAACGTTGATGGCGTCGCAGACGAGGTCGGTGTTGAGGGCCTCGAGGATGGTCTTACCGGGAAGGATCTCGGAAGCCATGGCGGCAGAGTGGGTCATGCCCGAGCAGCCGATGGTCTCAACGAGGGCCTCCTCGATGATGCCGTCCTTGACGTTCAGCGTGAGCTTGCAGGCGCCCTGCTGAGGTGCGCACCAACCCACACCGTGCGTAAGACCGGAGATGTCGGAAATCTCCTTAGCCTGGACCCACTTGCCCTCCTCGGGGATGGGTGCGGGGCCGTGGTATGCACCCTTGGCAACGGGGCACATGTTCTCCACTTCCTGTGAGTACTGCATGCCTCTCCTCTCTATCGTGTTGGCGTCCCGTCTGGGGGTCGTGGCTGGCGATTGCCGGGCGACCCTTCGAAAGGGACATGACATGCAGCCCCTATAATACCGCGAAATGCACGGAATATTCGGCGAACGGCTCAGTTTTCGTAGCGAGAAGTCCGGAAGTTTTAATTGAAACGGTTTAACTCTATATTCTGTGGTCGTGAACTTTTGTAGAGGGGGTTCGTCTTGGGCAAGCTTTTGGTCAGCTCTTGTAAGCGTTGCAGGGGCTGACCTGTTGCAACGGTGCCGTTCGCCGCCTGTTTATTGCCTTTGGCCGCGCGAATGTATTGTTTTGCGTGAATGTTTTGGTGGCACGCTTCAATCGTGTTGTATTGGATGGCAAGCAGATCCCGGCGAAGGGAGCGCCATGCAGCGCGTTTGGAGAACGGTTACCGGCTTTTACCATGTTTGTGCCCGCGGTACGGGCAAGCAGCTCATCTTTGAGGGCGATGAAGACCGGTGGGAGTTTTTGGAGCTGATGCGCGAGTGCTGCCGCGAGGCGGGCGTGACGGTTATCGCCTGGTGCCTTATGGGCAATCACGTGGATCTGGTACTCTCGGATTATGAGGACACGATGAGCGCGGCGATGCAACGACTGCTTTTGACGTACGCTCGTCGGTTCAATAAACGCACGGGGCGCACGGGCCATCTGTTCCAGAACCGTTTTGACCGGCGCTCGCTCGATACCGACTGGCAGGTGATGGAGGCTATTCGCTCCGTACACGCCGATCCACAGGAGGCGGGCGTTGGCCTAATCGAGCGTTATCCCTGGAGCAGCTTTGCGGAGCATTTGCGCGCTTACGACGGTGACGCGGCTGATGTCGCGAGGGGATTTTCTGATCCTTCTTGCGTGCTTGAGCTCTTTGGTTCTGCCGAGGGCTTTATTGCCTATTCACTTTCGACGCCCGACGGCGGCGAGCCAGCGCTGGGCGATATGAAAGAGACGGAGTGGGAACGCCACGCCTTTGCCGGCAAGATGGCTAAGGAACTCGGGGTTCCGCTTCGCGGGGTTAAAGCCGCACCGCCGGCGCAGCGCGATACCGTTATTTTTGGATTGCACGATGCCGGTTTCACGGTGCGCCAGATTGAGCGCTATACCGGGATTGGCAAAAGTACCGTCTCTCGTATTGTGCGTGCCCGCGCGCGGACGGCGATGCGGACTGGCGGAAACGTGATGTAGGGTCGCCTGTGCGCCGCAGATGGGGTCGTCCATACGCCGCAACAAGCGTTCAAAAGCTTGGTGCGGCAACTGCACTTCTTAATATGCATAGAACAATCGCCATCTTGCATAAAATAAGGGCTCAGTCCGGGTTTGCCCGTGCCTACCCCCATCTGCGCCGTGCAAAAAATGGAGTTTTCAGCATCGCGGTACTGCCACTACCGTCGCAATTTTGCAACATACGGGCCCCGAAGCTATTTATGCCTGCCGATGCGCTCCCGAAGCTCATGTTTGCGCCCCTGAGACCACGATGCTTGTTCTAAAACGCACTATATATGCGCCTGGAGACGTTGATTAACGCTTTCGATGCGTATACACACAGCTTGGCGTGCTGAATACTCGCAAAAATGCACGCCGCTCCCTATGGGACCCGTCTGCAGCAGGCGCGAAGCGAATCGGAGCCCAGCTGGATGGGGCATGGGACGATGCTAGGCGTGCTCGTGGCCCTGCCGCAGGCCTTTGGTGCTGTGGAAAACGCCCGTGTTCGCGTCTGGCTGTGTGGTAAATGACAGACGGGGTGCCGGACGCGCGGACTTTGTGCGTTCGCGCTCATTAGAAAAAACAGAGCCGCCCGTATCGGGCGGCTCGGCAATCAAAAACCTTGGATTCGGGGCATACGCTACTGGTTTGCTTGCCCCTCGAGCATGCCGTCGAGGGTGCGCCAGGCGAGCTCGGCGCATTTGACGCGGGCGGGCATGTGCGAGATGTCCTGGAGCTGGGCGGCCTCGTCCAGATCTTCCAGGTCCTCCTCGGAGAGCTGTTCGCCGCGGATCATGGCGAGGAAGAGCCCTGCCAAGCGACGCGCTTCCTCGACCGTCTCGCCGGTGATGAGGTCGGCCATGATGTCGGCGCTGGCCTGACTGATGGCGCAGCCGTGGCCGGTAAAGGAGGCCTCCTCGATCACGCCGTTCTCGACACGCAGCTGCAAGGTGAGCTCGTCTCCGCAGCTGGGGTTGATGCCGTCGTGCTCGTGCGTGGGAGCATCCATCTCGTACTTATAGTCGGGGTGCGAGTTGTGCTCCATAAATGTGGTGGAGGTGTACAGATTACCCATTGAATGTGCTCCAAACGTGATGCAGGCCGGCGATGAACTTGTCGATGTCGGCCTTGTCGTTGTAGAAGGCCACGCTGGCGCGGCAGCAGGCAAGGTTCTCGACGCCCAGCCAGGTGAGCAGCGGCTGCGCGCAGTGGTGACCGGCGCGGATGCAGACGCCGTCCATGTCCATGATGCTCGCGACATCGTGCGGGTGGATGCCCTTGACATTAAAGCTCACGACACCGTGGTGGTTATCCCAATAGATTGAGCCGATGATCTGGACAAAGTCGAGCTGCATGAGCTCGCCCATCAGGTAGTGGACGAGTGCCTGCTCGCGTGCCTGGATGTTTTCGTAGCCCACCGTGTTGACGAGGTAGTCGAGGGCGGCGCCTGTGGCGAAGATGCCGGCGGCGTCCTGCGTGCCGGCCTCGAACTTCTCGGGGACGGGAGCCCAGACGGCGTCCTGCTCAGTAACCGAGTCGATCATCTCACCGCCGGTAAGCATGGGCGGCATGGCGTTGAGCAGGTCCATCTTGCCCCACAGCACGCCGATGCCCATGGGGCCCATGGCCTTGTGCGCACTAAAGGCAAAGAAGTCGGCGCCCAGGTCGGCCACATCGACCGGCATGTGCGGCAGCGACTGCGCGCCGTCGACGACCAGGTAGCCGCCGTACTTGTGCACGAGTTTGCCGAGGTTCTTGACCGGGTTCTCGACGCCCAGCACGTTGGAGACCTGTCCCACGGCTAGGATCTTGGTCTTGGGACCCACCTTGGCAAGAACCTCCTCGGTGGTGAGCTGGCCGGTCTTGGTGGGGTAGAGGTAGACGAGCTTGGCGCCGGTCTCGCGGCAGACCTGCTGCCACGGAATCAGGTTGGAGTGGTGCTCCATAATGGTGATGACGACCTCGTCGCCCGGTTCGAGCACTGTGGGCGCAAAGCTCTTAGCGACCAGGTTGAGCGACTCGCTCGTGTTGCGGGTGAAGACGACCTCGTTGGCCTGTGAGGCGCCGATGAGGTCAGCGATCTGCTGGCGGACCTTCGCGATGGCGTCGGTGGCCTCGACGGACAGCGAGTACAGGCCGCGCAGGGGGTTGGCGTTCATGCGCTGGTAGAAGTCGCGTTCGGCGTCGAGCACACAGGCAGGGCGCTGCGCGGTGGCGGCGCTATCGAGGAAGGCGATCTCGGGGTGCTGCTGGAACAGCGGGAACTGGCCCTTGTAGGGGTTGGTCTCGATGTCCACGGTGGGCCAGCCGCGCGAAGCCTCGTCGCTGGCGTCGAGCTCCATGGGCTCGGGGGCAGTACAGGTATCGCATTTAACGTGCTCGGTGTCGATCATGCGAGCTCCTCTTCAAAGTTGTCGATCAGGTTGTTGCCTAGGCGGACGACGGCGGCGCGGGTGCGCTCGTCGGTGGCGGAAAGCGCGGCGTCCTCCAGCTTGGCGCGGATGAACAGGTCCTCGGCGGCGTTTTGGTCAAGGCCACGGCAGGCGAGGTAGAACAGCTGCTCGTCGCGGACGTGACCGATGGTGGCGCCGTGGTTGCCGGCGACGTCGTCCTCGTCACAGAGAATGACGGGAACGGTCTTGTTGTCGACGCCCTTGTTGGCCAAAAGCACCGTCTCGCGTTCGGTGCCGGTTGCACCCTTGCAGCCGTGCACGAGGTCGATGGTGCCACGGTAGACCTTCTTGGACGTGCCGGTCAGCACGCCGTTGGCGTCGATCTCGCACTCGGTCTTGCGACCGCGGTGGCGCAGCTCGTAGTTAAAGTCGCGCACCTGCTCGCGGGCGCCCAGGTAATCGGTATCGATGGTCACCTTGGCGGTGTCGCCCAGCAGGTCGCCGGCAAGGCCGGTGGCGCTGGCGCCGGCACCCAGGACGGTGTGCTGCACGTTGACGCGCGCGCCCTCGTCCAGGAACAGGCCGGTGTCGTCGAGTGCGATCCAGCTGTCGTCGAGTGTCTGCGTGCAGGTCACGTTGACGGTGGCGTACTCGTGGGCGCACACGCGTAGCACGGAGCCCACGACACCCTCGCCGGTAACAGGAGAGTCTAGGGCAATATGCAGGTCGAGCGTTGCCTGCGGGCGAGCGACGACGTCGATGGCGGCGATGGCCGCGGCGGCATCGACACCGCTCACACGCACGGTAACCGTGGCGTGCTGGTATGCGGGCACATCGATGACGATGCGCTTGGTAGCGTGCTCGGCCAAGTAGGCGTAGGCAGCCTCGCCCATGCCGGTTTCGAAGGCTTCAGCAGGGGAGAGCTCCTCCTCGAGCTTGATGGCGCCGGCCTGGTAGACGGAGGTGGCGGGCACGTCGAGCTCGGTCTCGGGCGTGATGCGGGCGCGGTCGGCGGCATCACCGGGGGCGGAGGAGCGGCGCTCGGGGAAGCGCTCGGCCATGGCGTCCATGGCGGCGTCGAACGCGTCTGTCACGCCAATAAACTGCTCGCCCAAGCCTTCGACCTCAACGGCCTCCGCGGGAGCGGCGGCAAGCTCGTCAGAGAGCTCGAGCTTGGTCTGATTCATCTTCAGCCAGCCCCAAGTGGCAGCCGGCATCGCGTTGACCTGCTCAAGGGTGGTAGCAGCGGTGTTGGTTTCCTGTTTCATTATCCGATCGCTCCTTCCATCTCGAGCTTGATCAGGTTGTTCATCTCGACGGCGTACTCCAGCGGCAGCTCCTTGGAGACCGGGTTGGCAAAGCCGTTGACGATCATGGTGCGGGCCTCTTCCTCCGAGATGCCGCGGCTCATCAGGTAGAACACCTTGTCGTCGCCGATGCGGCCGATGGTGGCCTCGTGGCCGATGTCGACGTTCTTGGCGCGGATGTCCATGGCGGGGATGGTGTCGGAGCGGCTCTGGTCGTCGAGCATGAGCGACTGGCAGCTCACGGTTGCCTTGGAACCCTCGGCCTTGGGCGTGGCCACGATGGAGCTGCGGAAGGTCTGAATGCCGCCGCTCTTGGAGATGCCCTTGGTCTCGACGGTTGCCGAGGTCTCGGGGGCGTTGAGCACGACCTTACAGCCGGTATCGAGGTTCTGCCCGGCGCCGGCAAAGGTGATGCCGGTAAAGCTCGACCGGGCGCGGCGGCCGTTGAGCACACTCATGGGGTAGAGGTAGCCCACGTGGCTGCCGAAGGAGCCACTGATCCACTCTATGTCGCCATCCTCGTCCACGCGCGCACGCTTGGTGTTGAGGTTGTACATGTTTTTGGACCAGTTCTCGATGGTCGAGTAGCGCAGGTGCGCCCGCTTGCCCACAAAGAGCTCGACGGCGCCGGCGTGGAGGTTGGCAACGTTGTACTTGGGCGCGGAGCAACCCTCGATGAAGTGCAGGTCGGCGTCGTCCTCGACGATGATGAGCGTGTGCTCAAACTGGCCGGCGCCCTTGGCGTTAAGGCGGAAGTAGCTCTGCAGCGGGAAGTCCAACTTGGTGCCCTTGGGCACGTAGACAAACGAGCCGCCCGACCATACGGCGCCGTGCAGGGCCGCAAACTTGTGGTCGGTGGGCGGGATGAGCGTCATAAACTTCTCGTGGATGAGCGGCTCCCACTGCGGGTCGTGCAGGGCCTCCTCGATGCCGGAATAGACGATACCCATCTTGGACGCGGTGTCCTGCATGTTGTGGTAGACCAGCTCGGAGTCGTACTGCGCGCCGACGCCCGCCAGGTAGCTGCGCTCGGCCTCGGGGATGCCCAGGCGCTCAAAGGTGTTCTTGATGTCGTCGGGCACCGACTCCCAGTCGTGCTTTTGGTCGGTGTTGGGCTTGACGTAGGTGACGATGTTGTCCATGTCCAGGCCCTCGATGGAGGGGCCCCACGTCGGGTCGGGAAAACGATTGAAGATCTCGAGGGACTTTAAGCGCAGATCGAGCATCCACTGTGGCTCGTCCTTCTTGGCGCTGATCTCGCGCACGATGTCGGGCGTGATGCCGGCGTCGAGGCGCTCGAATCCCTCCTCGCCGTAGGTGAAGTCGTAGAGGCTGCGGTCGATGTCCGCGACCTCGGTGCGGTTCTTGGTCATTGCGTCGCCCCTTTACGCCTGCTGCTCGGCAGCGGCGGCCTCGGCCTGGGCGCGCTGCTCGGCGGCCTCGCGCTCGAAGGTCTCAAAGCCGTTCTTGTCGATCCAGGGGATCAGCGAGGCATCGTCCTCGCGCACGATGTGGCCCTTGACCATAACGTGGACGCGGTCGACATCCAGGTGCTCCAGGATGCGCGTGTTGTGCGTGATGATGAGCATGGAGCCGTCGCAGCTCTTGCGGTAGGCGTCCATACCGTGGCTGACGGTGGACAGGGCGTCGACGTCCAGGCCGGAGTCGGTCTCGTCCAAGATGGCGAGCTTGGGCTGCAGCAGCAGAAGCTGGAGCATCTCGACCTTCTTTTTCTCGCCGCCCGAGAAGCCCACGCCCAGCTCACGGTTGAGGTAGGCGGTATCCATGTTAAGCTCGGCCGCGAGCTCCTTGACGCGACGACGGAATTCCTTGCCCTTCATCTCCAGGCCGGGGCGGCCGGCGATACTGGCGCGCAAAAAGCTCGACAGTGGCACGCCGGGGATCTCGACAGGGGCCTGGAAGCTCAGGAACAGGCCGGCGCGCGAGCGCTTGTCGGTGGTGAGCTCGGTGATGTCCTGGCCGTCAAAGACGATGCGGCCGTCGTTGACCGTGTAGACGGGGTCGCCCATGACCAGGTGGCCAAGGGTGGACTTGCCGGCGCCGTTGGGGCCCATCAGCACGTGGGTCTCGCCGGCGGCGACGTTAAGGTTGACGTTGTGGAGGATGGTCTTCTCGTCCACGGAGGCGGTCAGACCTTCGATGGAAAGCAGCGGATTTGCGCTCATGCTGTCCCTCTCTGTATATGGTGTACTCATGGGTGTACGAAACCCTAGGAATCTTCTCGGAATAAAGTTACTATGGGTTCGGCGTTAGTCAAGGGAAAACCCGACTAATCCACTCGACTTTTCTAGATGTGGGACAAAATAACCTGTTGTGTTTGTCCCACTTACTTAAGATTTGGGACAAACAAACCTGGTTATGTTGTCCAAGATGCGATGGGAGGGTAGGTATGCTCATTTCTTCTAAGGGCCGCTATGCCCTCCGACTGATGATCTATATCGCAGCGCTGGGCGACGCCGAGGGCAAGATCGCTCTGCGCGAGGTCGCCGACCGCGAGCGTATCTCGCAAAAGTATCTGGAGCAGCTGGTTCGTCCGCTCATGAAGGCGGGCCTACTTAAGAGCGTGCGCGGCAAGGGCGGCGGCTACATGATGGCCAAGGACCCGGCCGAGGTGCGTGCCGGCGACATCCTGCGCGCCGTCGAAGGCAGCACGGCTCCGGTGGCGTGCGATGGCATCGACAACAGCTGCGCCCGCAGCGATCTTTGCTCGACCGTCAAATTCTGGCGCGGTCTGGACGACGTGATCGAAAAGTACGTCGACGGCGTGACGTTGGCCGACCTTGCTGCCGTCCCCGAGATCAACTTCGACATTAAGCTGTAGGGCTGCAGATGGTATCTCTCGACAAGGTGTACAAGCAAATTGAGATTTTTGCTCGGGAATGTGACGCCGAGAGGGTTGTGCTGTTTGGTTCTCGTGCCCGCGGTGACAACTTGCCTAAGAGCGATATTGATATTGCTGTAGCAGGTTGCCGGGATTTCGACCGTTTCTCATATCTGATAGAGGAGCGTCTTGATACTCTTTTAGATATAGACGTCGTCAATCTCGACGAGTCCTTATCGCGTCAATTGCTCGATGAAATTGCCAGGGATGGTGTGATTCTGTATGAAAAAATATGAGAACTTTGTCAGCGCCTTGGCGAATCTTGAGGATGCGCCCAATCAGGATCTCAACAATGATTTTGTTCAGAGTGGTTTGATTAATAAGTTCAATCTTCAATTTGAACTGAGCTGGAAGCTCCTTAAGCGTCTGCTCGAGTATGAGGGCGCCACGCTTGCCGCGTCGGGGTCTCCTCGTGCCATCTTGAAGGAGTCCTACCGATTCTACGACTTTATTGATGAGGCGGCCTGGCTAGATATGCTCAAAGACCGCAATACGAACGTCCATATCTATGACAACAAGCTCGCTCAAGATTTGATTCAGCGCATCTTGAACGTATATATTCCCGCTTTTTGTCAGTTGAGGGACGGGCTGATGGAGCGATACGGCGAGCTTCTGATGGCGCCCGACGACCAGTTTGTTTAATTCCTTAAGATTTCGCGGAGGGTTGTTGCCGTTTACCGAGGGGTTGTTGTGCAACAACGGGCGAGCTGCAATACTTATTTCTATCTTTGCAAACTGCACTTTAACTACACCAATGCAGGGAGGATCTTATGCAGCCCAAGCATTCTGCGATTGTCGCGGGCCTGACGCTGGCGCTTTCGTTTGGCGCCGTTTCCGCGCCGGCACCCGCCGCTGCCGAGGAGCCCACGCCGGGCGTTGCCTCGGATGCGACCGATATCGATAAGGGTC
The DNA here is from genome assembly GCA_958350755.1 of uncultured Collinsella sp. GTDB lineage: Bacteria > Actinomycetota > Coriobacteriia > Coriobacteriales > Coriobacteriaceae > Collinsella. The sequence continues at coordinate 31,386 of CATWID010000011.1, forward strand.
TCTATACCCAGCAGTCCTTTTCGGGCGTGCTGAGGTCGGTCCAGGGCGTTTCGTTTGTTAACGTGACTCCCGAGATGAAGTACTTCACCAAATATGAGAGTCACGGCAACTATAACCAGGGCTTTTCGTACGGTGACGGTTATAACGCGCTGGGTTATTACCAGTTCGACCGTCGTTGGTCGCTCATTCCGTTTATGAAGCAGGCCTACAACTACAACCCCGAAAAATACAGCATGCTCAAGGATGCGATTGATCGAGGCAGCGAGATTTCCAACGCGAGCAATGCCATGTACGAGAACGGCCAGCTCACCGAGCTGGGCCATATCGCGCAGGATGCCTTCCAAGGTGCTTATAACACCGACCCTGTTGAGTTCTCGGCTCTGCAGGATGCGTATGCGTACAACTCGTACTATGCGGTGACCGAGGCGTGGCTCAAGAGCGGCCTGGGCATTGATATTTCGGGCCGTGCCGATTGCGTTAAGGGCATGGTGTGGAGCATCACCAACATGTGCGGCACCGGTGGTTGCAGGGACTTCTTCCGTTGGGCAAACCTTTCTAACAGTATGACTGATCGCGAGTTTGTGACGGCGCTTTCCAACAGTGTGGTCAATAACGTGGCGACCAAGTATTCGAGCCAGCCCCAGTATCATGAGGGCTGGAAGAACCGCTACCGCAACGAGCTGAAGGACTGCTTGGTTTATATCGCCGAGGACGAGGCCGCTGCCGCTGCGACGCCCGTGCAGCCCGAGCCTACGCCGGCGCCCTCGCCGACGCCTGATTCGAATGACGACTCGAGCGACGATGCCAACGATGACAGGATGGATGCGCCCTCGACCGGTGCTGACGGTGATGGCTCTGCTGATGGCACTACCAACAACGGCTCCACCTCGAACGGCTCCGATTCAAACGGCTCTGCTGCGGGCGATTCGTCTTCAAGCTCTGCCGGCAATACGGACAGCGACGCTTCTGGTTCGACCGGCGCTGGCACCTCTAACCCATCCACCGGCTCGATCGATTCGTCCGTTGGCACCGGCTCTAACAACGGCTCCGGCTCTGACGCAACCCCTGGTTCCGATGCTTCCAAGGATGACTCGAATAAGGCGCCGGACGTTCCCGTTGCTTCGCCGGACAAGAAGCCTTCTTTCTCCGAGCAGCTTGGTTCTACGCTGGGCTCTTCGCTGATGGCTGGCGTCAATAACGGCTCGACCCAGAACAAGGGCAACTCTGATCAGGTTTCCACGGAAAAGATCGAAGCCGCAAAGGGCGACTCCAAGGACAAGGCTTCCGAGAAGACCGAATCCGATAAGGGTTCTAGCTCTGAGGAGAAGAGCGACAAGTCCGAACAGAAGAAGGACGAGGATAAGAAGTCTGAATCTGAGGAGAAGGACAAGAGCAAGGCCGAGGGCGAAAAGAAACAGTCCGAAGACGACGACAAGAGCGGTGCTGACAACCAGGTCCAAGAGCAAAATGACTCCAAAACGGTGACCACCACGACCACGACGACTACAACTACCAAGTCCTCGGGCGGCAACATGCCCAAGACGGGCGATCTGATTGTGATGGCGAGCCTTGCCAGCGCGAGCTTGGCCACACTGGGCGCTACGTCTATCGTAAGTGGTAAGCATAAGCTCGATCAGCAGAAGAAGGCTTCTGGGGAGGACGGCTCGGAGGAGTAATCTTCTAGATCGTTTTCTATAAGAGTTTGGGACGGGGTCCGGTGCGGCGGCATCGGGCCCCGTTTTTGTTGTGCAACGATTTGTTATGCCCCCTCGGGGGTCTGCTGCTACCGTTGCCCGAAACGTTTGCATGTCGATATTGTTGCGCTCTACCCGCTCGCTACAATGGGTATCGTGCTGCGTTAGAAGGAGAGTTTACGGTGTCTGAACAGGCGAATTATGGTGTTGCTCATGCGTTTGGCGCACGGTTGCTCAGTTATGCGGATAACGCAGCTCTGCCGGTTGATGTACACGACTTTTCCGATGCAATCAATCGGTGTTTACTCGTCGATAAGACTATGTTTATTGCCGATATATTGGACAGCGAAGCACCTGTTGCGGTTTGCTGTCGGCCCAAGGGTTTTGGCAAGAGCATGAATCTATCGATGCTCAAATGCTATTTGGAACGACCTGATCACCGGCGGCCGGATCGAAGCCCGTTCGTCGGCTCCCAGATTTGGCAGGCGGGCGGCGGTCACTATCGTGATGAGTACGCGTGTTATCCGATCATCACGCTCGACTTTTCAGCTGCCGCTGCGGGGCGCGACGCCGATGCTGCGGCGGCTATTCGCAGCGCTGTCGCGAACGAGTGCGCCCGATTGCTGCCGCTGCTTGCCGCACCTGATCTGTCAAGACGTGAAGTCCGTCTTATCGAGAGGGCGGCGCGTGGGGTGGCCAGCGATAAGGAGATCGATGCGGCGCTTGGCGTGCTTATCAAGCTGCTCCAGACAGCTTTCGATGAGCAGGTTGTTCTTCTGATAGACGACTACGACGTGGTGTGTCCAAATGGTTTGGACGCTAAGGACGACGGTGGCGTGGATTTCCTAGAGTCGCTCAGCCGGATGTTGTTTGACACCATTGCCGACGCCGGCGACTCGTTGCGATTGACGTGTCTGATGGGCGAGCGCCCCGGTCCTGCCGAGCTTGCGTTGTCCCAGCGTGGGGTTTCCTATCGATCGGCGACGCCACTGTCGAGTTGGTGTGATCGATGGTTCGGTTTTTCGGACGACGAAGTCCGGGTGCTGTTAGATCGCATCGGGCGCAACGGCTGTCTGGATGACGCGCGTGAGTGGCTCGAGGGCTATCTGTTTGGTGGTTTTTATTGCTCGAGCCCGGAGCGTGTGGTGGACTACGCACATCGCGGTTGCGTCGCTCCTGTTCGGGCAGATCTGTATGGTTACGCCGACCGTCTGAGCGCATGCATCGGTGACTGGAACCTCATACGCTTGTCCACATTGTTCGATTTGCTTGAGCCGCATGGGTTTATTGAGGCGCCAATACATGTGCATGCCGAGGAGGCCGATGCCGCCAAGCCCGAAGATATCTGGACTGCGCTGTATCTGTCTGGATTCCTTACGACGGACATGACGGGGCATTCGGAGGACGGCGCGTGCCTTCGTTCCCTGCGTCTGCCTAACAACGAAGTGCGTCAGGTACTCCGTCTTGTAATTCTGGAATGGTTTGAGTGCTCCGTTGAGGACGTTGGAGCTATCGACTCGTTCCATGACGGGCTATGTCGAGGAGACGAGGACGCTGTAAAGCAGGCTTTGAGCTGTGCTATCGGCGATCTAGGCATCGATGTGGGCCAATCAGATATGCCGACATCCTATCATCTGGCGCTGCAGGGGCTCTGCTTTGGCTTGCCGGGCTATGCCAATCCTGCTTCGAGGCGAAAGTGTGGCGCGGGTCGCTGGGACATCCAGGTTTTTCCTACGGGCGCTGTGTTCGACGTAGCAGATACGATTGGCATGCTGGACGAGCGCCCGCTGATAACGATTAACTTGATGTACGACCCTGGCGTCGATGCCCTGGGCCTGGAACTGTTGGCGGTTCAGGCGCTGCTCGAAATCGAGCGCAACGGCATCGATGATATTCGCGTGCCACGCCCCGCCGTCGGGCGCATGCGTTGGGGCTTTGGCTTTGACGGGCAGCGTGTGTCCGTGGTGTGCCAGCGGTTATAGGGGATGGCGAAAGCCCTTTACTACTCCGCGTCCTTCAGGGGCGGCATGGGCTTCCAGTTGGGGTCCTTGACGATCTTGCGGGCGTCCTTCATGCCACGGCGCAGCGCCGGAATGCCGGTCTTAAAGCACTTGTCAACGGCGGCCAGACGAATGAACTCCTTGCAGAAGGTCGCGGCGTTGCCCAGACGGAACAGCATGGGGTGATAGTCGCCGTAGATCTGCATGTAGCGGGCCAGATAACCGCGGTTGCGCATGATGTAGTAGCGGTTGGTGTCGCTCGTGGAGTTGAGCTGGCGCTTGCCGGCGATGTCCCAGTTGGAGACGGCGCGGGCGCGCTTGAGCACCACGTCGGCAACAACGGCGGCGGGGAAGTGCTGGCTGGCCACGTAGCCATAGCAGGCATCGTCGCCGTAGATGAAGAAGCGCGCATCGGGCAGGCCGATCTTGTCGACCACGCGGCGCGAGAACATGCCGCCTTCAAAGCACAGCTGGTTCATGGCGCGGTAGCCCTCGGGTCCCAGGTCCCACTTGGCGACAGGGTTGGGAATGCCGAGCGAAAGGATGAGTTGGTACTGCCAAAAGAAGGCGCCGCCGTCAAAGTCCAAGCGCGAACCCTGGATAACATCGTAGCGGTCGGTCCACTTGGCCAAGCGCTCGATGCCTTCGGGGATGACGAGCACGTCGTCGTCCATCACCCAGAACCACTGGGCGCCCAGGTCGTAGGCGCATTTAGTGCCGGCTGAGAAGCCGCCCGCACCGCCGCCGTTTTCGAGCTGCGGGGCGTAGATGACACGGTCGGTGCCGCCCTGTGCGTCGGGCTGCTCGGTGTCGATGCCCCACAGGTTGGCCAGGCGCTCGTTGAATGCGGTGCACATGGCCTCGGTCTCGCGCGAATTCTCGTTATCGACAATCACGATGCGCCAGGGCGTTGCCGTGAGCTCGGTCATAGAGTCGAACAAGTTGACCAGGAGTTCCTGGCGCTTGTACGTAACGACGACGATGGCGAGCTTATCGATGGGAGCGGGAAGGGTTGAAGGCATGGGGCAATATATCCTTTCACGCGCGGCGTACATGCGCTGCACGGAAGCTATCGAATACGTCCTTGGGACTGTCCTATTGTAAAGGCTCAGCGCACCTTGACGGCAAGCTTTGAATAAAACGCAGGAACCTGCCATGGGTGTAGCGGCTTTGGCGTCTGACGGCAGCGTGTCTATTGCCGCTTGAGCTTGCGAGCGATAAGGCTTCTAGCTGCATCGATGATGAGAAGCGCCAGAGCAAAGACGATGCTAATGACGGTACCCGTGACGATACATATAGCTGCCGGGCTGTTTTGGCTGACCAGTATGTTTGCGAGCAGGGTGTTGAAGACGGGACGCCACAGGCTACTGGTGAGCGACTGCATCACATAGAAACCGAGCGTGGCGGTCGATAAGGTGACGATGACACCCGCAGTTCGCGGATTGCCTGAGGCCCTGCGTCGGGTAGCCGCAAAGAGCAGGGAGGCTGCAGCGAGGGCAAACGAGATCAACGAGGTCGATTTGTAGGAGAGGACTGCCATCGCCGTGAGGTTGCCGGTGAAGGAGAGTGCTCCTTCCAGGATGGTGGCGAGCGCCAAAACCGCTGCGAGCGACCGCATGCCCAAGGCGCCCGCCCTGTCCGAATCCACGGCATCGGTAACGTCGCGGAGCAGCCCGCCGATCAAAAACGCGATTACGTACGTGGCAGCGCTCATGAGTTTCTGGAGCCAAGAAAACTCGCCGGCGCTTGTCGCACTCATGGCGGCCAAATACCCGTTAACAACAAATGCGAGGATGCCAACGGCGATGACCGTCGTCGTGTAGCTCTTCTGGGAGAGTCGACACTTAGCCAGTCCAAACCATGGCGCCATGAAGACCGTGGCGGCATAGACCCAGATAAACTCAAGGCCTAGCGTGTACCAGTAGTGCGTGTTGAGGGTAACATCGGGAATGGGGGAGACGACCGTGGACCACGCGAGCGCCACGACGCAATAAAACGCAGTGGGCATAACGACCTTGCCTAGGCGCTGCGCCGTCCGTTGCATTTGCGACTTCCACGTTGCCCCACCGTCCCAAGCACGCGCGGCAGAAGCGATGAGAAAATAGCCCGAGATCATAAAGAAGACCTCGTTGGCCCAGCAGCCCAGCAAGTTAATAAAACCGAGCACGCCGGAATGGGGGAAGGCGGCAAGCGGCACGTATTCCGGCAAGCCGGCACAGGTTGCCTGGAAGGTCCACTGAAAGGTGTGGAACACCGCGATACCGGCGACCGCGACCAAACGCAGCGCTTCGATGGGTATGTTGCGTGCGGCTTTGGGCTGCATGACGTCCTTTCGTATCGGTTTCTCCTCTGTGAGCTCCATAGATTATATAAACGCCCGCTGGCGCGCTGACCCTTTGATACCATGAAACGACAGGTATTTCCTAAGGAGCACATTTGTCTACTAACGCCTCTGGCAGCCCTGTTCTGTCGCTGCTTATTCCCATTTACAATGTTCAGCGCTACCTGCGCGAGTGTCTCGATTCCGCCCTGGCGCAGACGCTCAAGGATATTGAGATCATCTGCATTAACGACGGGTCGACCGACAACTCGCCGGCGATTATCCGCGAGTATATGGAGCGCGATGGGCGCGTCAAGATGATCGACAAGGCCAACAGCGGCTACGGCGACTCGATGAACCACGGTCTGGAGATGGCGCGTGGCAAGTACGTTGGCATCTTGGAGTCCGATGACTTTATGGCGCCCGACGCACTCGAAAAGCTTGTCTCGGCCGCCGATAGCAATAATGCCGACTTTGCGAAGGCGAACTTTGATTTCTACTGGTCTAAGCCCGAGGAGCGCCGTTCGCTGCACGAGATGTTTAAGGCAAGGGATTGTGGCAAACCGGTGCATCCCAGCAATACGACGCAGTTCTTTAAGCAAAAACCGTCGATTTGGTCGGCCGTGTACCGTCGTGATTTTCTTGAGCGCAACGGCATTACGTTCCTGCCGACTCCGGGGGCATCCTTTCAGGACACGTCATTTGCCTTTAAGGTGATCGCGTGTGCCGAAAAGGCTATTTACCTGCATGATGCCGTGTTGTCGTATCGCCAGGACAACGAGAATTCCTCGGTCAATTCTTCGGCTAAGGTCTTTTGCGTCAATACCGAGTATGCCGAGATTGAGCGTTGGATTCGAGAGGATTATGCCCGCGACCACGCAAGTGATGACGTCGCGCGCATGCTCAAGTTCAACCAACTCATTAAGTACGATTCGTATATGTGGAACTACGTGCGCTTGGCGCCTAAGTTCTATAAGGAGTTCCTGGTTCAGATGGCCAAGGAGTTCCAAGCGGCCTTGGACGCGGGGGAGTTTTCGCTTGACGATCTCAAGCCGTGGAAGCGCGCAAATCTCGCTGCCATCCTCAAAGATCCTGAGGGCTGGGTTGACGAGCATCCGAGTTTTGCGACGGATGGTGCCTTGGGGCGTGCTAAGTATTACGCCTCGGTTGGAGGCCCAGGCGTGGTTGCTGCCTTCCTCATCGAATCGCTGAGGGGGTAGGTCGACATGGGAGAGACTTTGACCCCCAAAGCGACCATTGTCGTCCCCGTTTACAACTCTGCGCGCTCCATTCAGCGATGCCTCGATTCGCTGTTGGCTCAGTCCGAGCGCTCGATTCAGGTTGTCTGCGTCAACGACGGTTCGACTGATGATTCGTTGAACGTGTTGCGCCAGGTCGCGCAGGCCGACGATCGCGTACTGGTGATTGACCAGGAAAATGCGGGTGTCTCGTGTGCTCGAAATGCCGGTATCGATGCCGCCGAGGGCGAGACCGTCTTTTTTGTGGACGCCGACGATTACATCGATGCCCAGACGGTCGAGCGCGTACTGCATGCCATGGAGTCTGCAGATGTCGAGGCCGCCGTTTTTGGCGGCGTCTGTGAACCAGCCGATGCTGCCCCCAAACGCGTTCAGCAGCTCATGAGCCCCAAAGCTGGTACCTTCGGCGCCCGTGATCCCCAACTGCTGTTTCATTCGAATGCGCAGCCCTATGCCTGCCGTGCGGCTTTTTCGCGCGAGCTGCTCAATCGCGAAGGCATTCGCTTCGCCCCCGGTTTGGCTTTGGGAGAGGACGTCGTCTTCCAATTTGCGGCTTATGCGCTTGCCCGCAAGACCGTCGTCATGCCGGACAAGTTCTACCACTACGTGATGGAGAGCGAATCGGCGACGCACGAGTTCAACAGTGCCGAGGCTCGCGCCAAAAAGCTTGACGCCCACATGAGGATGCTCGAGGAAGTCTTGGAGGACTGGGCGGCCTACGGTCTTTTGGACCTGTGCCCCGGCGAGCTGATAACTTGGTTTTTGGACCTCATTGTGTTCGACCTGGCGCGCTTGGATGCCGATGACTTCCATCGCGTGGCGGCTCGCGTCAACATGGACCTCACGACGTTTTTGGGAACGGAGTGGGCGGATATGCCTGCTAAGGGCGCCGTTCGCCGTGTCGCCCATAAGCTCGTTGTGGCGACCTCGGGCGTTTCGATGGCAGACGCCACGTTGTTCTATCTTTCGACCCGTGGTCTCAAGGCCTGCCTGGAGCGCTTTCTCTAGTTCCAAGCGCTGCCGCCCGCCGCAACTCGGCTGCTAAAATAACCCTGTTACACGCTATCCAACAGGAGGTTCTCTTGCAGAACTCTGATACCCCTAAAGTTTCTCTGCTTGTCCCCATTTGCAATGTCGAACGCTACCTGCGCGAGTGCCTCGATTCCGCCGTGGCGCAGACGCTCAAGGATATCGAGATCATCTGTATCAACGACGGCTCCACCGATAGCTCGCCAGACATCATCCGCGAGTACATGGAGCGAGACCCCCGTGTGAAGATGATCGATAAAGCCAACAGCGGCTACGGCGACTCGATGAACCGCGGCCTGGAGATGGCGCGCGGTGAGTACGTGGGCATCCTTGAGTCCGATGACTATATGTTTGAGGATTCGCTCCAAAAGCTGGTCGCCAAGGCCGATGTTGAGCATGCCGATGTGGTAAAGGGCGACTTTTACCTGTATTGGTCCACGCCCCGCGAGCGCCGTGAGCTGTTTGGGATCATCGACGAGCATATGACGGGCGCCGCATATCGCCCCGTCGATCGCCCGGGCATCTTCTACCGCAAACCTTCCATTTGGTCGGCTATCTATCGGCGCGAGTTTCTCAACGACAATCAGATTCGGTTCCTTCCCACGCCGGGTGCCTCGTATCAGGACGCAGGCTTTAACTTTAAGGTTTGGGCTTGCGCCGAGCGTGCCGCGTTTATTGCGGACCCCATTTTGTGCTATCGCCAGGATAACGAGAAGAGCTCCGTTAATTCGCCCAACAAGGTGTTTTGCGTGTGCGACGAATATGCCGAGATGCAACGTTTTTTGGACGAGCGTCCTGAGCTCAAGGCTCAGCTCCAGGGCATTTTAATGCGCATGAAGGTCGATACGTACCGTTGGAATGATGGGCGCCTGGTCGATGAGTTGCGCGAGCGGTTTTGGGAGAAGGCTTCACCCGAGCTCAAGGCCGATTGGGATGCCGGTCGCTTTGACCTGTCGCTGTTTGATCCGCGTGGCGAGACCGACCTACGGTTGATGATTAAATCGCCCCGCGCCTACATGGATTCGCGTTTTGATTTTAAGAAGCCCGGCAAGCTGAACACGTTTAAGCATTACTTTAGGATTGGTGGGCTGCCGCTGGTATGGCGTGTGCTGACGTACCAGCGTGCCTATGGAGACAATCCGCATCCCGATGACGTGCCGGCGGCACAGTAGGAGCGAGTGATTATGGCTACCCCCAAGATTTCCGTTGTCGTTCCCATCTACAAAGTGGAGGAGTGCCTGGCCTGGTGCCTGGACTCCCTGCTTGCGCAGGACATGCCCGATTGGGAGGGCGTGCTGGTCAACGATGGCTCGCCGGACGGTTCGCGCGATATTGCGGCTACCTATTGCGAAAAGGACGCGCGCTTTACGCTGGTCGATAAAGAGAACGGCGGTCTGTCGAGCGCGCGTAATGCAGGCATCGCCGCGTCCACGGCGCCTATCGTCGCGTTTTTGGATTCCGACGATCGCTTTACGCCCGATGCGTGCCGTGTGATCGTCGGCGCCTTTGAGCGTGAGGGCTGCGACGTTTTGACATTTGGGGCGAATCCATATCCGCTCGAGGCGGGGTATCCGTGGCTTAACTATGTGCTGAGCCCACGCGATGTGTCGTTTGAGGGCTATAGCTCCGAACTGCTGTTTAGGGAAGCGTCTCGCCCCTTTGCATGGCGCACCGCCTGCAAACGTGAGTTTTTGCTGGGCAATGGGATCGTGTTCGATGAAACCGTTAAGTATGGCGAGGACCAGGTCTTCGATTTTGCCGTGTACGGTCGTTCGCGCAAGACAGCGCTTATCTCGAACAAGCTGTATGACTACCGTGTCGCGCGCAAAGGCTCACTTATGGACACCATGCGCTATGACGACGAGACGCGACTGTTGGAGCACGTGAAGATTTACTCCGCGGTGCTGGCTGACTGGCAGCGCGACGGTCTCGATGTCCAGCATGCCGATGACCTCGCGTACTTCCTCTGCGATCTGGTGCTGTACGATGCGCTCAGGCTGTTGGGTACGGACTGCGGCAAGGTGTTTGCTGCCGTTGCCACGGAGCTTGCCGGTTCTGCCGTGGGCAGCGATGCTGCGCTCGCACACTGCGCTCCTTCTGTTGCTGCTATGGTGCGTGCGGCGCTTACCGGCAAGGCCCCCAATGCCCGTGAGTGCAAAAAGCTCATGTTCTATTACGACGTCTTGAGGTTTGGGCGCCTGGGTGCCTGCAAACGCATGGCAGCGAACGCCCTGGGAAAGCGAGAAGTGTAGATGAGTATCAAGCGTTTGGCACTTTGCCGCAGTCAGGGCCGTCTGTTTGTGCTGCTTCGTTTTGCCGGTCAGGATGTTGCCGCGCTTATTGAGCGGGAGGGCTCTCAGGCGTTTGCCCATGCGACGACGAGCGGTTCTTGTGTGCCGTCGCTGGTGCTCCCGGTCGATCATGGCCGTGTGCTGGCGCTTTGCCCTTCCGTTTCCGATTGCGAGCGCGAGCTCGCTGTCTTGGTGCTTCCGTTTTTGGATGGCTCGTCGATAGATGTCGTTTTTGCATCCGGTGGCCATAAGCTTGGCTCCATTCGCCTCGATAGCCGCGTGGCCAAGCTGGAATCCAAGATTAACTACAAAGCAAAGCCTACGCTGTGCGCGCTTATCCGCGATGCGCAGCGTGGCGAACACTGCGTCCGCTACGAGATTGATGCCATTCGCTATTTGCCGGCAGACGCCGGCGCGGTGTGGCGCTATGAGGTTACCTGGGCGGGAGACCCCCAGTGCGTACCTGAGCTCCAGATCTTCGATACGCATATGAATGCCATCAATGCCACCGTGCATGTGTTTGAGTCGCAGACCGATGTGCCGCAGCGCAACGGATGCCGCGTCAATAAAACGTATCTGAGCGTTGAAATGCCTCAGGATATACGAGATTTTGTCGCGATTGTGAGCGATCCCACAGAGCGGATCCAGAGTGGTTTTTGCGCTATGGATGGTCGCCTGTACAACGGCATGGTCGATGACAGCTGGAACCGCATGAAGGACGCGCGTGCAGACGACGCAGCTTATCGACGTTGGTTTGAACAGCATCGTGCAAAGCCGGGTGATTTGGTGTGCCAGCGTGCCGCTTCGGCGACCTTTGCCTATAGGCCGCTCGTGAGTATTGTGGTGCCGTGCTACAAGACTGATCGGGTCTACCTGCGCGAGCTGCTGGACTCGGTGCTAGCCCAGAGCTATGGCTACTGGGAATTGCTGCTGTTGGATGCCTCGCCCGTATGGGACGCGGTGTCTAATCTTGCGGCCGACGCCAATGACGAGCGCGTTCGCCGCATCGAGTTGCCCGGCAACGGCGGCATTGTGCTCAACACCAACGCTGGTATTCAGCAGGCGACTGGAGACTACTTCGCGTTCTTGGACCATGACGACATCCTGGAACCGGACGCATTATTCCGCTATGTTTCCGCGCTGAACAAGACTGCCGAGGACGAGCGTCCCCAGGTCCTGTTCTGCGACGAGGACATGTTCCAGAAAACGGGGGAGTGGGGCCAGCCGGTCTTTAAGACGCGGCTCAACGTCGACCTGCTCTATAGCCATAACTGCGTGACGCATTTCCTTATGGTGGAGAAGGCGCTCATCGATCACATTGGTATGTCCCCAGAAGACGTTGCGGGTGCCCAGGATTACGACCTGACGCTCCGCTGCCTTGCGGCCGGCGCGCGCTTTGAGCACGTTGCGCATGTGCTGTATCACTGGCGCGTGCATCCGGGATCGACCGCCGATGGTTCTGCCGATAGCAAGCCGTATGCTATTGAAGCCGGGCGCCTTGCGCTTCAGCGCCACTTTAACGCGCTGGGCATTTGCGGAACGGTCGAGGAGACCGAGACGCCGTTTGTCTACCGCATGCGCTATGCGCTGCCGGAGCCTGCGCCGCTGGTGAGCATTGTGATTCCCACCAAGGATCACATTGAGACGCTCGACGCCTGTGTAATGTCGATCGCCCAGAGAGTCACGTATGCCAATTACGAGATTGTCTTGGTGGAGAACAACAGCGAAGCTCCGGAGACGTTTGCGTATTACGAAACCCTGCCAGAGCGCGTGGCTGCAGCATCTGAAGGCAAGGGCATCGCGCGCGTTGTGTACTGGCCGGGCGAGTTCAATTACTCTCAGATCATTAATTTTGGCGTGGAGCATGCCAGAGGCGACTATCTGCTGTTGCTCAACAATGATACCGAGGTCATAAGTCCGGACTTTATCGAAGAGATGATGGGGTATCTGCAGCGTCCCGATGCGGGCGTGGTGGGCGCCAAACTCTACTTTGCCGATCATCTGGTGCAGCATGCCGGCATTTTGGTTGGCGTGCGCGGCGCACTTGCCCATGCCAACCAGGACTTCTCAGCAAAGCGCGAGGGCTATCTTGCCCGCGCTGTGCGCCCGGGCAACTTTAGTGCCGTGACGGGCGCCTGTCAGATGGTGCGACGCGACGTATTTGAGCAGGTCGGCGGCTATAACGAGGAATTCGCCGTTGGCTTTAACGACGCTGACTTTTGCCTGCGCGTGTGGGAGGCGGGCTTCCGCACCATTTTTACGCCCTATGCCGAGCTGTACCACTACGAGTTCACCTCGCGCGGTAGGGAAGAGGCCAACGAGGAAAAGCTGCGCCGCTGGAAGCGCGAGCAAGCACTGTTCATTCAGCGCTGGCCTGAGTTCTTCTTGACGGGCGATCCGTGGTTGGGGCCGAACATATCCGCTGCGAGTGAGTATTTCTCGCTTTAAAAAATGGATATTAGGAAGCCCTCAACTTACTTTCGATATGAGCTGAGAAGATAGCAACGTCTAGGCGATTTGCTGCAATGCATCACGATAGCTCGATACTTCCGCGATACGTTTATACAGACTTATACAACACGATATTATCCGATATAGTCTGCGATAATTATTTAAACGATGATTGGCTGTTAATCGATTCCCTAGAAAGGCAAACAAGTGGAGGTAGCGCTCTCTATGGGCGATAGTTTTGTCGCGACTGTGACCATAGAGGACAATCTTCTGTCGAGAGCCGCTAAGGCCACTAAGGGCTATGCCTATCTGGTGCAGCTGGTCGGTTATTCTATTTGGCAGCGCGCCAACTTGCATCGTGCCAAAAGTGCCATTGTGAGCGAGCGCGACGTCACCGAAGGCATTGCGCTGGCAGAGGCTCGTTTTCACGATGTTGTTCACGAGCCAGCGATTTCCGGACTGGGGCCTAACGATATCAAATACCTTTTGGCGATGTGCGAGGATAAACAACAGTCCAAATCAGCCGAGATTGCTAAGCGCATGGGTAAAAAGACCAATGAGATCAGCTCTATTAGGGCCAAATTGCTACAAAGAGAGGTTATTCAGGCACCACAGAGGGGCTACGTGCAGTTTGCCGTGCCGGACCTAGATATCTATCTGCGAGAGAATGCTGCGGAGATTCTCGAGCGGTTCTAAATCGAGGCATGAATAGCTGCCGGTTAACTGCCTTTGTCGACTTGGCTCGCGTCCCCCCAATCTAGTAGACTTTAAACCGTTGCTAGATTAGGGGGATTTTCAATGAAACGCTCCATGAAACTGGTTTCTGCGAGGACCTCGTGCTGGTGGGGGACGTCAGCACCGGCAAGACGCACATGGCCTCGGCGCTGTGCATGCTGGCGTGCGAGCGGAGGATGGAGGCCCGCTTCTTCACCGCGTCATCGCTCGTCATGCGGCTGCGGCGCGCCCGCGACGAGGGGCGCCTTGACCGTGAGGCCGCGCTCATCGGCTGCGCTAGGCTGCTCGTCATCGACGAGCTCGGCTTCCTGCCGCTGGATCCCGACGGCGCGCGCGCTCTTCTAGGTGTTCGCCGACGCCTACGAGCGGCAGTCGGTGGTCATCACCACGAACCTGGAGTTCAGCCGGTGGGGCGCGGTGTTCGGCGACGACCAGATGGCGGCGGCCGTGCGCATCGCCAGGGCCACGGCCATGTGGGTCTTGCCCCTGCCGGTCTTGCCGAAGAACACGAGGTCCTCGCGGGCGCCGACGAAGCCCAGCGAAAGCATGTCGTCGCGGCCCCAGCCCTCGGAGAACCGCACGTGCGACCAGTCGAACCCCTCGGCCGACTTGTGCACGGGGAGCCTCGCCTGCCTGAGCAGCCGTGCCCTCTTGGTCGCGTCCCTGTGCGCGAGCTCGGCCTCGAGCATGGCCCTGCAGCCCGCCACCTGCGTCCTCTATCTTGTCCACGTCGATCATTCCCTCCTGCCTTTGCTCGTTGCCGATACGACGCACCGACAACGTTAAGGCATGCGGTCTGGTCGGCGTGGCCGTGCTCAAAACCGAAAAACTATCGTGCTCAATTCTGAAAATCGGATGTGACCAAACCCGCAATCACGACGTTAACAAACACAAACACAAATAGGCCGGCGCCAACGACAGGCTCGCCCCGTCGAGGCGGGCTGGGATATAATTTCCTAGAAGGAGGCCAAGGGAGGTTCGATGAAGAAGGGCATGAGCATCAATTCCCTCATGAAGCACATGAGGACGAATCACGGTATGGAGGATTTGCGGGGGAGCGACAGAAAGATACTGCTGAGAAACATGGGCTATTTCCATGGCTATAAAGGCTTCCGGTTTGTCCGAAAGCCCAAAAATGCGCTCCCCCTCCCTTCGTTCGATGCACTCATGGACATATACGGGTTCGATTCCGCCATCAAGGCTGCAATCTACCCGGAGATAATGTTCATCGAAACGGCGGTTAAAAACATAGTCTTGGCCAGAATACTTGAGAACATAGAGGACCCCGGGCTGGCGACCTTCTTAAAGCGCGGCCTCCGGACATGCAGGGATGTCAACGGAAGGGTCGTGAACGGGCAGATGGGGGAAAAGCTCAAGCTCAAGAGCCAGCTTCAGAACATCGTGAGACGGAGTTACAAAAACGATCTCGTGAAGCATTATGTCGATCGCGACGATGACGCGCCCGTTTGGAGCATTTTCGAGGTGATGACCCTCGGCGATCTCACAAGCGTATGCAGAAGCCTTCCCGATGAAATCCTCGCCGATATCGCAAGCGACCTAGGTCTCTTACATGCGAACCCCGGCATCGTCATCAACATCGTCGAGACGATTCGTCCCTTAAGGAACGCGGTCGCCCATAACGGGGCGGTATTTGATTCGAGGTTCAGCCAATCGGTTAAGTATCCCAAGACCGACAGAAACCTGGCCGCGGTTGGCGAGCTTCTCGATGAGGATCTTTCTATCGGGTACAGGTTGAATTTCAATTCCATAATCGACTACATCGTTCTCCTGGCCTACCTATTGACCTTGCTAACGCATCAGAAGAAGCGTTCCAGAGATTTTCTTCGGAAATGCCTGCGGGAGCTCGAGAAGCTCGAGAGCGCTGTCGGGGTTGATACGTACATGATGATCGTCGGAAGCGGTGACCGGCAGAAATACGGATTTATTGAGGGGTTCATCGATGGCTACGGGCGCAAGCGGTGACGTTCCTTCCGTGTGCTAATATGTGACGAGAGAAACGGCGAAACGCCGTGGGAGGGGCCGATCAGTCGACTCCTCCCTTTTAATATGAGTTGAACATTGCCAAGAGGCAAAACCGGCCCGGCCGCCCGCGGAGCTACCGCGCACGGCCGGGCCTACCTATCTTCACCCTGCGACCGCGCCGCTGGAGGGCGTGTCTGCTCGACGCACGTTCGGCATTCTAATATCCGCGCGTGGCCTTCTCGGCTGCGCATTTCGTTGCTACGGCTGGGGGCCTCGCGGCGAAATCGGAGTCTTTATGCGGGCATGGCGGTCTCCCGCCGCCCAGAAAAGGGACTCGGATGGCCTCCCAACGGCCTCGAGCGCGGCGCGCGCCGGGGTCGGAACCCGTGTCCGGGGGCGGCGGCGCGCTACGCCGCCGCCATCCCGGCTATGGCCCACACCCAGCACGCCATCTCGCGCGCCGTGGCGCAGTTGGCCATGCACGGCCTCTTGCCGGCGGCGGCCATGGCCTCCCTGCGGTCGATCAGCCTGCGGTTGCACTTCGTCGCGTGGCGCCGCGTCGCGGGGCGACCTCTGACCTGTATCGTTTTTTCGGACACGCGGGCTGGAGGGATCGTGTGGCCGCGATGCCCTAGACTGCATTCAAGCCGATGGACGGAAGGATTGCCTCATGGTCGCCAATCAGAAGAAGTACACCGACGAGTTCAGGCGGGAGACAGCCGACTACGTCATCTCCACGGGGCGCCCCATAACCCAGGTCTGCGGGGAGCTCGGGCTCAACCCCAAGACGGTGAACGACTGGGTGCTCAAGCGCAAGCGCGAGTTGGGGGGCGAGCCCGACCCGAGGGCCGAGGAGCGCGAGCTTCGCGAGGCGAGGAAGCCATACGCGAGCTCGAGGCGGAGAACGCGTTCCTAATAAAAGCCGCGGCCTTCTTCGCCAAAGAGCAGGCACTCTAGCCAGGTACAGGCTCATGGAGGCGAGAAGGGCAACTTCACGGTGGCGATGATGGCCAAGGTGCTGGGGGTGAGCCGGTCGGGCCACTGCAGCTGGGTTTCCAACGGCTGCCCCGTCGACGACTGGTCCGAGGCGCGCGACGCCGTGCGGCGCGTGTGGCTCGAGTCCGACAGGCGCTTCGGCGCGCGGTTCGTGAAGTGCTTCCTGCCCGACGGCCTGCGCGGCATCACGCTGTACCGTGTGCGCAAGTGCATGCGCGAGCTGGGGATCCGCGGCTGCACGCCGTACAAGTCGAAGAGGACGACGGTCCCCGACAGGGACGCCAAGCCAAGGCCCGACCTGATCAGGCGGGACTTCACGAGCCCAGTGCCCACCTACAAGCTCGTCGGCGACATCACCTACCTGCGCACCGGCCAGGGCTGGCTCTACCTGTCGACGGTGATCGACCTGAACACCCGCATGTTCGTGGGCTGGTCGCTGTCCGAGCGCATGACCGCCGATATCGTCGTCAGCGCCCTCGAGAGCGCGCGTGCGCGCGGGTACGTGGCAGAGAACGCCATATTCCGCTCGGACAAGGGGGCGCAGTACACCAGCCGCAAGCTCGCTGAGTGGGCCAGGGGCAACCATGTGCGCCTCTCTTGCAGCCGTACCGGCAACTGCCACGACAACGCCGTCGCAGAGTCGTTCTTTGCGACGCTGAAAAATGAAATGTACCACCGCAGGAGCTTCGCCACCAGAACACAAAGGACGCCCGGCTGGTCAGGTCGGCGTTCGCGACGCTCTCCTTCCCGATCTCGGACATCGAGGTCTTCCACACGGACCGCGGCAGCGAGTTCGACAACGCCGAGATCGACCTGATGCTCGAGGCCTTCGGCATAGAGAGGTCGCTGTCGGCCATGGGCTGCCCCTACGACAACGCCGTCGACGAGTCGACCAACAGGATACTGAAGGCCGAGCTCGTCCACCGCGAGACGTTCGGCACGACGCGCGAGCTCCGGGTCAAACTCTCGGACTACGTGCACTGGTGCAACAATTTCAGGATCCACTCGACGCTGGGCTACATGTCGCCGGTCGAGTTCAGGGAGGCGGGGCTGTCCCTCCCGGAATCGTCCAAATAGGTGTTGCCAATCCAACCGCCTCTTTGATTATCAGCCGGGGCTATCTCGGTTTTTTGATTGGGGCGGTTGTTATGTTGCTGAATCTTTAAGGGACGAAGATTGTATTTCAAAGGCCCACGATGTGCATCTGGTCACTCATATCTTTTCGAGACAGAACGATAAGAAGCTATATGATTCTCTTGTTTAAAGATGGTGAGTTCGACGATTCCCAGATTCCAAGAACTATTAGGTCTTTCCTAGACCCCCCTCTTCTTGCTCATTAGAAGATTCAAAGACGCGCGCGAGCGTTGCATACTGGCGTTTGATTCATGAAGACCACGCTCTATTTTTCTTGAATGCGTTAGCCAGGCTACTCTTTCGATGAAGCCCCAGACGCCTCTGATACAAGCGAAACATGGGGCTTTTTGCTGTATTTCGCGGCTGCGTACACGCTTTCGTCGTCCGTCACGTGCTTAAACGAATTGCGTGCTTCAGTGGATTTTCGTGTTACTGGCACTTGCGCTGTTTGGGGCGCCGCTAATTGCTTCAAAAACTAGAGCTAGCACTGTGTCCATGGAAGGACGAAAAAACAAAAGTTTGCTGAGAACGTAACCTGCTTTTTATAAGAGCAGGTTTCTGCCTGCCTTTATAACAATTCCCGCGCTTCGAATAACTGGACTTCCGATGCAGAGGAGATTGTAAGATAATCTTCTCTTAGTAACATTATTTGTGACGGGGGATTCAATATGAAAAAGGCATTGCGTGCCTCAACAGCTTTTTCTCTTGCTGGTCTTTTGACCATTTCATCCTTGATGGGTCCTGTGGCTGCTGCCTACGCTGCGAGCAACGTCCCGTCTGCGGACGCTGCCGTGGACGCTGCTACTGCAGACGATGATGGCGAGGCCTCGCGTGATGCGGGTTCTGTTGATGTCGACGCTGCTGATGATTCATCGCCGGCAACGAA
>CATWID010000012.1 GCA_958350755.1 uncultured Collinsella sp.
ACTCGGAGTACTTGGGCAGGCCCTTGAAGGAGCCCTTCCAGCCGTTGGACTCGCTGAGCTCGATCGACTGGCCGGCGTCCTCGCCGTCGGCGAGCAGGCGCACGGTGGCCTTCTTGGCCGCCGGGCCGACCCACTTCTTCTCGACGGGCACCGAGACCTTGGCCGTGGAGGTGTTGGTCACGGTGAAGCCGTCCTTGGCGTCGCCGGTGGCCTTAGAGCTGTAGCCCTCGACGGGCACCTCGGCCACGGTGTAGCGGACCTCGGAGCCGGACTCGGAGTACTTGGGCAGGCCCTTGAAGGAGCCCTTCCAGCCGTTGGACTCGCTCAGGGTGATCGAATCGATGACGGTATCGCCGTTCTTGAGATTTACTTTGACCTCATCAGGATGGGGAATCCTGGGGTTCTCCCAGACCTTTTTAATGGGAATGTCGATATTCTCGGACTTACCGATGACGACACCGCCGTTGGCGCCGATGCCGCCTCCCAACGGCGCCATATTGCCAGAGATCGTCAGCGACGTCTGACCGCCGCCGAGGTTATACGCATCCTCGCTCATCACAGATTTAAGCGCGACGTTCGGCGTGGCGTCGGTAAAGGACAGGGGCTCGCCGTTGTCACCACCGGGCGAGAATCGCGGGATTTCGGGGTTTGTTGCCGCATAAGTGCCTTCGGGGTTAAACAGCCCACCGTCTCTGTACCAGCTGACCTTTCCGCCGCCCGGAGCGCGGTTGGCCAAGGTCAGTTTGTATTTGGCGTCTTTGAAGCCGGTGAAGACAAAGTCGTCTCCCGCCTCACCAGCCGTGTTCCTGGCGATCAGGCCGCCGTCCTGGACGTAGACCTTGGCATCTCCGGTCGGGCAGAACCACATGCCGCCGCCCTGTTTATCCGCATGGTTATCAACAACGAGAGCGTTTTCGATATGGAGCGTACTATAGCCAAGATACTCGTTGCCTTCGCTATACACGCCGCCACCCATGCTCCAAGCAGTATTGCCCTTGATCTCGCCCGCGCTGAGCGTGACGTCATTCGAATAGGTATAGACGCCTCCGCCGGCGGAAGCGGAGTTGCCAGATATGGATCCGCCCTGCATGGTGAAAGCAGTATTCCCCTTTTCGCCGCCCTGGCAGCCCGGGTCAACCACACACACTCCGCCGCCTTTGCCTTTGCCCTTGCCAGACACAACGTTGTTCTTAATCTCTCCACCCGTCATGGTGAACTCGGCGTTGCCCTCAATATGAACTGCTCCGGAAGGATCGTAGGCCGCCTCCAGCCTACTGCTCCTGTTGCCGGAAATCTGGCCACCAGTCATCGTGAACTTGGTTCTTTGGTTTTCGCCCTTACCCTGGCCGTACGCAAGCACCGCACTGCCTCGATAACCGTTGTTGCCCTCGATGCGGCCTCCGCTCATGTCAAAGCGAGCATCGCCCCACAAAATGACGCCAGAAGATGTAAGCCAATAGCAATTGGTGGCCCCGGTAACGACTCCGTTGTTACGGATAACGCCACCCCTCATAACTACATGAGCGCCACTGGACGCGCGAACGGCACCGCAATACGAATGGCGCAGCTCGCACTGCTCGATAACGCCGCCCGTCATGGTAAGCGAGGCATTTTCTCCCGACACGTCGACGGCGCCCGCGTTATCACTGCTCGTGGTGCCGTCGTACACGACGACCTCGTCAGAGAGCACAACTGCTCCCCTGCTAGAAATAATGGCGCCCTTGTTGTAACGGCCTCTCAGGGACGCTTTCCCTGACAGCTCGAGGGACGCCCTCTCGGCAACATTGACCAATACAGAGACGCCACTTTTCTTTGCCAAGATGGTATAGGGCTTATCCGACGTGATCTTAATCATCTTCCCGGCAGGAATCGTGAGCGTGGAGCCGAGCTTCACGTGCTTTTTCAGGGTGATGACGGTTTCCTTGCCATCGGGGGCCTCGTTGACCAGATCCTGAAGGGTCTTGGTGCTGTCATTGCTCACGGTATCGCCGACGCCGTCATCGATGGACTCGCGCGTGTAGACGATATCGACGCCAAAGAACGGGAGGTTCTCCGAGCCGGTGATGTCGTCCATGCTGTTTTCGATTGTGATCTTTTGAACCGTGCTGCCGTCAAACATACCCGAGGGTATTTTGGTGAGGCCGCGCCCGATCGTCACATCCTTCACGCCATCTACGCCCGAGAAGGCTGCCGTGCCAACGGAAGTCACGGAATCCGGAACGGAAAACTGCTCCGGCAACGTGCCGTAATAGAAGGCGTAGTTGCCAATTTTCTCAAGTGTCCTGGGGAGCTGGACGGCAACGTTGCTCTGGATAAAGGCCCAGTCACCGATACTCCTCAGGCTGTCGCAGAGCCCCACGATCTTAACCGGCGTGTAGCAGAACGCATTGTCCGGAATGTTCTGAAGCGAGGACAGATCCACGGACGCCTGCAGTTTTTTGCACTCGTAAAACGCCCCCCAGCCCATCTTTGTTACCTTGCTTAGATTGGGCACGCTCACCAGGCTGGCACACCCCTGGAAAGCAGAGGATCCGATGCTCGTCAATGTGCCCGGGAAATCGATCCCGGTTAAACTCGAGCAATTCCGAAACGCCCCATCCCCGATGGACTCGATTTCGCTCAGCGCGGTGACGGACGTGAGAGAGGTGCATCCGTCAAACATGTGCGAGGGGATCTTGGTAACCGAGGCGGGCAACGACACGCTTGTCAGAGACGTGCAGTCTTCGAACACGCCCGTTATGGTGTCGGAGAAGGCGACATCTTTTGGAAACTCGATGCCCGTGAGGGCCGTAGCCCCCTCGAAGGCGCCCGAGCCCGAAATCATTTTGAGGGTGGAGGGGAGATCGATCTCCGAAAGGTTGCTGCAGCCATAGACCATCATGTTGGCGCTAATCTCCTCGACGCCCTCATCGAAATAGAGCTTTTCGAGCGAGCCAGCGTTTTGCAGCGAGCAACCGAAGTTCTTGATGGAGCCAGGGATATGGAGCTCCTTGACCTTTGCGAACCTCCGGAAATTCCCTCCGTACATTTTTTCGAGCGTGTCGGGAAGCGTCAGCTGCTCAACGTTCTTGGCCACGATACCAGACGAGAAATAAAGTTTGGTGACTTTGTAGGCCTGGCCACCATGCTCGATAGAGCTGGGCACACTCACCGCGGTCACACTGTCGTCGGCAACAATACCTGTGATTTCCGCCGTTCCCTTATCCGTGGTCTCGCACGAATAGGTCACGCCGTCCTGGGTGATCTCAAACTCCTCCGCAGTATACGCAGCCCGCGATTCCGTGGCCGCATATGCGACACCGGCCGTCGCGCCAACGGATAAACATCCGAAGCCGAGAACCAGCGCAAGGCAGAGAGCAGCGACTCTCTGCCCCCCCCCGCCGAAAACTTTCCTCTCCAATTCCCTTCTCCCCCTCTGGTGTCGCCTTCTCTTCCCACGAGCGATCTATTGATTAAGGACAGTTAAAGACAACATTATGACCAAAGAGGCCCATCATGGAGATAATCCACGTCTTCGCCCGAAATGGTAATTAATTGGCAGGATTAATTGGCGAACAACCGAACGAAGAGCAATCTACTAATGGCACATAAATGGCGGCGTCAACACCTGAAGTGCAAAAAGACTGCTTTTCTAGATGCGGCCGAGGTCGCAGGATCGAGCAGCCGCTTCACCGGCACAGATGAGGTTGGTTGTGGCTTCTTGCACACCGAGCGCCTGGTCGAGGGGCATGGGCTTGCGGCAGATCGGAAGCACCAAGTCGATGCCCTGCTCATACACCGCATCCAGGTTGACGGCGCGACCGCCCACGACAGCGGCCACCGGCTTGCCATAGCGCATGGCACGGCGGGCCACACCCACCGGCGCTTTGCCGGCGGCGGATTGCTCATCCATATTGCCCTCACCCGTTATGACCAGGTCGACATCGCGTACACGCTCGTCAAATCCCACGAGATCGAGCACCGTCTCCACGCCCGAACGCAGCTCCGCACCGAGCGCCAGCAACGCCGCGCCCAAGCCACCGGCAGCGCCCGCGCCGGGCACGCCGAGCACCGAGCCAAATGTCCGTGCGCCCTCGGGTGCGCGCAACAACCCCTGGGCCCGAGCCTCGACAATTGCCGTATCGAGCAGGCGGCCGTAGCCGACCATCCAGCTGTCGTACTTACCCAGCGCCTCGGCATCATCCGCCGGCAGACCCTTCTGTCCACCGAACACTGCCAGCGCACCGCGACGCCCTACGAGCGGATTCTCGACATCCGATAGCACAACGATACGAGCGCCATCCAAAGCCTGCAGCGCTGGCGCCAAATCAACGCTCGCCACCTGCTCAAGGCCGGCAAGACCGGGGGCGACATCGCAGCCCCGATCATCGACCACACGCGCGCCCAGCGCCTGCAGCATGCCGGCGCCACCGTCGTTGGTGGCGCTGCCGCCCAAGCCAATATAGATAGTCTTTGCCCCGGCACGAACCGCACGGAGCATCAGCTCGCCCACGCCATAGGTCGAAGCCGCAAGCGCCGCCGATTCCGTGCAAGGCGAGTACCCAATGCCGGCCGCCTCGGCCATCTCGATGACCGCGGACTCGCGCTCGCCGTCCACCAGCATCCGGGCAGACACGCGGTCGCCCAAGGGGCCTGCGACATCGCAGGTCACAAGCTCGCCACCGCATGCGGCGATGGCATCGAGCGTTCCCTCGCCACCATCTGCCAGCGGCAATGTGCGCACCTCGGCATCGGGCCAAACGCGGCGCACGCCTTCGGCAACCGCCGCCTCCGCCTGCGCGCTCGAAACGCTGCCCTTAAAGGAATCGATCGCCAACAGCACACGGCGGGGCCGGCGGCGCGCGGCACCAAAATCGACCGCCTCAACGGCAATATCTTCGGCACACACGAGCGCCTCGGCATGAGCGGCATGCGCCTCAAGATCGGCCCCGCAACCGCAGTCAGCACCATCGGTGCCACGCAGCCCACTAAAATAGCTGCTCAGCACCCCACGACACTCGTCTGCCAGCACGCCAGCCGTCACGTTAAACCGATGATTCAGGCGCGAGTCGGCATTCAAATCGTATAGGGATCCCAACGCGCCCGCCTTGGCGTCGCTCGCGCCATACACGCAGCGCCCCACGCGCGCGTTGACCATAAGGCCCGCACACATGCAGCAGGGCTCGAGCGTCACGTAGACCGTGCAATCGGAAAGGCGCCAGCGACCGAGCGACCGAGCGGCAGCGCACAGGGCCGCGAACTCTGCATGCGCCGAAGGGTCCTGGTCGAGCTCGCGACGATTATGCGCCCGCGCGACAATCTCACCCGCGCGCACCACCACAGCGCCAATGGGCACCTCGCCCACCGCCGCGGCGGCTCGCGCCTCCGCCAACGCCTCGCGCATGAACTTCTCGTCGATTTCGGTGATCGTCATCGTTCGCCTTCCCTGTTGCAAATTCAAAACGATGCTATCATTACGACTCACGGAGAGATGGCAGAGCGGTTGAATGCGGCGGTCTTGAAAACCGTTGAGCGCGAGAGCGTTCCGGGGGTTCGAATCCCCCTCTCTCCGCCACTTTTAGTGATGCACCGGTGTCATGGTCCGCTCAAACAGTGCATCGACCACGTCGGCCATCTCGGGTCGACGCTCAAGATCGTGGCCCGATTCCCACCATATCGTGAAAAGTCGAATAATACCGCCGGCGACAAACTCAGACGTCGTCTCGAGTGACACGGGGGCCAGGGCATCCTCGGCAAGCACGTTCATCACACGCTCGCGGATGGAGCGGGCAATGCGGTCGCAAATAACGTTGGTCAACATGCCCGACATGCTGCTTGCCAAAATGTTATCCATGAGCTGCTCGTGCGCCAGAATCAAATCCATGGCATCGTCCAAAATCGCGTGCCGAAGCGCGCGCACGTCCTCGGCAGACACTGCGCCGGCCTCATCGGGCTGTTTTTGCGGCAAGCCCGACATGAGCTCATCGATATAAAAGGCAAAGTAATCGTTCTTGTCGCGAAAGTGCTTGTAGAACGTCGTGCGGCGAATCATGGCGCGGTCGCACAGCATGGCAACCGTCAGGTCCTCAAAACGATGCTCCTCGAGAAGTTCGGTGAAGGCATCGAACAGGGCGCGGTAGGTTTTCTTAATGCGAAGGTCCACTGGTATCGCCATCCTCAGGGCAAAGACAACACTCGTCAATCTGTCGCATATCTTACACCTGTACCTCGCGCGTTTTACCCCGGTGCCGACCCCGCCGAAAACATAACGCTTACCGGAAAGTTCGGCACGACAAAACGTTGCGGGTATACTAGTAGCGTTATACCAACGGCAGCTGGCGCATGCCGCCGCGGCCATTCGAAACGGAGACATCATGATTACCGTCATCATCGGCATCGTTGTTGTCATTGTGATTGTCTGCGCCATCGCCGGCATCTACAACAACATGGTCACCAAGCGTAACCGCATCGATAACGCCTGGCAGAACATCGACACGCAGCTGCAGCGCCGCAACGACCTGATCCCCAACCTGGTCGAGACCGTCAAGGGCTACGCCAAGCACGAGCAGGAGACGCTCTCCGCCGTGATCAGTGCGCGTAACACCGCCGTCAAGGCCACCACGCCCGAGGCCAAGATGGAAGCCGACAACGTGCTGACCGGTGCGCTGCGCCAGCTCTTCGCCGTAGCCGAGGCCTACCCCGACCTTAAGGCAAACACTAACTTTACGCAGCTGCAGGCATCGCTCGAGGATACCGAGAACAAGATTAGCTATGCACGCCAGAGCTACAACGACTGCGTGCTCAGCTACAACAACGCCATTCAGACGTTCCCGGCTGTCATCTTTGCCGGCATCTTCCAGTTTAAGGAGCGCCAGGGCTTCGAGGCCGCCGAAGCAGCCCGCCAGGCCCCGACCGTCAAGTTCTAGTAGTTTGGCAGCGCATCCTTAATCGGCCAAATGTATAAACCGCCCCGTCGAACGCATACTTCGACGGGGCGGTTTCCTTTTTCGCGAAGGTCCCCCTCTAAGCGCCGTGCATTTTTAGGAGTATTCAACATAACCAAGAGCTTCGGGCGCTACGATAAATGCCAAAGACCGCGAATGTCCCTGCAAATCAAAACGCTGTCAGCCCATAACCCCGCCCATCATTCGTAGAAAACATCGAGAAATCCCGATTTTTGCCCGAGGTCGGTATGCAGGGGCCTTCGATTGCAGAATACTCGCAAAAATGCACGTCGCCACCGCCCCCACATGGCACGAAGCAAACAAAAGCGCGGCCTAAAAGGCCGCGTGCCATCTTTTTTCAGATCTATTTTGCCCGTAACGGCAGCGCCGAGGTAACGCAGGCCCGAGGACGCGCCGGAAAGGAAGGTCGCCCTCGGGCCGGACAGCTAAGACAGCTTACGCGACGGTATAGACCCAGTTGTGCTTATCCTCGACAGCACCGGACTGGATACCAGTCAGGGTCTCGCGGAGCTTCTTCATCACGGGGCCAATCTCGGTGTAGCCAGCCGGGAAGGTCACGGTCTCATCGGCACCATAGACCTTGTTGTCGATCTCGCCAACCGGAGAGATGACGGCAGCGGTGCCGCACAGACCGCACTCAACAAAGGCGCCGGCCTTGACCTCGGCCCACTCGACGGGACGCTGGTCGACGGTCATGCCCAAATCCTCGGCAACCTGAACGAGCGAGCGACGGGTGATGGAGGGCAGGATGGAGTCGGTGTGCGACTGAGGAACGACGAGGGTGCCGTCCTCCTTCACGAACAGAACGTTCGCGCCGCCGGTCTCCTCGACATAGGTGCGGGACTCGGAGTCGAGATACAGGTTCTCGGCATAACCCTCGCGGTGTGCTTCCATCGTGGGCTTGAGGGACATGGCGTAGTTCAGGCCGGCCTTGATGTTGCCGGTGCCATGCGGTGCGGCGCGGTCGTACTCGGAAACGCGCAGCTTAACGGGCTTAAGGCCGCCCTTAAAGTACGGACCGACCGGAGTCACGAGAATGCGGAACGTGTACTCAGGAGCGGGAGCCACGCCAATCACGTCACCGGAGCCGATCATAAACGGACGCACGTACAGGGTCGCGCCGGAGCCAAAAGGCGGAACCCAGGCGGCGTTGGCAGAAACGACCTGCTTGACGGCCTCAACAAACTTGTCCTTGGGGAACGGGGGCATCTCGAGGCGCTGGGCAGAGTTGTACATACGCTCGGCGTTCATATCGGGACGGAAGCAGACGATGCTGCCGTCCTCGGCGGTGTAGGCTTTCAGGCCCTCAAAGACCTCCTGGCAGTAATGGAAGATGCCGCCGCACTCGGAGACATGCAGGGTGTGGTCGGTGGTCAGGCCGCCCTCGTCCCACTCGCCATCCTTCCAATGGGCCTCGTAGCTGTAATCGGTCTTCATGTAGCCAAAGCCGAGGCTACCCCAATCGATATCCTTCTTCTCGACAGTCATGTGTCGCTCCTTACATACACAGTTGCATACTCGCGAACTCGCACGCAAGGACCGAGGCCGACCGCGTCGCAACGTCGCACGCCCGGAGCGTAGAGCCGGACGGGACACGCGGACAACACCAAAGCCCATGGCACGTCGATTCGCATGCACGAGATTGTACTCCCCGCACACGCCTGATAAAACGCTTTTCTTTAACTAAGTAAAGTATTTTCATTCAACCGAAGCTAAAGAGGCCCGCCACCGTAAGCAGTGGCGGGCCTCAACGACACAGTTTGTGCGCTGCCTCGAGCTATGCGTTCTTTTTGCCCAGTTTAGCCTTAACCAAGCCGACCACGGTCGGAATGATCGACACGGCGACGATGCCGATAATCAGCAGCTCAAAGTGCTCCTGCACAAAGGGAATGCCGCCAAAGAAGTAGCCCAGCAGCGTAAAGACCGTCGACCAGGTAATGCCGCCCAGCACGTTAAAGATAACGAAGTTGCGCCAGTGCATGCCGCCCATGCCGGCGATAAAGGGCACAAAGGTGCGGATAAACGGGAAGAAGCGACCCAGGAAGATGGCCAGGTGACCCCACTTGTCCAAGAAGTCCTCGGACTTTTTGATGCGCTCGGGCGTCATGGCCTTCACCTTGCCCGAAGCGATAATCTTTTTGCCAAAGAAATGGCCAATCATAAAGTTGCACTGATCGCCCAAGATGGCAGCAGACCATGCGACGGCCAACAGAGCCACGATGTTAAAGCCGCCGTTATGGGCAAAGAAACCCGAGGCGAACAGCAGCGAATCGCCGGGAAGGAACGGGAAGAATACCACGCCCGTCTCGATGAAGATGATCAGGAACACGCAGCCGTAGGCCATAAGCGGGCCGGCGGCGATCCAGCTGGCAATCGCGGTGCGCGGGTCTTTGAGCAGCTCGGCGATAAAATTGATGAAACCCATGAAGTAAAACCTCTCAGTTGTGGGCGCGGATACGTCCAAGTTGACCAGTATACGGTTGCGGCGCCCCCTCGTGCGCAACCCCACAAAAGCATGACCCCATTACCAGCAAGTTTGCATAACTGACACCTGTTGCGCAATGCCGCCAAGATTGTTCTTCCTAATCCCTAGCGAATCGCTATACTTTATTGAATCGCATTGCCATGGCGCTAAGGGAGGGCGGCCGGTGAGCTTTATCAATACCATTCGCGAGGACATCAAGACCGTCCAAGCGCAGGATCCCGCCGCGCAAAACGGTCTAGTCATCTTCCTTTCCTATCCTGGCCTGCACGCCAAGTGGAACCACGTGCCCGAGCACTGGCTCTGGGAGCACGGTCATCGCTCGCTCGCCCGCGTGCTCTCGCAAATCACCCGCCACATCACCGGCGTCGAGATTCATCCCGCCGCACAGATCGGCAAGCACTTCTTTATCGACCATGCCATGGGCGTCGTCATCGGCGAGACCACCATCGTGGGCGACAACTGCGTGCTCTACCAGGGCGTCACGCTCGGCGGTACCGGCAACGAGACCGGCAAACGCCACCCCACCCTGGGCAACAACGTCACCGTGGGCACAGGCGCCAAGGTGCTCGGCAACATCCGCATCGGCAACAACGTCAAAATCGGCGGCAACTCGGTTGTCGTCAAGGACGTGCCCGACAACTGCACCGTCGTGGGCGTGCCAGGACGCATCATCAAGCGCAACGGCTGCCGTGTGTTCGAGGAGAGTTTCGACGCCAAGCAGCATCGCGAGTACATGCCCGATGACGCCGCCGAGCAGAGTGCCCTCAACCGCCAGGGCATCACCGAGAATGCCCGCCGCGTCAAAGAACTCGAGCGAGAGGTGGCCGAGCTCAAGGCCCTCGTCGCCAAGCTCATGGACGAACGTTAGGAACGCAAGCGGCACAAAACAATATCGGCACCGACGCAAAAGGCGCGCCAGGGAATCAATCCCCGGCGCGCCATTCCTTTTGATGTGACATGCGGGACTGTCCCTTTGTCACATTATGCGAACTGACTCAGATAGAGGTCGGCGTAAGCACCCTCGGCAGCCAGCAGTTCCTTATGCGTGCCTTGCTCGATAATGTTGCCGTGGTCCATGACCAAGATCAGGTCGGCGTCCACGATCGTCGACAGGCGATGCGCGATCACAAAGCTCGTGCGCCCGCGCATGAGCGCGTCCATGGCGCGGCCGATAGCAAGCTCGGTGCGCGTGTCCACACTTGAGGTCGCCTCGTCCAGGATGAGAATCGCCGGGTTGTTGAGCAGCACGCGTGCGATGGTCAGCAGCTGACGCTGGCCCTGGCTGATGCTTTCGGCATCGTTGGCTACGCGCGTGTCGTAGCCCTGAGGCATGGTGCGCACAAAGAAGTCGACCTGGGCGGCGCGAGCGGCCGCAACAATCTCCTCGCGCGTTGCCTCGGGGCAGCCGTAGGCGATGTTCTCGGCAATCGTGCCGTCGAACAGCCAGGCGTCCTGTAGCACCATGCCAAACTGCTGTCGCAACTCGCCGCGATCCATGCGGCTCGTATCCACGCCGTCGAGCGTAATACGCCCGCCGTCAATCTCGTAGAAGCGCATGAGCAGGTTGATGAGCGTCGTCTTGCCTGCGCCCGTGGTTCCCACCACGGCAATCTTCTGGCCCGGCTCGGCGGTAAACGACACGTCGCGCATGAGCGGCTTGTCGGGCGCATAGCCAAAGCGCACGTGCTCAAAAGCGACGCGGCCCTCAATGCGACCCGGCAGCTTGGCGGCCTCGTCCGGCAGCGGATCGGCCTCCATCTCGGGCTCATCAAGCAGGTCGAACACGCGCTCCGCACTCGCCAGCGCGCTCTGCAGCGAGTTAAAAGTGAACGACAGCTGCGTCATGGGTTCGGACGCCTCGTAGATAAACTGGAAGAACGCCTGGAACACGCCGACGGTCATGTGACCGGCGACCAGCATGCTGCAGCCCACGAGCGCAATCACAATCTGCGCCAGGCGACCGATAAAGCGAACCGCGGGTCCGACGGCGTTAATCATAAAGTCGGCCTTGGTGCTCACGCGCGCCAGCTCGCCCGAGGCCTCGTGCACCTCGGCAGAGCTCTGGTGCTCGCGGTTGAATGCGCGAATCACCAAACGGCCCGAATAGCCTTCCTCGACCGCGCTCGTGATTTTGGACACCCACTCCTGACGCTCGCCCGTCACATCATGCGTACGGCGCGAAACCACCTTGGTCACCAGCAGCGACAACGCCGTAAAGAACAAAAAGACTAGCGTAAGCGGCACGCTAAACACGAACATCACGCCCACGGCGCCCACCACGGTGCCGATCGACACAAGCAGCTGCAGCAATCCGCGCTGCATGCTCTCGGACATCTTGTCCAAGTCGTTGGTCGCACGGCTGACGACCTCACCGGGACGATGCGCATCAAAGAAGGCAAGCGGCAGACGGTTGAGCTTTTGTGCGATGCGGTTGCGTAGACGCAGGTTGAGGCGTTCGGCCACGCTCGACATCAAAAAGCTCTGGAGCGCATAGAACGAGGCGGCGGCAGTCCAGATCATAAAGTAGACGAAGATGGTCTTGCCGCAGTTCTCCCAGGTGATGTTGAAGGTGGTTCCGTTGGCAAACGCCACCTGAATGTGGCCCCACAGCTCATCGATCACGCGGGCGCTATATGCCGGCGCGGCGGTGTTAAAGATGACATAGAACACAATGCTCGCAAACACGATATAGAAGCGCCAATGGTCGCCGGCAGCCTCGCTCCACAGGCGGCGCACCGTCGCCCAGGTATCACGGGGCGTCTCGTCTTCGTCTTCGTCATCCACGTCGCGCATGCGCTCTGCCTCGGCGCGGGCACGCTCATCCTCGGCTCGTTCGTTTTCCTCGTAAAGCGCTTGACGACGAGCCTCGCGCCCGGCCGCCGCCTTGGCGGCGTCATCCAGCTCGGTCGACGCGGCAGCCTGGTCGACCGTTTTATCGGCAGCGTCCGCAGCGGCGGCATCGACAAGGCCGCCCTGCTTCTTGAGCTCCTCGGTCATGCTACTCACCTCCCTTCATCTGCGATTCCGCGATGGCGCGGTACACCTCGCAGGTTTCCATAAGCTCGCCATGCGTGCCCAGGCCCACGACCTCGCCATCCTTGAGCACGACAATCTGGTCGGCGTGCAGAATCGTCGAGATGCGCTGCGCGATGATGAGCACCGCGGCGTCGCGCGTCTCGTCCTGCAGCGCATGGCGCAGGGCTGCATCGGTCTTAAAGTCCAGGGCCGAAAAACTATCGTCGAAGATATATAGATCGGCATGCTTCATGAGCGCACGGGCGATGGCCAGACGTTGGCGCTGGCCGCCCGAAAAGTTCGTACCGCCCTGCACCACCGGGGTATCGAGCCCCTGCGGCTGATCGAGCACAAAGGTGCTCTGGGCAACCTGCAGCGCATGAAGCATGTCCGCCTCGGTCGCGTCCTCGTTGCCAAAGCGCAGATTGCTTGCCACGGTACCCGAGAACAGCCACGCCTTCTGCGGCACATAGGCAATGCGCCCGCGAATCTCACCTTGCGAAAGCTCGCGCAGATCGACGCCGTCCAGGCGAATGATGCCCTTGGTGGCATCGTGGAAGCGCAGTAGAAGCTTTGCCACCGTCGACTTGCCCGAGCCCGTCGAGCCCACGATCGCGGTGGTCTGCCCGCGACGACAGGCAAAGCTCAGGTCGCACAGGGTGTCCTCGTCGGCATCGTCAAAGCGAAACGACATGTGATCGAACACGGCGACCGTATCGGCCCCGTCCTTTGAGTCGGACGCGGCCGCATCGAGCGTACGCTGGCCATCGACGATGCTCGGCTTAATCTCCAGCACCTGCTGTGCGCGGTTCAGACATGCGGCGGCACGCGGAAGCGTCAGCACCACCATCTGCGCCATCATCACAAAGAACAGGATCAGAAGCGCGTACTCCAGCACCGCCGAGATGCTCGCGATCTGCATGGCGTGGGCGCCCACGCGGTTGCCGCCCACCCACAGCACCGCCACCTCGGCAATGTTCATCAAAAAGAAGCTGGAGCTGTCGAGCCCCACAAAAAGGTGGTTGACCTTAATGGCGTTGTCCGCGTACTCGCTAAACACCTCGTCCAGGCGCTGCTCCTCGTGGCGCTCTTTATTAAAGGCGCGGATGACGCGAACGCCCACGATGTTCTCGCGCAGCACCACGTTCATGCGGTCGATAAAGCTCTGCAGGCGCATAAAAATCGGCGCGGCGTTAGCGACCGTAAAGACCGCCGCCACCAGCACGATCGCAACCACGACGCCCAGCAGCGTGCCCATGGCGGGATCGATAAACCAGGCGAAGATGATGCCCGCCACGGCCAAAAACGGCACCGGCAGCACCAGTTGAATCGTCTGCAGAATCGCCTGCTGGATCACGTTGATGTCGTTGAGCGAACGCGTGATCATCGAGCCCGTGCCAAAGCGCTCAAAGTCGCTGGCAGACAGCTCAAGCGACTTGTCGTAGACGGCGTTGCGGATATCGGAGGCCACGTTGGCGGCCAGGCGCGCCGAAAGATAGCAGCCCAGCACCGCGCCGCCGCTGGCCATGCCGGTCGCGATAAGCATGTAGAGGCCGTTGCGCAGGATGTAGTCGACATCGCCCGTGGTGATGCCGGTGTTGACCATGTTCGCCAGCATCGTGGGAACCAACAGCGTACCGACGTTGTCGATTAGCAGCACCAACAACGTCACCGCGACAAGCCTGCGATACGGCTTCATAAACCTCATTAAGAGTCGCACGACTCCCCCTCACCTTGATTCTCGGCCTGGCTCTCGGCAGCGATATGCTGCTTAAAGGCATCGCACTCATCGCCGAGCACCCGAGAGAATTTGCCGATCAAGCGCATAATCTCGCGCTGCTCACATGGCTCAAGCGCACCAAAGGCTCGCTGTTCGGCCTTGAGTGCCGGCAACGCATAACGCTCGGCAAACCGCATGCCCGCTTCGGTCAAACGCACAACCTTGTTCTTACGGCTGCCTTCGGCAAACTCCAACGTTGCGAAGCCCCGCGCCGTCAAGGTTTTAATTGCCGAGTTGATAGTCTGCTTGCTGTAGAACCATTCGCTTGTCAGACGGCTTACGGCAACACTGCCGCCCGCCGTGCTGGTATCGACGAGCATCCAGTAAGCGCAGTCCGAAAGACCGCAGGCGCGCGAGAACTCCGAATAGATATGGTCGAGTCCATTGAGCAACCGGTCGAAGTCGACCAGCGTAACCGCACTATTCATCTATCCCACCATTCGATTGTCCGATTTTTGACCAATTTTATGTCTCTAGATTAGTCCGAGTTTTGACTATCGTCAACAGGCGCTCCGCAAATGCTTGCACTTTTATGGCCCATCGGCAGAAAAAGACCGCCGGCGCGGGGGCGGCGCCAGCGGTCACGTGAAATTCAGGTTTTATTGCCTGTTAGGCAGCGACGGCCTCGTAAACCGTAGCGCCCGCAAAGCTGTCATGCAGGCTCTTGCCGCAGATCCAAGGCAGCTCAACAACCTCGCAGACCGTATTGACCAACTCGGAGCAGTCAGTAAAGTGGCCCTTATCGTTGATGGCCTCACAATCCTGAACACGCCAGTACCCATCGGTATGTGTGATGTAGTACTCGTGGTTGTCAATCGTCACAAAAGCGCGCGTCTTGGAACGCAGCAGCTTCAGAAATCCTTCGAAATCGGTCTCGACGACATCTCCAGCCTGGAACATGATAGTTACCTCCTGGCCCGGCGCCACCACGGCGCATTGATAAACGTTGGTACTTCTTTAGTAAAACCTTTATCAGAGGTTATGCGTTCGTCATTTAGGCAAGTGGTAAAAAACCGCAGGGTAGACGGGATAAAACGTTTAACCATCCCATTGGTTTGTCACATTCTGAAGGTACTTTTATGCAAACCTACTTTCCCAATTGGAATCTATCCTTTTGGCCGGGCAATTGACCGTCTATCGTTTGAGCCCGACGGGTATGAACGTGGCATCTGCAACGCCACCACAAGGAGACACCATGGAAACCATCGAAGCGCTCATCCACCGCCGCAGCTGCCGCAAATACAGCGATCGTCCCGTCGAGGCCGAAAAGCTTGCACGTATTATCGAAGCTGGCCAATATGCACCGAGCGGCATGGGCCGCCAACCGGTGACGTTTGTCGCCGTCACCGACCCCGCGACCGTCAAGCGTCTCTCACAGCTCAACGCCCAGGTCATGGTCAGCAACAGCGACCCCTTCTATGGTGCCAAGACCGTTGTGGTGGTGCTGGTTGACCGCAGCGTGCCCACGCATCTGGAAGACGGCTCGCTCGCCATGGGCAACTTGCTCAACGCCGCCTATGCACTGGGTGTCGATTCGTGCTGGATTCACCGCGCGCATGAGGTCTTTGACTCGCCCGAGGGCCTGGAGCTACTGGCCAGCTGGGGCCTGCCCGCCGACGGCAGCCTGCGCGGTGTCGGTCACTGCATTCTGGGCTATGCCGAAGACACGCTTCCCGAGGCAAAGCCGCGCCGCGACAACGTGGTGTACGTGAAGTAATTAGTTCCGCCGTTCTAACGAACGGCGGACCCGCTGACGCTGCGCGGGCCGCATTCACGTCAATCTGACGTTCAATTTTGAGGGCGCGACCAGAAGGTCAGCGCCCTCTCATTTCACGTCACCTTGGCGCAAATGCGGCTCGCTCGCTGTTGGCGACTGACATCAGGTGCGCCACTGTTGACATTCGACACTTGGGCAGCTAAAAGGCCCCGTCCCAAATTTGCTGCTCCGCTCGCAACTTATCTTGCCGATGGAGTTGTCGTCGTTTCGTTCGTCTGGGTCGTTTCGGCGTCGTCGTCTTGCTCGTCCTCGTCCTTTTGAGCATCGGCGATGGTGGTGACCGCCGCAACGATTCCGCGCTGGGGCGCGACGCCCGTCTGGACCTGTGCGCCCTCGACAACTTCTATGCCTGCATGTGCGAGCTCGGGCGATTTAAACATTGCGTCCAAGTTGGCGCCGCCGCCGGCGTAGCCAAGCGCAGCGAGTGCGATGACGATCGCTGCAACGACAGCCACGATCGGCACGTAGCGATGCCAGCCGGCGGGATTGAGCCCGCTGCGACGAGCCGCCCCGCGGCTGATGTAACCGAGCGTTCCGTCGTGCTTGAGCTTTGAGCCCACCACGCGCTTGCGGCCCCACAGCGACGACTCGGCCTGCATGGCCAAGCGAGCGCTTGCCGAAGGATAGCCATATTTAGTGCGCTTGAACGAGCCATCAAACCCCGAGGCGTGTTTGCCCCACGTCACCGATGTCGTGCGTCGGTTAACCGGCGCGGCACTCCGCCTTCTGCGGCTCGGTTTTGAAGTCTCAGCCATATGCCCTCGCACGCCGTAACCAAATCGAAACAATAACGCTTTGGACTGTAGCACACGCGTCGCGCGCGGTCACGGGCGCCTCGCTCAACGGTCATCGTCCTTCAGCAAGCGCCACAGCGTTGTACGGCTTATGCCCAGCACCTCCGCCGCACGGGTTCGGTTGCCGTGTAGATGATCTACAACCAGATGCGCGATATCTCGCTCGGTATCGGCCAGCGGTCGCAGGATATACAGGTCACTTTCGAGTGTCGGGGCGCCAAAGGTTGCGGTCTTAATCACGTCCTCTTGGGCGAGCACTTCCTCCGCCACAGCGCGGTCCACCGCGCCCGCCCCCACCAATATATACAGTCGTTCCGAGACCTCGCGGAGCTGCAGATAATTGCGCGGCCAGCGGTAAGCATCGAGCGTCTTCGTCGCCGCGGCGGACAGCGTGGGCGCTGCCGTCCCAAATGCATCAGCGAGATATTCCAAATAGCGCGCAACCTTTGTCGACGCGGCTCCTTGCTCGGCAATCGCCGGCGCCACGCTCACCGCACAGGCGAAGCGCTCGGTCACAAAGGCGGCTTGATCACTTTCGCCGCCGCCCGGCATGTCATTCGCTGTCAGCACCACATGGCAGCGCGTCGCCAACGCGGTGTCAGCCATCGTGGAAACGAGCTCGCGGAGGCGCTGGGGGCCAACCGCGTTCCAGCCCTCAATGCAAAGGGTCAGCCCCGTTTGGAACAGCGGCGATTCGGAGCTTTTGAGCACATGGCGCCAGCCCCGATCGGTGAGCTCATCGAGCGCGACGGAAACAAAGGGTTGATCGGCAAAAGGACCGTCCAGATAGAGGCGCTTGGCTATCTCGACCTGACCCGCTCCCAGCTCGCCCTCGAGCATAAGGGGCACACCGCGCGCGTAGCTCTCGGCGACCGGCGCAGCTACCGAGGCCGCCCCCTCAACGATGCCGTACGCGCTCGATTCGTAGCGGGCCTCAACTTCGTCGGCGTTGAGCCACTCGATGCCCGCATGTGCCGCGGCGCCGCGTACCTCGCGGACCACGACGACCCAAAGGCCCCCGCCTTCTTTGTCGGTGGGGCGAACGGTCAGGCTCAGGCGCGTACCCGCACGCCCCATAACCTGACGCGCGCCGTCTCCTATACGGTCGAGGCGCTCAGCGACAAAAGTCGCCACATCCCGCTCAAGCGCCGCGTCATTCATGGTCGAGATCACGACGTCCCCACGCGCATCGATTGCCAATGCCGAGGCCCCGGCAGCAGCCAGGGCCTCGGTCAAGATGTTTAGCTTGGCATCGCTATCCATGATTTGCCCCTGTCCGTGGCGACGTGCAACCGCCGACAGTCGCACGACCGAGTGTTTCAAAATTGAACGATATTGCTCACCAAACACTATAGGGCAGAAAGCGCTGTCCTGCGAGTATAGGTGTTGCCCCGCATCGCCATCCTGGCGGGGCGATAAGAGCTCTTCGGGACTTATAAACCTGCGGACAAGCCATACCCGCAAGAGCTCCTATCGCTCCACCGCAGGCTTGCGCTCACCAGCAACCAGCAACCAGCACGCGAATAAGCTACTTCTCTACCAGATTCCCAGCACGTGCTGCATTCCCAAACTCATGCACGCAATGCCAA
The DNA here is from genome assembly GCA_958350755.1 of uncultured Collinsella sp. Taxonomy (GTDB): domain Bacteria; phylum Actinomycetota; class Coriobacteriia; order Coriobacteriales; family Coriobacteriaceae; genus Collinsella. Next base: position 18,385 of record CATWID010000012.1, read on the forward strand.
TCCAGCAGCAAAAGCCCAGCGCGATGGGCTTGCCGCCCTTTTTGACCAGCTCGACGATATCGGTATTAAAGCCAATAGCCGCCATGGCCATCACGATAAAGAACTTCGACAGCTCCTTGATGGGCGCCGTGATGGACACGGGAAGCTGAAGCACCGTGGTGATTACGCTCGCCAGCACAAAGAACAGCACAAACATGGGAAACGCGCGTTTAAGCGAGAACGTGCTTTTGGCGTCGCCGCCGGCCTTGCGCGCCAGATGCATCTGCCAGCATGCGAGGACCAACGTGATGGGAATAATGGCCAGCGTCCTGGTGAGCTTGACCACCGTGGCGCTCTCGAGCACATTGGCGCCGGGATGCATGCTGTCCCAGGCGCTCGCCGCAGCCGTTACCGACGAGGTGTCGTTGATGGCGGTGCCGGCAAACAGGCCAAAGCCCTCGTTGGTCAGCCCGAGCATGCCGCCGAGCGTCGGAAACACGAGCGCCGCGATAACGTTAAACAGGAAGATGACCGAAATAGCCTGGGCAATCTCGCGATCGTCGGCATCAATGACGGGCGCGGTCGCGGCGATGGCAGAACCGCCGCAAATCGACGAACCCACACCCACAAGCGTCGCGATCTTGCCCGGCACGTTCATAACGCGGCAGAGCACGAAGGCGATGACAAGCGAGGTCGAAATCGTCGCCACGATAATCGGCAGCGACTGAGCGCCTTTGGACAGAATCTGCGAGAGGTTCATGCCAAAGCCAAGCAGGATTACCGCGTACTGCAAGACTTTTTTAGACGTATAGGTGACACCGGCGGCGAGCTGTTCGCGACGATTCTTGGGAAAGACGAGCGCCAGGACCATGCCAAAGAGGATGGCAAACACCGGCCCGCCGACCACCTCAACCTGTTTGCCGAGCAACGTCGCGGGGATGGCGACGATCAGGCAGAACAATACGCCCTTCCAGCGCTCGCGTACGATATTCGCCAGTTGCATATGGGATTCCTTCTTTCTATTTCACGTTTGCGACGGCTTATGATACGGCAACATTGAGCACAGCCATGCGTAAACACAGACCAAGATGCCGCAATAGTTCTTGGGCAACAGTCGAATTACCCACCGCGGAGAGCCGATTCGCGGCATAATTAACAGCTGACATATCAGTGTGATAGAACGGTTGCAAGGCACTATGGAAGAATCGATGCACGTCGGCGAGCAGGAAACGAGCCTACAGGACCAGTCCTACCACACCATTCGACGCAAAATCGTCTACCTGGACTACAAACCGGGCGAAAAACTGGGCGTCAAGCAGCTTTGTGACGACCTGGATATGGGGCGCACCCCTGTGCGCGAGGCGCTGGTGCGTCTGGCGCAAGAGGGCCTGGTGCGTACCGTGCCCCAAAGCGGCACCTATGTCTCGCCCATCAACCTCACTCTTGCCGAGAGCGCCTGCTACATTCGCGAGCACCTGGAAAAGCAGGTGATTGTAGAGTGCTGCGCCCGTGCCACCTCGGCAGGCATCGAGCAGCTCGACCGAGCCATCGCGCTGCAGGAAAAGACCATGGCCGAGGAGGATCGCATCGGCTTCTTTTTAAGCGACAACCTCATGCACCGCATGATCTTTAACATCGCGTGCCGCAGCACCGTGTGGTCGTGGCTCGAGGCGACCAATGCCGACCTGGAGCGCTTCCGCTGGCTTCGCGCCGCCACGCAGAGGCTCGACAATCAGGAGATTGTTAACGAGCACAAGAAAATCCGCCGCGCTATCGCCGGTCGCGACCCCATCGAAGCGAGCTTTTTGGTCAGCAAGCACCTGCACATGATGTTCCGCAACCAAACCGAGGTTCTGGACCAGTTCCCCGAGTACTTCGAGACCAGTAAGCTCCGCTAACCTGCCAAAACCACCACAAAGGGGACAGGCACCTTTGTGCTGGTTTCTCCGTACAAAAAGGCCCGGCTCCGTCTGATGACGCGGAGCCGGGCCTTGGTCGTTAGAACGGCGGAACCAACTACTCGACAGTAACGCTTTTCGCCAGGTTACGAGGTTGGTCAACGTCGCAACCGCGCAGGATGGCGACCTCGCGGGCGAGCAGCTGCAGCGGGACGCTCGCGGTGATGGGGCTGAACACGTCGCGGACGGCCGGCACGCGGATGATGCAATCGGCAATCTTGTTGATCTCCTCGTCACCCTCGGTGGCAACGACGATGACCTTGGCGCCACGCGCCTTGCACTCCATGAGGTTCGACACGGTCTTGTCGTAGGTGGCACTCTTGGTGGCCACAGCGATGACAGGGAAGCCCGGGTCGATCAGGGCAATGGGGCCGTGCTTCATCTCGCCAGCGGCGTAGGCCTCGGCATGCAGGTAGCTGACCTCCTTGAGCTTGAGTGCGCCCTCGTAGGAAATAGCGGCACCCATGCCACGGCCCACGAACAGCGCCGACTGCGCGTCCTTGCACAGCAGGGCGGCCTCATGAACGGCCTCGGTCTGGGTATCCAAAATCCACTGGATCTGCTCGGCCGTATCGGAAAGCTCGCGGAACAGCATGCGCGCCTGCTTGGTGGTCAGACGGTACTTAACCTGCGCCAGCAGCAGAGCCAGCAGCGTAAGGCTCACGACCTGACCGATAAAGCTCTTGGTCGAGGCGACCGCGATCTCCTTGTTGGCCTTGGTGTAGATGACGCCGTCGCTCTCACGCGCCACCGGGCTGCCCACCACGTTGGTGATGCCGAAGACCTTGGCGCCCTTGATGCGCGCGTCGCGAATGGCGGCAAGGGTATCGGCCGTCTCGCCCGACTGGGACACGGCGACGACGAGCGTCGTCGGTGTGATGATGGGGTTGCGGTAGCGGAACTCGCTGGCAGCCTCGACCTCGGTGGGAATGCGAGCCCAGCCCTCAATAAGGTTCTTGGCGATGAGTCCGGCGTGATAGCTGGTGCCGCAGGCGATCACGTAGACACGATCGATGTCGTTGAGCTCCTCGAGGGACAGGCCCAGCTCGTCGATGTCGAGCTCGCCGGCCGGCGTCATACGACCGACCAGCGTGTCGCGCACGACGCGCGGCTGCTCGTGGATTTCCTTGAGCATAAAGTCGGGATAACCGCCCTTTTCTGCCATGTCCAGGTCCCAGTCGATGTGGGTGACCTTGGGCTCGATAACGTTGCCGGCCTCGTCGGTGTACTCGACGCCTGCGGGCGTGAGCTTGGCAAACTGACCGTCCTCGAGCACCACGACATCGCGGGTGGCGTCGATGAGCGCGATGACATCGGAGGCGACATAGGCGCCGGTCTCGCCCGCGCCGACCACGATCGGGGAATCCTTGCGGGCCACGGCGATCACGCCGGGCTCGTCAGCGCACACGGCGGCCAGACCATAGGCACCGACCACGTGGGTGCACGCCTCGCGCACGGAGGCCATCAGGTCGTGCGTCTCGGCATAAGCCTCTTCGATCAGATGCGCGAAGACCTCGGTATCCGTCTCGCTCTTAAAGTGATGGCCGCGGCCCTCCAGCTCCTCGCGCAGCTCGGCGAAGTTCTCGATGATGCCGTTGTGGACGATGGCGATGCGACCGTCGCAGCTGGTGTGGGGATGGGCGTTAACGACGGAGGGCTTGCCGTGGGTGGCCCAACGGGTGTGACCGATACCGCAGGTAGCGTCGCTGTCGATGTTGGAAAGCTCGCTCTCCAGGCCCGCAACCTTGCCCACGCGGCGGATGACGTCGAGGTGCGCCGCGGCACCCTCGCCCACCTCGAGCGCGACGCCTGAGGAGTCATAGCCGCGATACTCCATACGCTTGAGGCCCGTGACCAGGATGTTCTTTGCAATATCAGAGCCGGTGTAGCCGACGATTCCGCACATAGGATAAATCCCTTCGTTCGCGTGACTGCAAGACGTCCACGCACAGGGGGCGCTGAGACGTATAACGTTCGAGTATTGTACTCACGCAAGCGCAAGCTGATATACCAGAAGTGGTATCTCAACTTAGATACCACCCGATGCACACATGCCCAGCCGGTCCAAACCACCACAATGGGGACAGGCACCTTTGTGGTGGTCGCGCTGGCGACGGCGTTTCCCCAGATAAAACCTGCCAAAATAAACCTGTCCCTTTTTGGTAGGTTTGGGATGCTACAATCTGGCTTGTACTTGAAACGCATCAAAGGGGCCGCTATGGCAAAGGTTAAAATCAGCGACGTCGCGCGCGAAGCCGGGGTTTCGCTGGGCACGGTTTCCAACGCGCTCAACCATCCCGAGAAGTTGCGCCCCGAGACCCTCAGGCTCATCAACGAGACCATCAATCGCCTGGGCTACCTGCCCAACCAAAGCGCTCGTCAGCTCGCGGGCGGCGCCACCAAGTCCTTTGGCCTGGTGCTCCCCCGTCTCGACCACGGCTTTTCGCTCCAAATCGCCAGCGGCGCCCACAACGAGGCCCGCAAGCACGGCTACGATCTGCTCATCGCCAATGCCGATAACGACGATATTCTCGAGGATCATTACCTGCGCTATTTTATGGGCACGCAGATGTCCGGCGTCATGGTTCAGCCCATGGCGTCCCCCGACTGGCACCCCGCTATGACCAAGATGCCCGTGCCGATCGTCTATCTGGACATCCATTGCTCCGAGCCCGGTTACTACGTGGCCGCCGACAACGAGGCACAGGGGCGTATTATCGCCGAGCTCGCCATCGCCCGCGGCGCACGCCATATCACCGTTGTGGGCCGAGCGGCATTTATGCAGCTCACCCTGCGCGTCCTTGGCATCCACAAGGCACTTGCCCTGCATCCTGATATCAAAATTGAGGTCATCGATGCCGGGGAGTGGAATACCGCAGCCGACGGCTACAGCATCGGTACCCAGATTGCCGAACGCCCTGCTGACGAGCGCCCCGATTTTGTCATCGGCCTGACCGACGTATTGGCCTCGGGCGTTATCTCGGCGCTGACCGACAAAGGCATTTCCGTCCCCGGCCAGGTCCGCGTGGCCGGCTGCGACGGCAACCCGCTCGCTTGGAGCGGATCGGTCCCGCTCACCACGGTAGCACCCCCAGGCTACGAGATTGGCCGCAAGGGCGTTCAATTGCTCATGGAGCAAATCGAGGATAAACCTGCCGCCAAGACCAAACGAGTCCGCATCGGCTCCGCCGCGCGCACCGTCACCACGGCCACGGCCGCCGAGGACATTAACCGTCAGGAGCTCGTGCGCCCCTTCTTGCTCGAACGTGTGAGCACCCAAAAGGCCGAGCAGCACCCGACGGGCCCATCCGCGGCCCCAATAACCGACATCAACCTGGGCGCCTACCTGTAACAAAAAACGCCGCAACGGGAACAGTCCCGCCGCGGCGTTTTGCTGGTCCCATGTTCCCTCCCCGTTTAGCCGGACCTGCGGCTACGGATATTTATGGAATGTAATCCATTTTTCATTAACTTTTTTGTTAAAATAGATTCAATTCCATATTTTTAGATATTTCCTATAAGTATTGATTTTGCTCCAGTTTTTTCTCGCCAAGAAGGGGGTTTCATGAATCTGATTGATCGCAAACAGTACCTCGACTGGCTCATTTCGTGGAAAGACTCGCACGTCATCAAGGTCGTTTCGGGCGTGCGAAGGTCCGGCAAATCAAAGCTATTCGAAATCTACCGTAGCTACCTGCGCGATCATGGAATCACAGGCGACCAGGTTATATCCCTCAACTTTGAAGACCTGGAGTTCGAGTCGCTTACGTCGTATAGAGCACTCTACGACTACATTTCCGCCAGACTCGTCCCCGATAAGATGAACTACGTTTTTCTGGACGAGATACAGCACGTCGAGCATTTCGAAAAAGCCGTCGACAGTCTTTTTATCAAGGACAATGTCGACCTCTACATAACCGGTTCCAACGCTTATCTGCTCTCGAGCGAGCTGGCAACTTTGCTCTCCGGCCGCTACGTAGAGCTCAAGATGCTGCCCCTATCCTTTAAAGAGTTTTGCTCGGCAAAAACCAATGACGGAAAGGCTCCCGCGCAGTTGTTTGACGAGTACATCACCCGGGGCTCTTTTCCCTTTATCGCCGAGACGGGCATTCAAGGACCCCAGGCGCGCGATTATCTTATGAGCCTCTACGATACCATCGTCATACGCGACGTTATCGAACGCCTGAAGGTCTCGGACGTCCCGACCCTGCGCGATATCACCAAGTTCCTACTCCATAGCATTGGAAACCGGATCTCGATTAAAAAAATCTCCGACACGCTCTCGTCCAACGGCAACAAAACCGACCAGAAAACCGTAGCCAAGTACCTCAAAGGCTTAACAGACAGCCTTGTGCTGTACTTTGCTCCGCGCTATAACGTGCGCGGTCGGCAGCTTCTTTCAACAAACGGCAAATACTACGCCGTTGACCTTGGACTTAGAGGCGCTCTCGTCAAAACCCAAAGCAGCGATATCGGTCATATCCTCGAAAATGTTATTTATCTCGAGCTCCTACGCCGTGGATACGACGTCTACGTGGGCGATATCGACGGCGGGGAAATCGATTTTGTTGCCCTAAACTCAGACGAGACAGCCTATTTTCAGGTTTCAGCCACAACGCTCGACGAAACTACCCTCAATCGAGAGTTGGCCCCCTTTAAGAAAGTCCGAGACAACTACCCCAAGACGCTTCTTACGCTCGACACGCTGTTTGCGGACGCGAACTACGAAGGAGTCCGCAAGCGCAACGTGATCGACTGGCTCCTGGAGTAACTTGTAACGTCATAACCCTCCGCCAGCTCCTTACCAAGGCCGCAGCCCCAGTCGCTTAAAGCACAATGCCCCTCTTATCGGCCAAAACAGCAATCTTGGCGTGATAAGAGGGGCTGACTGCGTCAGCGCCTCCACGCAGGCGCCGTTGCCGCCACCGTCCTGCGAGCTCGGGCGCGGGACATGGCGACTCGCGTGCAAACGCTAGCGCACGGCCTTGACTGCCGCCGCCAGGTCGAACAACGTATCGAGCACGGCCTCGCAGCCATCCACCACGTCCTGCGGCAGCGGCACGATATCGGGGACGGCAAAGACATGGCAGCCGGCCGTAATGCCCGAGACGCAGCCGTTGCGAGAATCCTCGACCACGGCGCACTCCTCGGGAGCAAAGCCCGCGCGCTCGCAGGCAAGCAGATACATCTCGGGGTCGGGCTTGCCGTGCACGACGTCCTCGCCGCAGGTCACCGTTTCAAACTTGTCAAAAAGACCAACCATCTTAAGGTTGCGCTCGGCCGTAACGAGGCGCGACGACGTCGCCAGGCCCACGTGATAGCCCGCAGCCAGCAGCTCGTCTATGCACTCGGCGGCGCCGGCCTTAAGTTCCAGTTCGGTCTTGACCATCTCGTCGCGAATCTCCTTGTGGCGACGATAGATCGCCTCGGTGGTTTCATGGCTGCCGTAATGCTTATCAAGGATGTCCATAACATCGGGCAGCGTGCGGCCGATAAACTGATGGATCAGCGCTTCATCAATCGCGACCCCCAGCTCAGCAGCGCCCGCTTTCCATGCCTTGACGCCCAAACGCTCGGTATCGACCAGCGTTCCGTCCATGTCAAAAATAACAGCCTTGATCATATCGGTCCCCTCACCGGATTGCATTACTGCCACTCTACCGCACTTTACAAACTTGTATATAACGTATATAGCATATTGCACTTTCGTTACATAGATAGAAGTCTTATGGCAAGTAACGCATTAGGATTATAGTTTTCGATCGAGTACTCAACGATAAGGATCGTTTCATGATTTTAGACACCACGGCACCCGCAGAGGAGCTTCAAGACAAGCTATCGGCGCTCGAACAGCTGCTTTTGGCATACGGGCGCGTGGCTATCGGGTTTTCCGGCGGCGTTGACAGCAGCTTTTTGGCCGCCGTATGCGCCCGCATCATGCCTACCAACACCCTCCTCGTCCATCTCACCACGCCGCTCATCGGCACGCCCGAGCAGGCTTCGTTTGAGCGGGCGGTTGACGGGCAGGCCGATGAGGGGCCGCATTTTAAGCTCCCCGTGCTCAACCTCTCGGTCGATCAGCTGCAGCTCCCCCAGGTAGCCTGCAACGACGCCAACCGCTGCTACCACTGCAAGCGCGCCGGCTTTACCGCCATCGTCAACCATGCCAAGTCGCTGGGCTTTCCCACCGTCATCGACGGCAGCAACGCAAGCGACCGCGGCGACTACCGCCCCGGCATGCGCGCCGCCCAGGAGCTCGGCGTGCGCTCGCCGCTTATGGAGGTCGGCTTTACCAAGGACGAGGAGCGCGAGCTGCTACGCGCCTGGGGCTACCCCGTTTGGAACCTGCCGGCGGGAGCCTGTCTTGCCACGCGCGTCCCCACGGGCGAGAAGCTTACGCGCGAGAAGGTCGATTTAATCCGCGCCTGCGAGGATTATCTGCACGATCTTGACCTGGCGCAGGTCCGCGCACGCCTGGTCGGCGGCTGCATGCATATCGAAGCCGCCCCGGCAGATGTCGCCAAGATCGCCGCCCTCGGCAACACCGCGGTCAACGACGGGGGCAAGGCCCCGCTTCCCGCCGCCATCGAATCTGCCCTGCACAACCTAGGCTGCGGCCATATCTCCCCCGAGGTCACCCCCTACATCCACGGCAACATGAACCTTTAGGTTACGCCGTTTTACAAACGGCGTAACCGCTCGGCGCTGCGCAGGCCCCGGGCACGGCAAACTGACGTTCAACTTCACGGGCGCGACCAAGAGGTCAGCGCCCGCTTGTTTCACGCCACCTTGCCGCACCCGGAACCTGCTCGCTCGCTTATGCTCAACCCGAACTACATAAATATTCGCCAACCTGCTGAAAAAGGGACAGGTTTATTTTGGCAGGTTTTATCTGGGAAAACGCAAGCGGGGCCACGCCGAAGCTACCGTCATCAACCTCGGCGCATACCTTTAGCGCACGGCCTTGACCGCCGCTGTCAGATCGAACAGCGTATCGAGCACAGCCTCGCAGCCATCCGCCACGTCCTGCGGCAGCGGCAAGATATCGGGCACGGCAAAGACATGGCAGCCGGCCGTGATGCCCGAGACGCAGCCGTTGCGGGAATCCTCGACCACGGCGCATTCCTCGGGAGCAAAGCCCGCGCGCTCGCAGGCGAGCAGGTAGATCTCGGGATCGGGCTTGCCGTTCAGGGTATCCTCGTTGCAGGTCACCGTCTCAAACCTATCAAAGAGGCCGACCGTCTTAAGGTTGCGCTCGGCCGCAACGCGGCGCGACGACGTCGCAAGGCCCACGTGATAGCCCGCAGCCAGCAGTTCGTCCAGGCACTCGGCGGCGCCGGCCTTAAGCTCCAGATCGGTCTTGACCATCTCGTCGAGAGCATCCCTGTAGTGGGCTTCGACCGTCTCGACGATTTCGCGGCTGCCGTAATGCTCCTCAAGGATGTCCCTGACATCAGGCATCGAGCGACCGATAAACTGATGGACCAGCGCATCATCAATCGCAATCCCCAGCTCGGCAGCGCCCACCTTCCATGCGCTCATGTCCAAACGCTCGGTATCGACCAGCGTTCCGTCCATGTCAAAAATGACAGCCTTGATCATATCGGTCCCCTTCGCCGGCTTGTATTGCCGCCACTCTACCACACTATCCAACTTGTATATAACGTATATATCATATCGCGCCAACCTGCTGAAAAGGGACAGGTTTATTTTGGCAGGTTTTATCTGGAAAAACGACCTGCAGCGTCTCCTGCTAGACTGGTAGATTCCCAACCGTCCATCCAGGAGCCTCAATGTCGCGCAAGTCCGCCTACAAGCAAGCACTTTCCATCGGCACCGCCGTGGTGCTGGGGTTTGCGCTGTTCACAGGGTCGCTCGACGGAGCGCCCAAGCTGTTATCACCGCAAAGCGATGAGCAGGCAGCGGCTCTGGCCGAGAAGCAAAACGAGAGTCCCAGCCGTACCGACGACGAAGCGGACTTGGTCGCCCGGCTCGAATCGGGAACAGCGAGCTCCGAGGACTCTCAAAATAGCCAAGACTCTGGCGATGGCCCCGATTCCGCCGCAAGCGACACCGATGACGCTTCCGCGGACAGCGTCGCCACCCCCATCGACGAGGTCGAAAACCCCGACCTCAACCGCGCCCGCGGTGTATATCTCAGCAGCATTCCCGACTACGCCGGCAACCCCTACGTTGCCCTCCGCGCCGACGGCACGCATCCGCTCGGCACGCCGTCATTCACACTCGATGAATACGATCGTGCCACCGAAGAGGGCTGCTTTAAGAAATTCTCCAAGCTCGACAGCCTGGGCCGCACTCGCAAGGCGCTCGCCTGCGTGGGCCCCGAATCGCTCGGTCAGGGCAAGCGCGGCGATATCTCGCGTATCCATCCTGCCGGTTGGCACCAGCAGCGCTACGACTTTATTCCAGGCCAGAGCCTCTACAACCGCTGCCACCTCATCGCCTGGTCACTCTGCGGCGAAAACGCCAACCGCAAGAATCTCCTCACCGGCACGCGCTATCTCAACGAGACGGGCATGCTGCCGTTTGAAGAGCAGATCCTCGACTACGTCCGCGACACGGGCAACCACGTGCTCTATCGCGTCACGCCTATGTACAACGAGGAGGAGCTCGTCTGTCGTGGCATTCGTCTGGAAGCACAATCGATCGAAGACCACGGCAAAACCCTGTGCTTCCACGTGTACTGCTACAACCTGCAGCCGCACGTGCAGATCGACTACGCCACCGGCCGCAACCAGGCATCCGGAGACTAGTGCCGACCGCGCCGCCCGTAACCCAAAAATGATCCGTTTTCCTCCGTCCCCAAGGGATCAAATAAGGCCGCCCCGGTTACCCAGGGCGGCCTTTTCGTCAGCACCTACATTGCAGACAAAGCCACACGTTACTTAGCTCGGCCCTCCTCATAGCGCTCGACCAGCTTGGCCTGAACGTCATAAGGCACCTGCTCATAGCCTGCAGGCTTCATGGTAAAGTCGCCCGTGCCGCGCGTGATAGAGCGCAGGCGCGTCGAGTAATCCGTTAGCTCGGCCAGCGGCGCCTGGGCAATGACCACGGTATCGCCGCGTTCGTCGGTCTCCATGCCCGTCACGCGACCGCGCGAGGCCGAGATGTCGCCCATCACGGCGCCGGCGTAGCTCTCGGGGATAGTCACCGTGATTTCCTCGATGGGCTCCAACACCACCGGGTCGGCATCGGCGCACGCCTTGCGCAGGCCGATGCGGGCCGCCGCGCGGAACGCCATCTCGTTGGAGTCGACGCTGTGATACGAGCCATCGTACACAGCAACGCGAATGCCCGTGAGCGGGTAGCCGGCAATGATGCCGTCCTTCATAGTCTCCTGGACGCCCTTGTCCACGGCGGGGATGAGCGAGCGCGGGATGCGGCCGCCCACGACCTCGTCAACAAACTCATAGCCGTCGCTCGTGCCGTCGGGCCCAATGAGCGGCTCCACGCGCAGCCAGCAGTCGCCGTACTGACCGGCGCCGCCGGTCTGCTTCTTGTGGCGACCCTGGGCGCTTGCCGTGCGGCGGATGGTCTCGCGATACGGAATGCGGATCGGCACGCTCTTTGCCACAACCTTGGTACGGTCCTCCAAACGGTTGAGCAGCACCGAAACCTGCGCCTCGCCCACCGCCGAGATGATGGTCTGCCCGGTCTCCTCGTCGCGGTCGATACTCATGGTCGGATCGGCCTTGCAGGCCTTCTCGATAAACGTGTAGAGCTTCTCTTCGTCGCCGCGATTCTCGGCCTCAATGGCGATGCGGTACTGCGAGTTGGGGAACTTAAACGCCGCAGCCTCGACCTTACCGGTAATCGAGAGCGTATCGCCCGTCTCGGCAGCCAGCTTGGGCGCCACGATGATATCGCCGGCATAGGCGTGACCGACCTCGGTCATGTCGCGGCCGCACATCACATACAGGTGAGCCAGACGCTCGCCCTTGCGCGTGCGCGCATTGACCAGCTCAAGGCCCGGTTCAAGCGTACCCGTCAGCACCTTGATAAAGCTGATGCGCCCCTGTTGCGGATCGGCCAGGGTCTTAAACACAAATGCCACCGGACGGTCATCGTCGCTCGAGATCTTGAGCGAGTCGCCGTCGATGAGCGGCATCTCGCCGTAGTCGGTCGGCGCCGGGAAGTACGTCGCGATGTCGTCCATCAGCGAGTTGACGCCCTGCTCCTTAATGCAATCGCCCGCAAAGACCGGCACAAAGATGCGCTCGGCGATCGCCTTCGACAGCAGGCCCTCGAGCTCCTCCTGCGTCAGCGTCTCCTCGCCTTCCAGGTATTTCATCATCAGCTCATCGTCGGCCTCGGCCACCAACTCGCACAGATGGTCGTGGGCCTCCTCGGCCTGGGCACGATACTCCTCGGGAATCTCCGACTCAACGGCTTCGGTGCCGTTGCAGTGGCGCGCCTTCATGCGCACCAGGTCGATGATGCCGTCAAAATCCTCGCCCTCGCCCCAGGGAAGAGTCACGGCGCCCAGTCGCGTACCAAAGCGCTCCTGCAGCAGTTCCATGGTGGTCGCAAAGCTGGCCTCGGAGCGCGACAGGCGGTTTACGAACACCGCGCGCGCCAGACGCAGGTCCTCGGCGGCATACCAGAGCTTAACCGTCGTAGGCTGCGGGCCGGCCTCGGCGTCGACCACAAACAGCGCCGTCTCGCAGACGCTCATCGCGGCAAAGGCGTCGCCGATAAAATCGGGGTAGCACGGGGCATCGAGCACGTTGATGCGGGCGCCCTTCCAGTCAATCGGCGCGATGGTCGTCGAGATGGAAAACGCACGCTTAACCTCTTCGGGGTCATAGTCGAGCGTGGGCTTGGTGCCGTCGTGGCCGCCCAGGCGGGCGGTCTTACCGGAAAGGTGGAGCATGGCCTCGGCGAGTGAAGTCTTGCCCACCCCGCCTTGGCCTACGAGCACCACGTTCCTTACGTTGCCGGTCTTGGGAGCACCCATGATGACCTCCTTGCAGGGTCGCGCGCGATGCGCGACGCCAACGGGGAGAGTTCGCGGTCGATGCCGTCCCGGGAGCAGCATGGTCGGCAGCCGAGCCGGCTCACCCTCCAAATGTCCTATGCCACCACCCTACCCTTGCAGTCGCCTGTCCATGCAGACCTTTCGGCACGCGTATGGATACGGGCGGCGAGAGGAGAGAGCGAGCTTGCGAGGCGATTATTGAACCCCGCGGATGCAAAAAACCGCCACAGATCATAAGACCTGCGGCGGCATCACCTCAATTAATAGTTGAGTAAATAGCTGAGCCTACCCCTCGATACGGCTCAAGAACTCACGGGTACGCTGCTCGCGCGGATGATCGATAACCTGCTCGGCAGGACCCTCCTCGACAATACGACCGCCATCCATAAAGACCACGCGGTCGGCAACGTCGCGGGCAAACTGCATCGCGTGCGTCACGATCACCATCGTCATATTCTGCGCGGCCAAATCCTTGATGACGCGCAGCACCTCGGCCGTCAGCTCTGGATCGAGCGCCGAGGTCGGCTCATCAAAGAACAAGATTTCCGGATCGAGCGCCAGGGCGCGGGCAATACTCACGCGCTGCTGCTGACCGCCCGAAAGCTCGCAGGGTACCTTGTTCTCGTTACCCGTAAGTCCCATCTGTGCAATAAGCTCGTGTGCGCGGGCTTCCGCCTGCTCGCGTGGGCGCTTAAGCACGCGGATCGGAGCATCGGTGATGTTTTTCATCACGGTATAGTGCGGGAACAGATTGTAGTTCTGAAACACCAGACCAAACCGCGAGCGCGCCTGTTTAGGCACATCGCCCTTTGCGTACACCGCGCCCGAACCCGCATCCGTCGCGACGGCAAGGTCGCCAAACGAGAGCGAGCCACCATCGAGCGTCTCGAGCAGCGTGGCACAGCGCAGCAGCGTGGACTTACCGCCGCCCGAAGGCCCGATAATCGCCACGACCTCGCCACGCTTTACCTCGAGCGAGATATCCTTGAGCACCTCATTGCCGCCAAACGCCTTGCGTGCGTTCGCTATATTCATTACCGTTCCGGACACGGGAACCTCCATGTGTTTGAAAAGCACGACGGAACAGGCTAGTCGTGGTAGTAGTCAAGTCGCTTTTCGGCGGCGCCCAGCAGCATCTCGACCACAAAGTTAAAGACCCAGTAGATCAGCGCCGCGATCGCAAACGGCACCATGCTCACCTGCGAGGCGACCAGCGCCTTGGCCGTCGAGAACATCTCGCCCACGCCGATGGCGAACGCCAGCGACGTGTCCTTGACCAGTGTGATGATCTCGTTGCCCATCGCCGGCAAAATGCGCTTGGCGACCTGCGGCATCACGATATACAGAAACGTCTGCATGCGCGAGTAGCCCAGCACCTCGGCAGCCTCGTATTGACCGCGCGGAATGGACTGCAGGCCCGAGCGATAGATCTCGGCAAAGTAGCCGGCGTAGTTGATGATGAATGCCACAACGCACGCCGTCCACTTGGAATCGGGCGTGAGCGAAATGCCAAACACGTAGTACGGGGCAAAGTAGATGGCAAACATCTGCAGCATGAGCGGCGTACCGCGCATGACCGAAATGTAGATGCGCGCAATCCAGCGGAGCGGCGCAATTTTGCTCATGCGCATAAACGCCACGGGGATTCCCAGCGGAATCGACCCGAGCAGCGTTAGCACAAACAGCTGCAAGCTGACCAAGAATCCCTGGCCAAGCATTTGCATCATGACCTGAATAGACATTACTTGAGCACCCAATTATCGAAAGACAGACCGTAATCTGCATATTTATCACAGAGGTCCTTGACCGTGCCATCCTCGTAGAGTGCCTTGAGCGACTCGGTCACGGCATCGGCGGACTTGGTGTCGCCCTTCTTGAAGCCAACGGCGTAATGCTCGCTGGACAGCGGCTTGTCGAGCTGCGTATAGGCATCGGGCTTGGCGGCAAGCTGATACTGAGCGATCGAGAGGTCACAGGCAACGGCATCGACTGCGCCACTCTCGAGCTGCATAAACGCCGTGTTGTACTCACCGATGGTATCGAGCGTGGCAAACGTCGCGGCCAGATCCTTCTGGTCGCCCTCGAGCACATCCTGTGCGGCGGAATCAGTCTGGGTAATCACGGTCTTGCCGGCAAGATCGTCCCAGCTCTTGATACCCGCGTCCTTCTTGACCACGAGCACCTGCTCGTTGAGCATGTAAGGCTCGGAAAACGTGTAGTCGTCCTCGCGACCCTCCATGGTAAAGCCATTCCAGATGCAGTTGATGGCGCCGGAGTTGAGCAGCGTGTCCTTGGCATCCCAATCGATGGCCTCGTAATCGACATCCCAGCCCTGCTTATCGGCAACGGCCTTAGCCAGATCGAGGTCAAACCCGGTGTACTCGCCATCGTCGCCCACAAAGCCGTACGGAGGGTAGGACTTGTCAAAGCCCACCACGAGCTTCTTGGACTCCGCAGCGCCCTTCACATCCTTGGCCGCGGCAGAGCCAGCAGCGGAGCCCTTGCCGGCACCACCGCCGCAGCCTACCAGGCCGAGGCCAAGCACCGTGGCAAGCGAACCGGCTAGACCGACAAATTGACGACGAGACATATCGGTATTCATGGTATTCCCCCTTGATGGCACTTTAGTTAGGTAAAGTGAGTCATGTAACGTTCAGAATCATACACTTTAGTGAGATGGAGTACAAGGGAGGGCTTGCCCGCCGGGTGCCGGGGCAGGGGTTAAGTTTGCTGCTCTACAGTCCTGCTCACGACGGAGAGCACATTAAGTGCTCTCCTGTTCGTGCGGAACTCGCGACAAACTTAACCCCTGCCCCGGCACCCGGCGGGCAAACGTCGTTGGGCTTATCACTAACACGAATAAACCGCTTGCATATCGTCTGCTGGCTTGGAACGGTACAATACTTGCAGCTTAAATTCATGAATTAGTGGAGTTATTGATGGCAGAATCTCGTGCGGAGCGTAAGGCTCGTCGTGCTTTGATCGAGGCGGCTGAGGGGTCGGAGGAGAAAAAATCTTCTAAGAAATCCAAGCCATCTCAGGATGCGAAGGGTAAGTCGGCCAAAGGCAAGGTTAAGACCAAGCGTTCTGGCTCTCGTCACGGCGGGGATAAAGCGTCTCACGTTCGTTCCAAGGACTCACGCAAGGATTCGGCTCAGCCTGCGCGAAAGATCGTGGATCCCAAGTCGCCTTGTTCCATCATGCGGGCTTGTGGTGGGTGCACGGCGCTCAATCGTCCTTATAAGAAGCAATTGGCGACCAAGCAGGCTGCTATGGAGGAGCTGTTTGCTGAGCTCTGCGAGCGTGAGGGTATCGCCGTTGATCCTATTCGCGGTATGGGCGTCACCCTGGGCGACCCGGGTAAATATCCTGCGCCGCGTGGCTTTCGTCATAAAGCTGCCACTCCGTTTGCACCCGGTAAGGAGGGCACTGTCCGCTGTGGCTTTTTTGAGCGCGGCACGCACAAAATCGTCGCCGTACCCGAGTGTCCTGTCGAGGCGCCGGGTGCCCGTCAGATTCTCAACGGCATCGCGCGCGAAGCTGAGCGGCTGCATATTCCCGCCTTTAATGAGGACAAGCATCTTGGTTTGCTTCGCTATGCCGTCGTCCGCTGCGGTTGGCGCACCGACCAAGTCATGGTTACGCTCGTGACCGCCCAGCGTGACTTACCGCATGCGCAGGAGTTCTTTGAGGCCGTCGCGGCGCTCGATCCGCATATCGTCACCGTCGCCCAAAATATCAACGGCCGTCCCGGTAACGCCATCTTGGGTGAGGAGACTCGTATCGTCTATGGCGCCGAGTGCATGCGCGACCAGCTGCTCGGTTGCGAATTCGATATCTCCCCTACCGCGTTCTATCAGACCAATCCACAGCAGACCGAGCTGCTCTATCAGCTTGCGATTGACGGCATGGACCTGCAGCATGGTGACATTCTTATGGACGCGTACTGCGGCAGCGGCACCATCGGTCTGTGCGCCGCGAAGGATGCCCAGAACAGGGGTGTTGGCATTATGCTGCTCGGCGTGGAGCGCAACCCGGCGAGCATTGCCGACGCACGTCGCAATGCCGAGCTCAACGGCCTCACCCGCAGCGCTTGGTTTATGGCCGACGACGCCACCGATTACATCCTGGACGCCGCCGATAACAACGAGCGCGTTGACGTTCTCTCCATCGACCCGCCACGCGCCGGCTCCACACCAGAGTTCCTCGAAGCCGCTTGCGCACTCAAGCCGCGCCGCATCACCTACATCAGTTGCAATCCCGTCACCCAAGAGCGCGACCTACACCAGCTCCTCGACGGAGGTTATCGCCTGCTCAAGATCACGCCGGTCGACATGTTCCCCCACACCGACCACACCGAGACCGTCGCGGTCCTCGAGCGCCGCTAATCCACCGACACAAGAAAGGGGGGCGGCCCGTCTGGACCGCCCCCTTTCGTTGGACATATGAGTCTCATTACATCCCCTTGCGCAGGTCGCAGACGCCGGCTGCCGCCATCTCGCGAAGCAGCGTCTCGCGGTCGCGTGTCACGATCAAATCCAGCGGGAAATGAATCGCGTCGAGCATCTTGCGGGCATGATCGAGTTTGCCAATGGCCATGCCAATGTGGGCATCGGTCGACACGCCAATGCCCACGCCCAGCTCGGCGCAGCGCTCGGCAATCTTGCGGCAAGCGCCCCAATGCTCGGCATCGGTACCATGCTCAAGACTATGGTTGTTAATCTCGATAATCTTGTGTTTGGCCTTTGCCGCCAACAACACCTCATCGATATCAAAGGAAACACCCGAGCGACCCGTGTGACCCAGCATAAACACTTTGGGGTGCTCCAGAGCATTGATATACATCTCGGTCGTCTGGGCGAGCGTCGCGCCTTCAGCGAGCTGCGGATTATGCACACTCGCAACCAAATAATCCAAATTGCGCGTAACCAAATCGAACAGCGAATGCTCACGACTATACGAATCGCCGGCGATATCGAGCGAAACGGGAATGTCCTCGCCAAACAAGCTGCCGTCCAGCGAAACGATATCGGCCTCGGCACCACGCAGCACCAGTACGCCGCTCCAAATGCGCGGCCAGATATCCTGGTTAATAAAGAACTGGTAACTGCGCAGGTCATTGGGGCAAGGTGAAACCATAGAGCTCAGATGGTCGGCAGATCCGAGCACCTGCAGGCCACGCTCTGCCGCCCAGTACACATTCTCCTCAATGGTCGAATATGCATGCGCAGAGAACATCGTATGAGTATGGATATCACAGGAAAGCAGGTAGGGCATCGGATCTCCTTATCCGGCATGGCCGTCGCGTATATTCATTGTACGCATAGCCTCCGATAGTCGTAAAACCGCTCCATCCCAACGACACAACGTACATGACAACGGGGTTCGGCTTAACACCAAACCCCGTTTCACGTAAAACATTACAGGCAGAGCGCTTTGCTTTTAACGATACTCGTCTGCCAGCTGCTTCCAGGCAGGTAGCGAATTGATAATCGTCTCGTAACTCACGCAATAGCCAAGGCGGAACCAACCCGGCATACCAAAGCTGTCCGAGGGAACCGCGAGCAGCTCGTACTTCTTCGCGCGCTCGCAAAATGCATTTGCATCGGGCTCGAGCGCCTTCACCCACAGGTAGAATGCACCGTCCGGCTCAACATAGGTGTAGCCGTACTCCGCCAATGCATCGGTGAGCGCCGTGCGGTTGCGTGCATAGGCCTCAACGTCACTCGGCTCATCGATGCAATCGATAATCACGCGCTGGAAGAGCGCCGGAGCGCACACGAAGCCCAGCGTACGGGCGGCACCGGCAACGGCGGGCATTAGACGAGCTGCCTGAGGATTCGTATTGGGAACCAGGATCCACCCGACGCGCTCGCCCGGTAGCGAAAGCGACTTGGAATACGAGTAACACACGATGGTGTGCTCGTAGATCGAAGGCACCCAAGGCACCTCGGCGCCATAGACAATCTCGCGATACGGCTCATCCGAGATCAGCATGATCGGGTTCTCGGGATCGCGCTTGGCGTTGACCTCGCGCAAAACATTGGCCAGTCGCGTCAGCGTGTCGCGCGTATACACGGCACCGGTCGGGTTGTTTGGCGAGTCGATAATGACGGCCGCCGTTTTATCGGTAATCGCCTTGAGCACGTTATCCACGCTCAGCTGGAACGTATCTTCATCGGCAGACGCCTCGACACACGTACAGCCGGCCTTCTCAATCCACACGCGATACTCCGGGAAGTACGGGGCGATAACAATAACCTCGTCACCCGGGTTCGTAACGGCATTGAGCGTACAGGTGAGCGAAGCCGCGGCACCCACCGTCATAAAGACGTCCTTACCCTCATAGTTCGTGCCAAAGCGGCGGTTGAGCGATTCGGCGACGGCTGCTCGGCATTGCGGCAGGCCCGGCGCGGGCGTATAGCCATGCAGCTGGTCACTCGGCAGCTCCAAGGCCTTCTTAATGGACTCCGCCACGGCAGCAGGCGCCGGAACACTCGGGTTTCCCAGCGAAAAATCGAATACGTTCTCTGCACCGATCTGCGCCTTGCGCTCAAGGCCATAGCTAAAGATCTCGCGGATGATGGAGCTCTCCGCACCGCGAGCATACATAGTTTCGTTGATCATCTGTTCCCCTTTCGCATACGCGCTATTGTACGCTTTAGTCGGGCAAAGTGCCGCAGTAATGTTGATTGGGGACAGACTTAAATGCGTGAAAACGCCCATTTAAGTCTGTCCCCAATCAACAGACAGCCCCATATCGCTCAAAAGAAAAAGCCTCCGCAGGTTTCCCCGCGGAGGCTTTCGCCACAAAGACTATTTGTCGTCGTCGGTGTCAGCGCCGGCATTGACGGCACAGTCATCGCCGGCATCATCGGATGCGGTCTCTGCATCTTCCTGCATAGCCGCCTGCGCAAATGCCGCGGCGTCCGCCGCAAGTTCCTCCTCGCTCATACGAGGCGCACGCTTCTTGGTCGGCATGCCGGCCGCCTTGGCATTGCGCTCCTCCTTGGCCGCCAGGATATCGCCCTCGCGCTCAAGATAGGCATCCCACTCGTTGTCGAGCAGGGCGTTCACGGCGTCGCCTTCGACGGTCTCGCGCTCAAACAGCACCTTGGCCATCAGATCGAGCTGATCGCGACGGGCATCCAAAATCTCGACCGCACGGCGATGGGCCTCGCGCATGATGCGCTGAACCTCGATATCGATGCGGCGCGCCGTCTCCTCGGAGTAATCCTGGTGATCGGCATAATCGCGGCCCAGGAATACCTGATGCTGTGCCTCACCAAACACCTGCGTTCCAAGCTCCTCGCTCATGCCCAAGCGCGTGACCATCTCGCGCGCCATCTTGGTCGCGCGCTCCAGATCGTTGCTCGCGCCCGACGTGATGTCGTCGCACATGAGCTCCTCGGCAACGCGACCGCCCAAGAACACGGCAAGCTCGTCGAGCATCTCGTTCTTGGTCTTGAGGAAGTGGTCCTCCTGCGGAAGCTGCAGCGTGTAGCCCAGCGCCTGGCCGCGGCTGACGATCGAGATCTTGTGAACCGGATCGGAATGCTCCAGGATGTGGCCCACCAGGGCGTGACCGCTTTCGTGGTAGGCAATCGTGGTGCGCTCGGCTTCGGTCATCACACGACCCTTGCGCTGCGGACCGGCAATCACGCGCTCCATCGACTCCTCGACCTCGTCCATGGAGATCACAGAACGATGGCGGCGGGCAGCCAGCAGTGCAGACTCGTTGAGCAGATTTGCCAGATCGGCGCCGGTGAAGCCAACGGTCATCTGGGCGAGCTTCTCAAACTTCACGTCCTCGTCCATCGGCTTGTTCTCGGCATGCACGCGCAAGATCTGCTCGCGGCCCTTCACATCCGGACGGTCGACCGTGACCTGACGGTCAAAACGACCGGGGCGCAGCAATGCCGGATCCAGGATGTCAGGACGGTTGGTCGCAGCGATCAGGATAACCGACTCGCTCTCCTCAAAACCGTCCATCTCGACCAGCAGCTGGTTGAGCGTCTGCTCGCGCTCGTCGTGACCGCCGCCCAGACCGGCTCCGCGCTGACGTCCCACGGCATCAATCTCATCGATGAAGATGATCGACGGGGCCTGGGACTTGGCCTCCTTAAAGAGGTCACGCACGCGGCTGGCGCCGACACCCACGAACATCTCGACAAAGTCAGAACCCGAGATGCTAAAGAACGGCACGCCCGCCTCGCCGGCAACGGCCTTGGCCAGCAGCGTTTTACCGGTGCCCGGAGGGCCCACCAGCAACACGCCACGCGGGATCTTGGCGCCCAGCTTGCGATAGCGATCCGGATCGCTCAAAAAGTCGCGAATCTCCTCGAGCTCCTCGACGGCCTCGTCCACGCCAGCAACGTCCTCGAACTTGACCTTGGGGCGCGTGGCCTCGTTGGTCTTGGCGTTGGTCTTGCCAAACTGCATGTTCCTGTTGTTGGCGCCCATCATCTGGCGCATAAAGTAGAACATGATGGCGATCAGGGCGATCGTCGGAAGCACGCTCATCGCCAGGTCGCCCCAAAAATCGGGGTCATTGGTGTTGACGATGTACTTGGTATCGGGGTGCTCCGCCATAAGCTCGGCAAGCGAATCGGAGCCGACATAGGTCGAGGAGAAGCTCTTGAGCTCGCTCGTGTCGCCCTTGTCCTTTTTTGTCTTCCAGTAATGACCCGTCACGCTTCCGTCTTGAACCGTATAGGTCAGATCTTCGACGCGATCCTGCTTGATGGCACTCACCATCTCGCTCGTCGCGAGCTTAACGGTATTGCTGGAATTGGCAAAGCCGGAGCCCATGTTAAAGAAGGCGTAGCCCAGGAGCGCGCAAGCCAAAATAAAATACAGCCAGCCCGTACGCGTGGGCTTCTTGCCTCCGGGCACCCCCGGGATCTTAGGCTCCCGGGGAGTCTGGGAATTGTTGTCGTTACGGTCGTCGGGCATCTTACGAATAAACCTCCGGTTTCAAAATGCCCAGATACGGAAGGTTGCGATAGCGCTCGGCATAGTCGAGGCCGTAGCCCACCACAAAGGCATCGGGGCAATGGGTTCCAACATACTTGGGCGTGATGGCCGAGGTACGGTCCTCAACGTCCTTCCACAGGAAGGCGGCGACCTCCAGCGAGGCGGGCTTGCGGCTCTCGAGGTTCTTCATCAGATACTTGAGCGTCAGGCCCGAGTCCAGAATGTCCTCGACGATCAGCACGTCGCGACCGCGGATGTCGATATCCAGGTCCTTAATGATACGCACGATACCCGAGGACTTCACGCCGTCGCCATAGCTCGAAACAGCCATGAAATCGATATTGGTCGGCAGCTCGATCTTGCGCATCAGGTCGCCCATAAAGACCACGGCGCCACGCAGGACCGCAATCAGCACCAGATCCTTGCCCGCGTAGTCGCGAGTAATCTGCTCGCCTAGGCGAGAGACGATACCGTCGA
Organism: uncultured Collinsella sp.; assembly: GCA_958350755.1. Lineage (GTDB taxonomy): Bacteria > Actinomycetota > Coriobacteriia > Coriobacteriales > Coriobacteriaceae > Collinsella. The sequence goes on from CATWID010000012.1 coordinate 40,774, forward strand.
TATCCTCCTGCGTAAACAGAACCTTCTCGATATCCGGATGTTGAGAAGCCATGACAACCCTTTCTTGTGCTTATCGCCCAAACACCGCCGTATGGACGCGAACTACACATTCTAGCAGCGCACGGGGTATATTTACCAGCCCGTGCGCCATCAACGCGGGAATACCGTCAACGTCGCACAGAATAGCTGGCGTGCTACGCTATTCCGCATCGACCACGCGGAGCAGATATGCCACGCGCGTTGCGGCCGTGCATTTAAAACGCTCGTCCGCGCGAACGCCTGCGACCCATACTACGGCACCTCCCGGAGCCGTTCTTACCACGGGTACGCCCGCGCGCTCAGAAACGGGAATACGAGCCTCGTTGAGCAGGTCGGATACCTTCTTACTTCGCCCACTCATGCCCAACGGACACATCACATCCCCCGGCGCGGGACCGTCTACCCACAGACGCGCCAAACGCGCCTCGGCGGGAATCTCCCCGCGCGAGCCGGCGAGCATCCGTTCGTTATCGCGATCGGCAAAGCCCAGCGTCGCAGCATCCACCATCGCGACCACCCCTCCGGCACCCGCGAGTTCGCGGGCACGGCGCACAATATCACACCCCGGCTCGACGGCCATCGGCTCTGCCACCAGGATGCGGCCCGCCCCCAGCGGCAATCGACCGGGAATGGTGACCCAATCGGCAACTAACCCCTCGCGCGCCGCCGGAGCCTTGAATGACAGCATGCCAAACTCCACGCGCGCATCGATTCCCGCCGGCAGCGTGACCGAACCCGATCCTTCGGCGACACAGGCGAGCACGCGCTCCACATGCCGCATCTCCGGACGAGCGTCGGGGTCGATACGCTTAATTGCCAGTCGCACCATGCGCCGAGCAATCACTACCTCGGCCGCAGCCAGTCGGCGAGCGTCAAGGACCAGTGCACCCGCCGCCTCCTTACGCAGGCAGCTTCGAAACGCCTGTGCGGAAAGCTGGGAAAGAAAGGCGTCCTCATCGCCTAAGATCTCGCAGGCGGCGCCAATCGTCTTACAGACGCTCGCGTTCCGCTGCGCCACCACCGGCATCACTCGATGGCGCACGTAGTTGCGCAAGTACGACACGTCCTCGTTGCTCTCGTCCTCTCGCCACGGCTGACCATGCACCTGCAGATAGCCCACAAGCTCACCATGGGTCAGGTCGAGCAAGGGACGCACCACGATATTCCTCCGGCGAGGAATGCTCGATAGACCAGCGGGCCCCGAACCCTTAATCGCGTTCATCAAAAACGTTTCCGCGCGATCCGAAGACGTGTGTGCGGTGCAGATACGAGCCGCCGTTCGCGGTGCCCCCGTCTGGGCGCAGAGCTCGCGAACATACCTCCGCGCCGCGGCATAGCGCACCTCGCGAGCAGCCGCCTCGATATTGCCCGATTCATCATCAAAATAGGCATGCTCAACACACAGCGGCAAGCCATATTGTGCGCATAGGCCGCGCACAAAGGCCTCGTCGCCATCGGATGCCTCGCCGCGCAGATGATGGTTCACATGCAGCACGTGCAGTCGCTCGCGCGCGATGGGGGCCACACCACGCCCATCCAGAATATCCAACTTTGATGTGCATGCCATAAGGAGCAAAGCCGTCGAGTCCGCACCACCTGATACCATGAGCACCACGGGAGCAGCCGTCTGCCGCGTTGCTAGGGCCCTATCATCAGCCCACGATGCAGCATGGTGTCCATAATGCTGAGATACCGTTGGCATTTGCTTCCTCCTCTATTCGTTCGCACCCATTGTATCCTTTGGAATCTTATGTCTCGTCTGCACCTTCATATCCTTGGCAGCGGCTCAAAAGGCAACTGCGCGCTCATCGAAGGCCCCCGGGGGCTCATCATGATTGACGACGGTCTTTCTCGCCGCGAGACATTAAAGCGCATGGCAGAACTGGGGCTCTCGGCAGTCAACGTCTCGGCTCTTCTCATCACTCATGAGCACAGCGACCACATCAAAGGTCTCGATGTCTGGTGCAAGCACTGGCACGGCCCCCTCTATGCCAGCAGGGGCACACTTTCGAGCAAAGAAAATCTTTCGTATCTGTCTGTCGAGGAGTTCGATCCCGGTGACACCCTATCCATTGCCGGCATCCACGTGCAAACCTACTCAACATCACACGATGTCATCAATCCAGTCGGCTATCGATTCGACACCCTCGATGATTCTATCGGCTTTGCCACCGACACCGGAGAGCTATCGAGCCAAGCCATGAACACCCTCAAAGATTGTCGAGTCCTCGCGCTCGAAAGCAACCACGATGTGACCATGCTGCGCGAGGGAGAATATCCCCGCTTTCTTCAGGAGCGCATCCTGTCTGCAAGGGGGCACCTCTCCAACGACCAAGCCGCCGAAGCCGCGCGCGAACTCGTTACCGATCGCACCGAACAGCTCATTGCCATGCATATCAGCCAAGATAATAATCGCCCGAGCCTTACCGTCAAAAGCTATGCCAAAGCTCTAGCCGCAACCTTGGATGACGAGGTCGGCAGCTCCGCCACCCTTTTCCAAGGATCGCGAAAACTCTCGATACGCCCCGCAAGCCAGCATCGGCCAGCAACCATTCATTAGATTATCCTAGACAGCAAAAGGGGCCGGGAATCGCTTCCCAGCCCCTTTTGTTATCTCTTAATAGCACAGAACGCCAACGAAGTTAGTCAATGGAGATCTTCGTAACGTTCTTCTTCTCGACGATCTTGGGAACCGTAACGGTCAGGATGCCGTCAGCGTACTTAGCCGAGAGGCCCTCGCTCGAAGCGTCCTTTAGATACACGCCACGAGTTGCGCTGTACGAACTGAACTCCTTCTGCAGGAAGTTCTTGCCCTCGTTCTCCTCGTCTTCCTCGACATTCACGCTAATGGACAGGCGGCCCTCGTTAAGCTCGACATCGATATCGTCCTTGGCGACGCCGGTCAGATAAGCCTTGACCTCATAGCCATCGCCCTTATCCTCAACGTCAACGGGGAACGCCTTAGAGGCAATCGAGCTGTTCGCTAGGTCACTCATATCATCAAACAGATCGAACAACGAGCTTGCAGAGGGACGAACGCCAAAAACCGAACGATAAGGAACCATGCTTGCCATGTTTACCACTCCTTTATAGGACTGCCGAGTCATCTTCCAGGTGACTGGGACTTCTTTTGACGCTCTTATATATGCCCACCCAGTGCTCATATATACATCGACTATAAAGTTTTTTGAGTCCAGTACTATAAGCATATCTAAGTGTGTATGACTCAGGTCTTAGTAAGGTTAAGGTTCTTTGAACCAGAGCTTAAATAAGAAGTATGTTCGCAGCTACAAATAACAAGGGGCTTACAATGAGCGCGTACACGTTGTTGGTAACGAGCTAAAGGGCATCATGGACGACCAAAACCAGAACAATATGTTTATGCCGACGCAGGGCGAAGATACTTCTACGCAGCCGCCACGGTTCCATCGCCCCCACATCTCGCAAGAGCCTATCAATGACCCTGAGCCCAAATATGTGACAAGAAACCGATATCAAACACTCGAAGAAGCGCAAACGGGGCGCAAACATATGGGCGTCGCCTCGGGAGACCCTGTATATCTGAAAGACGCACCATTATCTAAAAACAGCGCAGCTAGTGATGAGCCGATGAAAGCATCCGCCGCTCATCAACAAAGAGGGCCTCGACCCAAGCAAACCTTGACGCATTCGGCTCGCTATCTCGAAACGCCAAAACAGGGAAAGTCAATCTTCGTTTCGTCAAGTAAACGACGCAAGCAGCATCAACTGACAATCCTGCTTATGATCATTGCGGCCATAGCAGTTGCCCTTGTTATACGATTTATTTTCTTTAAATAAAGGCTCAATACCGAAAACAACAAGATCGTCTGGTGTAATTGAGTCATTTACACCCCGTAAACGCAAAAAAGGGGGAGGCCGCGAGGCCTCCCCCTTCTTCAAGTCATC
>CATWID010000013.1 GCA_958350755.1 uncultured Collinsella sp.
ACTTGCACCTTGGCCCTGTCATCGTCCACGACGTCCACCTTGTTGCGCGTGCGCCCGGTCGTTTCCTTCAGCGCATTATCGACCCAGCTGAGCTTGTCGGTTCCCGTGAGTTTGTACTTGTCCTGGGCGTATACCTTGGTGCAATAGGGCTCTTTGTCGCCTGTTTCTCCCGCGGCTTCAAAGCCCCGCGCGTCTTGGACGAGACACATAGTGGCGCTGTCGGAGTGAGCCTTGATCTTGTCATCCCATTCGGTAAGGTCGAGGCCCCACGTGTGGCCGCTTACACTGTTGCCGACGAGCCTAAATCGACGCAGCAGAACGATCTTTCCGCGCACCTCGTGTAGCGCGGGGATTCGGCTCGACGTATAGAACAGTTTGGGGTTGTCGTCCAAAACCTTGGCGAAAGCCGTCGTAACACTTTCGTCGGTAGCCTCGTCGTTGCCTCGTGACACCAGCATGATGAGCGCTTCTGTCGGGTTTTCGTTCAAAAACGTTTTGAAGTAGCCTATGACATCGGAAAGATGCATAAAGTACGCGTCTTTTTTGAGCAGGTAGTAATCCCCGTGGTCGATACCGGGGTCGTCGCCCTTTCCGAGCCGGATATCAAAATAGCGAATGCCTTCGAGCAACTGCGTGGGAATGTAATCCTGCTGGCATTTTACTTGCGAGGATTGGGGCTCAGTGTCGTTGTCCACGCTGCAGGTGCCCGAATCGTGCGTACCCGGGATGCTCAGCTCGTCGAGGAACTTGTTGTCGTCGACGTATTTCATCCAACATGGCCCATCGACGTAGCTGCTGTACGTGATCCAGTCGAGGCTGCTAACCGTGGCATCGTTCTTTTTCATGTCGTAACCGATAAGTTCGAGCTCCCACGGAATGCTCTTACTCTTATGGCAGATCTTATTGTTGTCCTGGTCTTCGCCGTTCGATTCTATTGCCAGGTACTTAATGTCTTTTTTCTCGGTTTCTTTCTCGACCGTGCGGTCTCGGATGATATAGGTTCCGTTTGATTGACGCTCGAACGCAAAAGCGCGGCTGGGCTTGTTGTCATACTCGCCGCCCCATACGTGGATGACCTTTCCATCTTTGTCAGAGTCGTCGTCGACCGACCAAATGCTGTAGCCCGTCTTTTTATGCTCTTCGAAATTGAGCAAGGTGCGGATAGCATACCAGTTTGTATCGTCATTCTTGGTCGTTACGTTCTCAAGGATGAGCTTGCTGGACGTGCCGTCGTTAAACAGGTGGCAGACGTTGCCGCGAACGTTGCCGTCTTGGTTGACGCTCGCGGTGCGAAAATAGCCCGCGGGGCGAAGGCGAATGACGAACTTGTCGAGGGTGGCCGCCGGTGTGGGCGTGTCTTCTGCAAATGCCGCGCGCATGGGAAGGCCCAATCCCGCGGTTTCGGGCAGGCTTGCAAGCGGCGACAACGCCGCAAGTCCTAGGCCCAGCGTAAACGCTCGACGACTGATGGCGTGGTGTTCGGTCATAACTCCTCCATTCGCAGGGTGCGGTAATGCGCTCATTTTGGTCACTATACTGCCCGGATGTTTAAAGGTGTCGGCTTAAATTGTGTGCGCGGCGCTATAAATCGGCGGGCGGACGTGTTTGGGTGCTTGCCGTTTTCGTACCGTTGCCACATTTGGGGTGGTTCCGGCGTCCGGCATCCTCGCGTTCGTCAGGTGCCGGCATAAGAAAGGGAGGGTCGGTTTACCGGCCCTCCCTTAGTACGAAACGCTGGGGCACCGTCGCTTGTTTGCACTGCGCTCGTGTTTCCCGTTACGCTCGCGAGTCGCTTAGCGCTTGATCTCGATATCGTCGAGCTTGACGTCCATGGCCTCGGTCTTGGCCTTGGCGATATCATCGGCAAACTCCAGGGACTTCATCATGGTCTCGACGGCGTCCTTGTGCTCTTCGACATTGTCGATGCGCACGTACACGCTGCCGCCGTCAACGTCGGTGAAGTACTCGGTCGTCACGCCGCCCGTGTGCGTGTAGGAAGCGTTGCGCCAGGTCTTGCCGTTGTACTTAACGGGATCATTCTCGGTCCACTCAAAGTCGGTCTTCCACTTGGCCTCGTAGTCAAACAGCTCGTCGGCGTTCTTGTCAGGGTCGAAGACGGGGATGAAGCGGTCGCTGGCGTGCTCGCTCTTGGTGAACTTAAACTGGGCCCTGTCGGCCGTGTCGCCGGCAACGTCGGTAATCTCGACGCCCTCGGGGACCTCGACCTTAAACCAAATGAAGTCGGTCCTCATATCCACGGTTGGCTTTTCCGCGCCGCCGCCACCGCTGCTGCCGGTAGCGCCACCGCTTCCGCCACAACCCACCAGGGCAACCGCGGCAAAGAGGCTGATGTAGAGGGTGAGAATCGCAAAGGCTTTCTTTTTCATGGTCGTGTCCTCCTCGATCTGTAACCGCCCATGGATTACTTGCCTTTACTGTACGCGCGAGCGGCTCGTTCGGGTGGGCCATGTGTCCCATTCTGGGGGCCGGATTTGCGCCGGCAAGTGGCAATATGTCCGGGCGCAAAAGAGGGGAGGGCCGGTGCTGTCGACCCTCCCCGGGTTGGGCGCCCGTTGTTTTAATGGGGCGCGTGCGGGTGCCCCGTTACTTGATCTCGATGCTCGAAATTTCGACTTCGCGTGCCTCGGAAACTGCCTCTTCCATGTCATCGGGGAACTCGATGGAGTTGAGGAGCGCCTCGGCTTCTTTCTCGTGCTGGTCGAAGTTCGAGATGAGGACGTAGACGCTTCCCGGCTCAACGTCGGTAAAAAGCATGGTTGAGATGCCGCTGTTGTCCTCGTATGTTCCGACGAGCCACGTCCTGCCGTTATACTCGACGGACCCGCCATCCTTCCACTGGAACGTGTCCCCCTTCTTTTCCGCCTGGTCGGCGTGGGATTCCTCGGCCGTCAGCGCTTTTTTCCAAACGGGGATAAAGCGATCGGCCGAGGCGTTCTCATCTTCGGGGAAGGTGAGCTGGACCCTGTCGGCATTCTTGCCGGCAGAGTCACTTACGCCGACGCCCTCGGGCATCTCGACCTTAAACCAGATGAAGTCGGTCTTCTTGGCGACGGGGGCCTTTTCCTTGCTCTCGCTCTTGGGGGCGCTGCCGCCGCCCGATGCGCTCCCGCCGCAGCCGACAAGGGCAAACGCGGCAAAGAGGGCGATGCAGAGGGAAAGGATTGATAGGGTCTTTTTCTTCATGATGGCGTCCTCCTTGTCTGCCGATGACATCACGGCGCCGCGGGTTGTTGGGGTACTGATTGCGCTGGCGGCGGATGTCTCTGTGTACTGTGCGGCGATACCTCCGTTCATCGCTTGTGGCCGTTGAGCGGCCGTGCCCCAACGGGTTCCTTACTTATAGATATGCCCCAGCTTGTGCTGCCCGGGAGTCTCGAAAGGTGGGCCAGATGTCCCATGTTTGCGTGTGCGGGCTTGCCGCAAGGTGGGCCTGGCGCTGGGCAAGCGTGCGCCTTGGTTGATGCTCCTAATGTTGCGCAACAGCAATGCCGGCTTGAGGTTTTAGACTTGGCTGTGACAAAAGCTAAACCACGAAAGGTCGAACGATGTTCTGTCAAAAATGCGGACAGCAAGTTCCCGATGGATCGACGTTTTGCACGCATTGCGGGGCGTCGCTTGCGGGTGGTTCCGCGCCGACGTCCGCGGGCGCTGCTCCTTCCTCTGCCCCGGGCCTGACCCAGTCGATGCCGCCGGTCGCGCCTGCGCCTCAAAAGCCTAAGAGCAAGGCGCCGGTCATTATCGCTGTGGCATGTGCTGCTGTGGTCCTCATCGGTGGCGGCACGGTGTTTGCACTCACGATGCTTAATGGGTCCAAGAGCTCTGACACGCAAATCTCGGTGATCGATACCGGGTCTTCGGACGAGAAAGATTCTTCTGCCAAGAAGAAGAGCGACAAGTCCAAGGCCAAGGAACCCTCGTCGTCCGATGACGAGGCCGTTCCCGAGGACGAGTCGGCATACTACGGTTCGGGCGATTCGGACGATTACCTAACCGACGTGTATACGTACACGAACGACATGCATCCTTATAGCATGTCGATTCCCAATCGCTTTGAGATGGAAGATACTCCCAACGGCAGTGGCGCCAGGTATGAGGACCCGGAGACGGGCTTTGTAATCAACCTGTTTGGCTACGTCAACATTAACGACGAAACTGCACACGAGATGTTCGTCGATGAGGACACCTCGGGCAAGGCCGACCTCTATACCGCAGAGGGCGACAACTGGTACGTGGTTTCGTGGCGCGAGGGCGACATCGTCATTTACGAAAAGACGATCGTCACGGATTCGACGATTGCCACGGCGCATTTGGAGTACTCGACTGCAAACCGCGACATGGGGTCGAAGATTATCGATACGCTGCTGCCGACGTTCCAGGTGGACTAGGCTCCTACGCCTATAGCCGGCAATCGGAAACACCGATAGCCAGAGCTCCTGACAGCCTTTGTCTTATGGGCTAGACTGGCTTGGACAAGATCGATGAATGGGATAACCGCTTCCTGGCGTCGTTGTCCCATTTTTATTATGCGTGCGACCCGTGGTGGCCGGCACGGTGGGTAGAGGTGTTTCGATGAGCCAAGAGATGATGGATAAGACCTGTCGCGGATTTGCCCAGGCGCTGGCCGCGCGCGAGCCGGTTCCCGGCGGCGGCAGCGCCAGCGCGTTTGTAGGAGCACTGGGCGCCTCGCTTTGCGGGATGGTCGCTCGCTACGGGGCGACAAATCCCGCGCTTGCCGATCGCGCAGACGATCTGACGCGTGCATTTGCCCAGGCGGATGAGTTGGCGCAAGAGCTTGTCGACTTGGTTGCCGAGGACGTTCGTGCGTACGGCCAGGTGTCCGCTGCGTACGGTATTCCGCGCGAGAACCCGGCTCGACCTGCGGCGATTCAGGACGCGTTGCACGTGGCGGCCATGCCACCGTACCGCATTATGGACGCCTGTGGTCGTGCGCTGGCGCTGCTCGAGGACATGGCGGACAAGGGCTCGCGCCAGTTGCTGTCCGACGTGGCGTGCGGTGCCGTGTTCTGCCGCGCCGCCATGCAGGGCGCGAGCCTGACGCTCTTTGCGAACACCACGTCTATGAAGGACCGTGCCCGCGCCGAGGAGCTCGAGGCGGCGTGCGATGAACTGCTGGATACGTGGCTGCCGCGCGCCGACGCTCTGGCGCGCCGCGCCGCTGACGCAGCCAGGAAGAGGGGATAGCTATGGCTGAGCTGCTGAAGGGCGCTCCCGTCGCCCGCACGTTGACTGAGGAGCTTGCCGCGCGTTGTGCTGTTCTGCGCGAGCGCGGCGTTGTTCCGACGCTTGCTATCGTTCGTGTAGGCGAGCGCGAGGACGACCTGTCCTACGAGCGCGGTGCACTCAAACGCTGCGAAAAGGTGGGCATCGAGGCTCGTCGCGTTTTGCTTCCTGCCGATGTTTCGCAGGACGAGCTACTGGCGGCTATTAAGGACATCAATGCCAACCCCACTGTTCATGGCTGTCTGCTGTTCCGCCCGCTGCCTGCCGGTCTTGACGAGGATGCAGTTGCCGCGGCGCTCGAACCCGCCAAGGATGTTGACTCCATGACGCCGGCGTCGCTGCTTACCACGCTTTCGGGGCGGGGCGAGGGCTTTGCTCCCTGCACGGCCGAGGCCGTGTTGGCGTTGCTGGACCATTACGGCGTTGAGCTGGATGGGGCCAAAGTCGCGGTCGTCGGTCGGTCGCTGGTGATTGGCCGTCCCGTTGCCGCCATGCTTACGGCTCGCAACGCTACCGTGACGACGTGCCATACGCATACGCTTGACTTGGCTGCCGAGTGCCGTTTTGCCGACATCGTTGTTGCCGCGGTTGGACGTGCGCGCACGATTGGCGCGGATGCGGCTCGCGAGGGCCAGACAATCATCGATGTTGGCATTAATTGGGACGAGGCTGCTGGCAAGCTGGTCGGTGACGTTGATTTTGACGCTGTGGAGCCGGTTGTTGGCGCCATCACGCCCGTGCCGGGCGGCGTGGGGGCTGTGACTACCGCGATCCTTGCCAAACACGTGATTGAGGCGTCGGAGCGCGCATCGAAATAGGCGTTTTGGGCTGTTTGAGGGGTTAGCGATATACCACGTGGTCAAAAAACGTCAAATATGAGTAGTGTTGCCAAAATAGTCACATATGTTTTATGTCTTTTGGGCTTCCTAGCGATATTCATTCTCGCTAGGAAGCCCATTTTATTGAACCTATGGGGAATAACGTTGTCTTGTTTTTGGACAAATAGGGATTTTCGGCACCTATTACAAGGAAATTTGCTGCTACTAAATTGGTGACAGTACTCATATTTGGCGTTTTTTGACCACAGGGGTCTCGAGGGGGGGGCTCGAGGGGTCGCGGTTTCGCCCTTTTTGCGCCGAAGCGATACACTGTTACCGTTTGATTTCTTCGCTCAAGGAGGATGCGCATGCCGTGCACAACGATTTTGGTTGGTAAGAACGCGAGCTACGACGGGTCGACGCTTGTCGCCCGCAACGAGGACTCGTCCAACGGGGTGTTTGAGCCCAAGCGCATGCGCGTGGTGCATCCCGACGAGCAGCCGCGTGTCTACACGAGTGTCCTGAGCCACCTAACCATTGAGCTGCCCGACAATCCCATGCGTTACACAAGCGTCCCTGACGTTATCCCGGGTCACGGCATCTGGGCCGAGGCCGGCTTCAACGAGCTCAATGTTGGCATGTCCGCAACCGAGACGCTCACCACCAATGAGCGCGTCCGCGGCGCCGATCCGCTCGTGGACTACGTACCCGCCAAAGGTAACGAAGGCGAGGACGGCTATGTTCCGGCACAGCCCGGCGGTCTGGGCGAGGAGGACATGGTGACCCTGGTGCTGCCGTACGCCAAGTCTGCCCGCGACGGCGTGCGCATCCTGGGCGAGCTGCTCGAGCGCTACGGCACCTATGAGAACAACGGCATCGCCTTTAGTGATGTGGACGAGATTTGGTGGCTCGAGACTATCGGTGGCCACCACTGGATTGCCAAGCGCGTGCCCGATGACGCCTATGTGACCATGCCCAACCAGCTGGGTATCGACAGCTTTGACCTGGACGACGCCGAGGGCGCCCAGGCCGACCACATGTGCTCTGCCGACCTGCGCTCCTGGATGGCCGAGTGGCATCTGGACCTGACGCTGGGCGTCGAGGGCGACGGTCCGGCGACGGTCTTCAACCCGCGCGAAGCCTTTGGCTCGCACAGCGACAGCGACCATGTCTACAACACGCCGCGCGCCTGGTATATGCAGCGCTGTCTCAACCCCAGCGATGTGTGGGACGGTCCCGACGCCGACTACACGCCCGAGAGCGACGACATCCCCTGGAGCCGCGTGCCTGAGCGCAAGGTGACCATCGAGGACATCAAGTACGTGCTTTCGAGCCACTACCAGAGCACGGAGTACGACTGCTACGGCAGCAAGGGTACGCCCGCCACGCGCGGCGCCTATCGTCCCATCGGCATCAACCGCAACAGCCAGCTCGCCGTGCTGCAGCTGCGTCCCTATGCGCAGCCGGCATATCGCGCCGTACAGTGGATGGCGTTTGGCTCCAACTCGTTTAACGCGCTCGTACCGCTGTACGCCAATGTCGAGACCATGCCCGAGTACTATGCCGGCACGCAGGCTCGCGTGACGTCCGAGAATTTCTATTGGGCCAACCGCCTGATCGGTGCCTTGGCCGATGTTCGCTTCCATGAGTGCGGTCGCGCGGTCGAGGATTATCAGGAGAAGGTCGGCGGCATGGGCCACAAGCAGATTCACGACGTTGACGCTGTCGTAGCCGCGCTGCCCGAGGCCGACGTGCCTGCCGAGCTCGCCCGCGCCAACGAGGCCTTTGCCGAGCTCGTGCGCGTGGAGACCGATGCCCTGTTGGGCAAGGTGCTCTACACCACGAGCTGCGCCATGAAGAACTCCTTCGCGATGAACGACAACGTAAGGTAAAGGCAACCTTGCAGCGCGCGAGCGGGGCAAACGCCGTCAAAGGCTTTGCCCCGCTCGATTTCTATTCCGGCGACAAACGATTTTGTGTCGTTCACCCAATCTTGGGTACAAGAAGGCCAATGCAGTTGTTCATGATTGGAGCCAACCATGGTTATGAAACTCGATCAGCTTGTTAACGGTGCCATCAACGTGGGCTTCGGCGCCGCCGCCGTTGCCGTCGAGGGCGGCAAGAAGGTTCTCGACGACCTCGGTACCAAGGGCGAGCAGGTCCGCAAGGATGCCGGCACCCCCGATATCGCCCGCAGCGTGTCCGATATGTTCGAGCAGGCCGGCGGCACTATCTCCGACCTGACCGAGCGCCTGGGCATGCAGGGCGAGACTGCGGCACAGCGCGTGCTCGATGAGCTCATCCTGGCTCGCGTCCGCGTTATGACCGCCCCCGAGCGCACGGCCTTCCTGGCCCATGTGCGCGACATCGTCGATTCGGTCGAGGACAACGTGACCTCGGTGCCCGTCGAGTCCGTTGAACCCGACGACGCAGAGGACGCCGAAGAGGCCGAGTAGCAGCGCAGATGGCAGATTCCACCACCGATTACAACAATCAAGATCCCTTGGGTGACGAGGCGGCGGTTGTCGACGAGGTCGATGCCGCCGTCTCGGGCGCTCGCAAGAAGCCGCGCGCTGTCGATATGGTCCCCGAGGAGCCCGACGCGATGGCGCCGGACGAGGAGTATCAGCTCACGCCGGCGGGCCGCCGCGAACGCATCGGTCAGATCGTTCGCCTGATCAAAAAGTATCGCGTGTGGGATAACCTCACGCCGGTGCGCCTGCGTCGTCTGCTCGAAGAGCTCGGCCCCATGTTCGTCAAGATGGGGCAGATCCTGGCTAACCGCTCCGAGATCTTGCCGCAGCGGTTTTGCGACGAGCTCCGTCGCCTGCGCTCCGACGTAGAGCCGGTGCCGTATGAGGTAGTGCTCCGGTGTCTGGAAGAGGAATATGGCCAGCGCCTGGGGCAGATGTTCGACGCGATCGACCCCAACCCGCTCGGCAGCGCGTCGCTCGCGCAGGTACACCGTGCCCGCCTGGTGACCGGCGAGGACGTGGCCGTTAAGGTGCAGCGCCCCGGTGCGCAGCAGGTCATGGCGCAGGACATCGACATCATCCGTTCGGTGGTGCGCATCGTCTCAAAGTTCGTCAATACCGATCAGTTTGTTGACCTGCACGGCGTGGTCGAGGAGCTGTGGACCTCGTTTCGCGAGGAGACCAACTTTTTGGCCGAGGCCAAAAACCTCAACGATTTCTATGAGTTCCATAAGAGCATCCATGGCGTGACGTGCCCCAAGTCCTATCTGGATCTGTGCACCGAGCACGTCGTGGTCATGGATTACGTCGACGGCATCTCGATTGCCGATCCCGAGCGCCTGGTGGCCGAGGGCTATGACCTGGAAAAAATCGGCTCGGCGATTGTCGAGGACTATTCGACGCAGGTGCTCGATGATGGCTTTTTCCATGCCGACCCGCATGCGGGAAACATCATCCTCAAGGACGGCGTCGTCTACTTTATCGACCTGGGCATGGTTGGGCGCATGTCGAGCCACGACCGCGGTATCGTCAAGGACATGATTTTCGCCGTGGCCGAGGGCGACGTGCCCAAGCTCAAGGATTCGCTTATGCGCTTCGCCGTGACGCGCGGCGACTCGGCCGAGCTCGACCATTCGGCCTTTTTGTCCGACTTGGACTTTATCGTTGCCGACTTTGCGGGCCTCGACCTTAAGGACCTGGATATCGGCGAGTTTTTGACCTCGCTGCTAAACCTGGCGCGCAAAAACGACGTTGAACTGCCGAGCGTGGTGACGATGTTCGCCCGCGGCATGGTGACGCTCGAGGGCCTGCTGACCGAGTACATGCCCAACGTCAACATGATCCAGATCATCCAGACGCATATCAAAAATGAGAAGAGCACCTATGCGCGCGTGCGCGATATGGGGCGCGATTTTGCCGCGAGCAGCTATCGAGCGGCAAAAGGTTCGCTCGAGGCGGCCGAGTATCTGGGCTTGGCGTCGCGCATGCTCACGCGTGGCCAGCTTAAGGTGAACACGCAGATTATGAGCAGCGATAAGGCGCTGCGACAGCTGGGCGGAATTATCGATCGCATGTCGATGGCAATTGTAATCGCCGGCCTGTTTATCGGTTCGTCGGTGGTGTACTACGCGCGCATCGAGCCGGTCGTGTTTGGTATCCCGGTCATTGGCTTTATGGGCTACGTGAGCGCGCTGGTGCTGGCGCTGATGCTGGGCCGCGAGATCTGGCGCAACAGTCACGGCGGCAAGCACTAGAGGCTGCGGCCGTCACCGCATTTTCCTATCGCAAACAATAGCTTTTACCTTGGGCTTCGCCTGCGTGCGAGGCCCTTTTGCGTGATACCATTTTGACGGTAATAATCGATGGCCTAGATGGTGGTGCGGAGACGCACGAATGCGCGGTTTTCCTGCGCGTTTGGGAGAATCGGGGTGCAAGTCCCCGGCTGTACCAGTAACCGTAATTCCTCTTGGCTCGGGATGTTCGCGTCGCAGATCGGACGGCGCGCCCGAGTCGTTAAGGTTAAGTCGGATCGCCTCCCATCTTGCGTGCGGCTGCGGCGTATGCCGCCGGTGTACATAGGGCTCTGGAGGGAAGGAGGACCCCGATGGGGGAACTCGAGCGCAACATGCGCGATGACGTGGGGCAGTCTCAAGGCAACGCTCCAAGTACAGACAATGGGGGACAAATGGATATGTTTGAGGACGAGCGTGTGTGCGCCTCGTTGCATCGCCGTGGCGCGATTGCACGCGGTATAGCCAAGCGCGGCCTGGTGGCATTCCTGGCCTTCGCGATGGCCTTTGGCACCACGCCGGCTCAGTTGTGGGCCGAGGGCGCCGAGGGCATTGTCGAGGCCGTGGCTCAGGCTGCGACGCCGGGCGAGGACGCAGCGCTTGCGGGCGGTACCACTGAGCAGAGCGGCACCGAGGTTTCGGATTCCGAGGGCGTGCCTGCGGCTAGTGCCGCCACAACAGAGGCAGCAACTGGCGACGAAGGCTCGGCGACGGGGGAGAGCCCTGCCACGAGCGAGCAGTCTTCGACGGCGCCCACTGGCCAAGCAGGATCTGCCGCCGCGGCTGCCGTTCAGACGGAGAGCCCGACAGAAACTGGCGATGTCGCCAAGAAGCAAGTCGAGGTCTCGTTCTCGATTATCGGCACCGATGCCGACGGCAAGGCTCAGACCTGGGTGGCACCTACGCAGCTTAAGCTCGACGAGGGCTCGACGGCTGCGGACGCCTTCGTTAAGCTGCAGCAGAAGGTGGGCTTCAAGGCGAAATACGATCCGAACACGGCATACGGTTTCTACCTCGAAAGCATTACGTCCCCGAGCGATGGCCGCACGCTTGCCTTCGATCCGGCGACTTATGCCTACTGGCAGCTGTTTGTCGACGGCGCGTCTTCCTCGGTTGGCGCGAGCGGCGTCAAGCTCACCCAGGGGCAGAAGATTGAGTTTGCCTATACGGCTGGTAGCTCGTCCCCTGTCGTTAAGGACCAGGTTGCCGCAAATGTGACCGTCATTGGTCGCGATGCCCAGGGCAAGACTCAGACTTGGGTCGATAACGCGCAGTATGTGGTGACGTCCGGCTCGAACGCACTTGACCTTACGAAGGTCGCGCTCGAGGCGAATGATATTGACGCCGTTGTTGCGGGCTCCTTCATTCTGAGCCTTAAGTACAACGGCGTTGAGCTGGGTACGCCGCTCGATTATTCGACCTCTTGGCAGCTGTTCATCAACGGCAAGTCGAGCGACTACACGGCGGACAATGTCACCATTCATGCCGGCGATACCGTTACGTGGTTCTACGGTGGCTGGGGCGACCAGTTGCCCTCTGATTCCGTCCATGCTTCCGTTCAGGTGCTTGGCAAGGACAAGGACGGCAAACAGCAGGTGTGGGCCTCGACGGGCCAGACGGGTCTCAAGGCGGGCTCTACTGCCAAGGATTTGCTGGAGCAGACTGGTCTTAGGCTCGATTCTAGCGAATCGTCTTGGGGCTGGTTCCTCAACGGCATTTATTCGCCGTTCGACGTCGACGGTAAGCCCTATGTCGGGGATGCTGCAACCAATAGCTATTGGCGCTTCTACGTAAATGGCGAGTTCAAGAACGTTGGCGCTGGTGCCTACGAGCTCCAAGAGGGTGACGCCGTCACCTTTATGTATGCTGGCGACAGCGATGCCCTTCCTGGCCAGGTTCTTGGGTCTGTCGATGTTATCGGTCCCGATGTCAACGGCAACAATACTCGCTGGGGCTCGGCAAGCAATGTTTCTTTGCCCGAAGGCTCCACGGCCCAGAACCTTATTGAGGCATTTCTGAAGGCCAAGAGCGTTGCGTATAACGGCTCCCAGAGTGGTGAGTACTGGCTCCTTAATTCCATTACTTCGCCGTTCGATCACAAGCCGTATGGCTGGGATGGTGCGACCAATAGATATTGGCATCTGTATATCAACGGAGAGCTCACATCTCTCTGCGCCAACCAGGTCACGCTCAAGAGCGGCGACAAGGTTACGTTTGCCTACACCACCGATAATTCGCCCATGCCCGACCCCGACAAGATTGTCGTGGACCCGAGCGCGACGGCTCCTGATTGGGATGCCGAGTGGGCCGGCTACGGCAACAGTGGCAACGGTTCGACCGTAACGGATGCCAAGACGCCTGCGCAGGCTGCCGGTCTTAAGTGGGCCTTCGATTGGAAGGCCGAGTCTGGTCAGCAGTATGCCAACTGCAGCGAACCTGTCATCGCCAACGGCTTTGTGTACATCGCGACCGAGAACGAGCTCATTAAGATCGATTCGTCCACGGGCAAAAAGGTTGCCTCTGCGCCGCTTGCCTCCAAGGTGAGCTATACCTCTCGTCCGATCTATACCAATGGCCTTATCATCGTTCCGCTCAACGGCGGTGCGGTCCAGGCGATTACTGCAGACAAGCTGATCTGCAAGTGGCTGACGCCTGGTTTGACGGACTTGACGCAGAGCTCCTGCACCGTCGTTTCGGACGGCGAGTACGTCTATGTAGGCTCGGTCGATATTTCGTATGACGAGAATTACAACGCGACCTACGGCAACGGCTCCTTTGCGCGCATTAAGATTGCCACGGGCGAAGTTTCTTGGCAGAACATTGACCCTGCCGAGGGCTATTACTGGACTGGTGCGGCTTTGACGGATAAGTATGCCATCGTTCCTACGAGCGCGGGTACGCTTAAGTGCATTGATAAGACGACGGGCGATGTCGTTTCGACCATGAAGCTCGGCGCTGTCGCAAATGCCGATTGCATTGCCGATCCGTCCAATGGTTCGACCTTTTATCAGATGACGCACGATGGAAAGCTCCATGTGATTTTGCTTTCGGCGACGGGCGTGTTGAGTGAACAGAAGACGGTTGATCTGGGCCTTACGAATAATCTGAGCGCCCCTGCGGTGTCTGGTGACAATCTGATTGTCGGCGGACAGACGGGTACTGGCTCTGCTCTGGTTCTCTATAACCTGAAGACGGGTAAGACCACGATGGTCGCTGCTGCCGACGGCAAGGCGCTGCCGGCTGGCCTCAACGGTATTGCTGCTACTCCGCTGGTGAGTGTTCAGGGCGGCAAGACCTATGTGTACTTCACCGTTAACAGCGCGGATAGCAAGGATTACGTCAACTACTCTGCTGGTGGTGGCGTGTATCGCTATACGCTCGGCGATGCAGAGGCGACGCAGATTTATGATGCGGCTGGCCATTACCAGTACTGTGACTCTCCGGTCATTGCCGATGCATCTGGCAACCTGTACTACATCAATGACTCGGGCACGCTGTTCAAACTCGGGGCTGTTGAGTCTTGGACGGTCGCCTTTAATTCCAACGGCGGGTCTGCTTGCGACACTAAGTTTGTTGCTACGGCCGACGGCAAGTTGGTCAAGCCGGCCGATCCGACGCGCGATGGCTACACCTTCGCTGGCTGGTATACCGATGAGGCTTGCACGCAGGCGTATGACTTTAGCACGCCGGTGACGGCCGATCTGACGCTGTATGCCAAGTGGACCAAGAATGCTGTTAACCCTGGCGGTAATGGCGGTTCTGGCACTAATGGTGGCAACGGCGGCGCTGGCAACGGTTCCGGTGCTGGCGCTGGCGCGGGTTCTGGCTCCGGCTCGAAGGGCGGCGCTATTGCCCCGGGCAAGAAGCCGGTGACCAAGACGACGGTGTCGACCAAGACCGAGACCAAGGACAACAAGTCCGACAAGAAAGACTCCGATAAGTCCGATAAGAAGGACGAGAAGAAGTCTGACAAGAAGTCTGGCAAGAAGGACAGCAAGTCCGACAAGAAGTCCGATTCCAAGTCCGATACGGGTGCTGTTTCCACGACCGCTGCTAAGAAGTCCTCTAGCGCTTCCGAGCAGGAGACTGGCATCAACCCGCTCGCCATTGTTGGCGTTGCCGCCGGCGTCATCGGTCTCGCCATCGTCGGCGTGTTCGTGTTCACCAAACGTCGGTAGGTGAGGGCTGTGTCCAATAAATCCAAGGACGCTGATCCCAAGCAACCAGATTCCTCGTTCATTCAGTTCGACGATGCAAAGCAAAAGGGCGCCGCTTCGGCGGCGTCCGCCCCTCGTCGCAAGGCGCTCCTTGGCGTTCTGGCTGCCGCGTGCACCATTCTGATCGTCGTCTCGCTGGGCTTCGTCCATCCTTCCACAAGCGGTGCCTGGTCCATCGACTGGATCATTCAGACCGTGACGGGGGAGAGCGTCGTCACCAAGGACACCAAGGCGTCTGGCTCGACTACGACTTCGGGCGAGGCCAGTTCCAAGGATTCCAAGTCATCGAATGACGCAAAGGATGAGTCCAAGGACGATTCCGAGTCTTCAAACAAGGAATCGGATAAAAGCTCGGATAGCAAGAAGTCCGATGGTCAGGACGGCAAGAAGTCTGGAGATAAATCCGCTGCCCAGAATACGGGAACCGGCGATACTTCCAATGTGTCTGGCGGTGCTTCTTCGGGCGGCGGCCAGTCGTCTGATGGAGCCTCCAGCTCTAATGGCGGAAGCGCTCCCTCGGGCGGCCAGAGCGGCTCGCAGGAGTCCAGCTACGTAACAGTGACGGTTTCGGTTACATCGAGCGCCGTGGGCAATCCTGTGTCCTCTGGTGGCACCTTTACCTTTAACGAAGGCGCTACCGTCTACGATGCCCTGTACGCGCTGGGCCTTTCTGTCAACGCACGTGGCTCGTCGTACGGCACGTATGTCTCCGCGATTGGTGGTTTGGCCGAGAAACAGTACGGCGGCACGAGTGGCTGGATGTACTCCGTCAACGGCACAACGCCCATGACGGCGTGCAGCAACTACGTTCTCTCCAACGGCGACAACGTGGTCTGGTATTACGTTACAGGCTAGAGGCCTCGACATATCGCACCAAACGGGCGGTTCGGATAAGCATCCGGGCCACCCGTTTTTCATGCGTAGAGGACTGGGTCGCCGGGTCTCTCGGCAAACAAAAAACCGGTTGGAACGGGAATTCCAACCGGTTATACATTCAAGCAAATAGTGAATCGACTACGACCGTGCGCCCTCGAGGAAGAAGCGGCGGCTGAAGTAGTTGTACCAGGTGACGAGGAACGTAGCGATCGCTTTCATGGCCTGGTAGCCGATGCTCAAAAACGTGACGCCCACAAACATGTACAGGTCGTTGAGGCCCAGGCCGATCACCGACAGGATGGTGAAGATCGTGAACTCGCGCTTGCGGCTCATGCCCTCGCGATGGTCGAACACGTACTTCATGCTGAGCCAGTAGTTGACCACGACGGACGTGATGAACGAGACCGTGGTGCTCATCAAAAAGTCGAGGTGGAACAGCTCGACGAGCGCAATGAGCATACCCCAGTCGATGCCAAAGGAGATAAGGCCCACGACAGCGAACTTGAGGAACTGCTTAGTATGAGGTTGTGCCAGTGCCTTGCGCACGTAATCACATCCAATGCGTTGATGAATCGAGCAGAGGATACTTTAGAGCTTTTGCAAGGGAAACGTAAGGTCTTTGCCAAGAACTATACGAACTCGCCAAATTATCAAGTGCTAATCCGCAAACGTTGAAAATTTGCCCGTAAACGAGCAATGCCCACGAACAACACAGCGCACGACGCGCGTCATCCGTGGGCATTGTAAAGCTGTAAGGTTGCGAGTTACTTGGTCTCATCGCCTTCCAGGAAGATCTTTCGGGTCACAAAGTTGTAGACCATGACAAGCGCGGTGGCGCAAATCTTGGCGATATTGGCCTCGAGCCCCAGGCCGGCGTTGAGTGTCAACACGATGCCGTCGTTGAGTGCCAGGCCGATCACGGACAGCACGACAAAGATAATGAACTCGCGGCGGCGGCTCACGCCTTCCTTGTGCGCAAACACGTACTTCATGCTTGCGAGGTAGTTAAAGATGAGTGAGACGATAAAGCCGCTGGTATTGGCGATTAGGATGTTGAGGCCCAGACCGTAGTGGAGCAGATTCATAATGCCAAAGTCGATAACCGTGGCAATGACACCGACGACGCCAAATTTCATGATCTGCGCAAGGAGCTTTTGCATGGTACCTGCCTTATGGTGGCGCCGGGGCGCCGCGGGGATGACAAACTCAGCAAGTTTAGCCAATCCCCACGGGTGGTGCTAGGCGCGCTCCTCGATAGCACCGTTTCTATATGCATCGAGCAGCTGGCGCAGGTCTTGGATCTGGCTGCGGATCTTGGCTCCGGAATCGGTGTCGCTCACCATGCGGCGACGGTCTGCTTGGTCAAAACGGTTGGTCTCGCTTTCGATGTCCACGTTGCGCGTGAGTGCCTCGGCAACCGTCGTAAAGGCCCGGTGCGACTTGAGGCGGCAGCCGCGCGAGCTCGAGATGAGCGTATAGCCGGCGATACCCGTCTTGGGATGGTAAGCGCGGCAGAAGCCGCCATCGATGACCAGCAGCTTGCCCTCGGCGCGGATGGGCTGCTCGCCCTTGGTGGTTTTAACGGGCGTGTGGCCGTTGATGATGTGACCGGTCGGTGAGCATGCCATGGGCGCGACGCCAAACCCGCGCATGATGTCATCGCAGACCGAGGGCGACTTGGTAAGCGTAAAGTACGGGTCCATCGGCTCGACCCAGGTGCTCTTATCGGCGATATAGGCGCGCTCAAAGGTACGCACCAGGCGTCCGCTGGCGGGTGAGTTAAAGCCAATCCACAGGTACCACATCCAGTCGAGAGCGTCGCGGTCGCCCACGCGCCAGGCGCGGCGGGCGATGTGGTCGCAAAAATCGAGATAATCGCGGCCAGCGTGCCAGGTGCCCAGGCAGTTCATGCTGCTAAAGGTGCCGTCTTCGTTGAGTGGCACGCAGCCATGGAACAGCAGGTTGCCGTTGGCGACCTTGTACATCGAGCCGTGGGAATAGAGGAAATCGATATGGCGATGCAGGTGATCGGCGGTGACAAACTCGGACACGAGCTTGTCGATGATGTGCTGCTCCTGAGACGTGAGCGTATAGGGGTCCGTCGGGTCGACGGTGGGGAAGTCGTTGGTCGTGAGCGGCCACACGCTGCCGTCGGCGAGCGTGACCGTGCCGGTGTCGTGGTCGATCTTGTCGAGTAGCAGGCGGTCGGTCATATCGAACTCGGGATGGCGCTGGATAATCTGGCCCTCGAGCTTAAAGAGCAGCACGTTGATGGCCTTGATCAGCGGGGTGATGGACTCACCGGCGGTGTAGGTGGCATCGGCAAAGGCGACAAGCTCACGCAGCGAGATGCCGTAGTCGTTCTCCAGGATCTCGTAATTGTCGTAGCGTAGGTTGTTGCGCAGCACCGTGGCGATGCAGGCAGGCTCACCGGCCGCAGCGCCCATCCACAGCAGGTCGTGGTTGCCCCACTGGATGTCGAGCGAATGGTAGGTGAGCAGGCGGTCCATAATCTTGGCCGCGCCGCCGCCGCGGTCGAAGATGTCGCCCACCAGGTGCAGGTGGTCGACGGCCAGGCGCTTGATGAGCGAGGCAAGCGACTCGATAAAGTCGTCGGCGCTGGCGGTCTCCAGAATGGACTCCACGATGCGCTCGTGATAGCGCACGCGATAGTTGTTCTCGTCCGGATGCGTGTGTAGCAGCTCGTCGATGATGTAGGCGTAATCGCGTGGGATGGCCTTACGCACCTTGGAGCGCGTATAGCGGCTCGAAAGCGAGCGGGCGACCATGATGAGCTGGTCAAGCATCGTCTTGTACCAGGTGGGCGAGTCCTCGCGCTGGCTGCGGACCAGCTCGATCTTCTCGCGCGGGTAGTAGATAAGCGTGCACAGCTCGCCCTTCTCGTCAAAGGAGAGCGTTTCGCCAAAGATCTCGTCGACATGCTCGCGCACGACGCCCGAGCAGTTGTTGAGGATGTGCATAAAGGCTTCGTACTCGCCATGCACGTCGCTCATAAAATGCTCAGTGCCTTTGGGCAGGTTGAGGATGGCCGAGAGATTGATGATCTCGGTAAACGCGGATTGCTCGGTGGGGAACTGTCTCGACAGCAGGCGCAGATACTTAAAGTCTTGCGGGTTGCGATCGAATGCGACCATGAAACACCTTCCGATGGAGCTGGTAAAACTGATAAACAGCGTCAAACGTTTATCAGTATGCGCCGCTTTTGTTTCGATTTTGCGCCAGCGGCTGAATTGTCGGCTGAACGGTTTGGTAAATCGATTTAGTTGAGGTAGATATGGCGGTTGAGTGGAGACGACAGAGGGTGTTTTCTCAGATATTTATGCGTGGGGCCGGTGGAGACGATGGTGGTAAAGATGTTCGCTATTTTTGGTTCGATTTGGTAAATAGTGGACATATGTACCGTATGTAGGCTCACTGTGCGATAATTTGCGCAGCAATGAGTAAGGAGCCTCATATGAGTGATTTTGTCCTGACCTGTGAATCCGCCGCCGACCGAACCCGTGAGTTCTTTGCGTCGCGCAATATCCCTGTCGTGTGTTTTCATTACGAGATCGACGATGTTGTCTATACGGACGATCTGTATCAGTCGATTACGCCGGACGAGTTTTTTGCCCAGATTGCCGCGGGCGCCATGCCCAAGACGTCTCAGGTGAGCGTGGGTGAGTACGAGGAGTTTTGGGAGCCGCTTGTTGCCGAGGGCAAAGACGTGCTGCATCTGACGTTGTCGTCGGGTATTTCGGGCACGTATGGATCGGCCTGCGTTGCGGCGCAGATGCTCGCGGATCGCTATCCCCAGGGCGGCAAGGTGCGCGTCATCGATTCGCTGGCAGCGTCTTCGGGCTTTGGCCTGCTGGCGGAATGTGCCGCCGACGTGCGCGATAGCGGGGCTTCACTCGACGAGACGGCCGCTTGGATTGAGGAGCACAGGCTCAACCTGCACCACTGGTTCTTCTCGACCGATCTGTCGAGCTACCTGCGCGGTGGTCGCATTTCGGCCGCGAGCGCGATCATCGGCACGGCGCTTAAGATTTGCCCGCTTATGACGGTCGATTGCGAAGGTGGGCTGTCGCCACGTGAGAAGATTCGCACTAAGAAGCGCGCGATTTCCGAGATGGCTAAGACCATGATGGCACACGTGCAGGACGGTGCGGATTATTCGGGTAAGTGCATCATGTCGCACTCGGCGTGCCGCGAGGATGCCGAGGCAGTTGCGGCGCTGATTGAGGAACAGGTTCCGCAGCTTAAAGGCAAGATTGAGATCAATAACATCGGTACTCTGATTGGCTCGCATACCGGACCTGGTACGGTGGCGCTCTTCTTTATGGGCGACAAGCGCGTGGATTAGTTTGCCCCATCACATCGCTGCATGATTGCTCAAACGAAAACGGCCCGCCTCACGTTTGTGGGGCGGGCCTTGCTGTTGGGGTTAGCGTTTCTTTCCGCGGAAGAAGAAGCCGTGCAGTGACGGCTTGAGGCCGCGGTTGGCGCGACGCTCCTCGACGCGCTCGTGGATCGAAGCGACGCGCTCGATGGCCTCGTCGGGAATCGGCACGTCGGGATTCATGTTCTCGACCTGGCTGACCTCGGCGGCGGCGACCTGGTCGATAATGGGCACATCGTCGCGCGAGATAACGGGCGTGGCGTCTTCCTTCATCTTGCGATAACGCTGCATCATGTCGGTCTGTAGCTGCTGTGCCGAAGGCGGCGTCCAGATGATGGCGTTGGCGCCGGCGGCGATGGTCTCGCGGATGCTCTCGGGCGTCTTGCCGCCCGGCGCGATGAGCGGCAGGTTGGGATAGTGCTCGCGCAGTTCACGCAGGACCTGCGGCGTGTTTTTGCCAGCGGCGATGTTAAGAATCTTGGCGCCGGCGCGCACCTTTGCGTGAGCATCGTCGTCGCAACGTACGACCGTGGCGATGACGGGGATGTCGGCGATGTTGGTGATGTGCTCGACCATCTCGGCGGTGGCGGGGGAGTTGACCACACAGCCCGCCGCGCCCTGCATCTCGGAGACGGCTGCCATCTGAACGGAGCGCTTGCCGGTGGTGGTGCCACCGCCCACGCCTACAAAGACCGGGCACTCGGCGACGGTCAACAGTGCCTGCGTAATGGCCGGCTGCGGCGTGAAGGGGTAAACGGCAAAGACGGCATCGGCGTTGGAGTTGCGGATAACCGCGACATCGGTGGTGTAAATGAGCGACTTGATGCGGCGGCCGAAGAGCGTGAAGCCGCTGGCCTCCTCGATCTCGTCGGGCATGCGAAGGGCAGCCTTGCGCAGACGTCCGTCGATGGGCAGGGGCTCCATAGGGAGCAGGCCGTTGGGCGTGACGGCTACCTGGGGCTCGGTGAACTCGTCTGCGAGCTCGACCTCGGAGAAATCGACCGAGGCGACGATGTCTTCGTGAACCTCGGCGGGCACATCGATGGGAGCTTGGTCGTTTGCCGCGGCAGGCGTGTCGAAGGAGCTGGTGCCGACGAAGGCGTCGACGCGCTCGTTTAGATCGTTGAGGGTATCCATGGAGGCTCGATTCTATGTGATGACGGCCGGCGCGATGCAGCCGGAATTGCGAATGCTAAATCGTTTGACGAGTTGATTTTTCCCCGCCGCGTCCTCCGTTAGACCGAAGGGCGGCGAACGTGAAGGAGCTGTGGTGGCGGGGATCGAGGTGCTATCTTGAAAGTCCCGTTTAAAAGAGAGGTGACGCGGTATGGAATTTTCGGCAATGTTGGGCTCGATTGGCCTATGCGTGGGCGCAATCGTAGCCGCCGCGGTCATCTACTTTGTGGTTACGGCCATTAAAGGCAAAAGGGCCGAACGCAAGGAGCGCGCGATGCTTAAACAGCATCGCGACCAGCAGGGCAAACGCGCACGGAGATAGCTTGTTGAGTTTTGGATCCGTGCGCTAGCTGCGTTTTCGGATCAGGGCAATGTAGAAGCCCTCAAATTCGCGGCTGGGCGGAATGGTGAGCGTGCCGGGCAGGCCGTTGGCGATGGCCGATACCTGACCCGCGGCGATTGCCTCGGTGAGAGCGTTGGACTCGATGCGCGGCTCTTCACCGGCATCCTGGGCGCGACGCGCTTCGCTTTCGCTCGGCGTGCCGTCGAGGGGAATGAGCTCGCAGTCCATATGCTTGTCGAGGGCCTCTTGCAGGGCGTCCTCGTTTTCCTGCGGCAAGATCGAACAAGTCGAATAGACGAGCGTGCCGCCCGGTTTGAGGGCTCCCATGGCGCGGTCCAGAAGTGCTCGCTGCGAGCGGGCGCACTTGCCGAGCAACTGCTCGGTCAGGCCGCGCAGGCTTTTCTCGTTGCCGCTGATGACGGTGCCCGTGCCGGTGCAGGGAGCGTCGAGCAGGATGCGGTCAAAGCGGAAGAACTCGTCGAGCTCGCGTGCGTCGGTGCGCATGACGGGCACGTTTTTTGCGCCTTGGCGGTGGAGGTTGGCTTCGAGCTTCTCGGCGCGGGGAATGCTCATCTCGCAGGCGGTAAGGTGCGCCTGCCCCTGCGTGAGGGCGGCGATCTGCGTCGTCTTGCCGCCAGGGGCTGCGCACATGTCCAGGATGTCCTCGCCTGCCTGGGCGCCCAGGACCAACGGCGGCATCATGGACGACAGACTTTGCAAGTAGATCTTGCCGTCGCGGTAGATGTCGAGGTCCCACAGGTCGGAAACCTGTGCCTCGGGCAGGACGAAGGCGTCTGGGTACCAGGTGACGGGGTTGTGGGCGATGCCGGCGGCATCGAGCGCCGCAGCGATGTCCTCGGCGGTTGCCTTGAGCGTGTTAGCGCGCAGCGTGACCGGGCGTGTGGCCGCGGCGCCGAAGCCCTCGATCATGAGCTCGGCATCGGCGGGCGCATAGGCGCCGGCGACCGTGTCGACCATAAAGCGCGGCAGGTCGGCGGCGCAAGGAAGGGCGGCAAGCTGGTCGGAAAGCTCGGTGGCGGCAAACTGCCTGAGCTTGAGCTCGGCCTTGACCTGCTTTTTCTGCTTACGACGACGCGGCTTGGACATCCGTCTTTCCTTCCCATTCCATTACATGTCGAGTGTTTAGTACTGGCTCTCGTGCTTGCTAAAGAAGTCGAAGCGCGGGGGCAGCGGCTTTACGCGGTGCTCGCCGGGCTTCTCGCCCAGGCTCTCCACAAACTCATCCGTGGAGGCAAAGATGTTATCCCAGCTAAAGAAAGCGACCGGGTCGAAGTCAAAGTACTCGCAGATGAGCTCGCAGCCGGCCGGCACAATACCGTGCATCAGGACGGTCGCCACGCGCAGCTCGGTAAAGGCGTCGACGAGGGCCTGCGTCATCGCGGCGTTTGCTGGCTTGCCTTCGAGCTTGTTGGCGGCCTTGGAAGCGTCGCTCCAGCGCTTGTTGGCGGCGCGCAGGTAGTCGTCGCACACGGCAAGCGCGCGGTGCGTCTCGAACTTGTACATGGCCTGCTCAAAGGCGAGGGCTGCCTGCTGGGCGGCTTCGACCACGGTGTCAGAAGCGGCACCGGCGGGGATGCAGCCGTTGCGGTAGGGGCTCTCGTCGCCTTCCTTGACGGCGACGCCGTAGAAGCAGCTGCGGGCCAGACGGTTGAACACGCCGGTCAGCAGCGCGCTCTCCTTAAGGGCCGGGTCGATAACGCGCTTGTCGTCGCAGGCGCGTACCTCGTTGCCGTCCTTGTCCTTGCCGGTCACACGCGTGTCGTATGCCTTGGGGCTAAAGCTCACCGGCTTTTCGGATAGGCCGAGCGACAGCCAGTGCGCGCGCATCTGCTCGCAGGTGTAGTGGTTGAGCAGGTCGTCTGCCGGCGGGGGAGGCGTCTGCGAGGACGAGCTGGCCTTTTTGCCCATGTAGAGCAGGTGGTAGCAGGCGCTGACGGTGCTCTGCGTGAGGTCCCAGCCCAGGGCCTCCCACATGGCGGTCTGCGCGATGCAGTAGAAATAGATGTTGTCCTGACCGATGAACTGGTAAATCTGAGCGTCGTCAGAGCACCACCAGTCGCGCCAGTCGAGCGAGCTGTGCTGGTAGGTGGGTGCGGGCACCTGCGTGGAGTCGGCGGCGGGCTCGCCCATGAGGGCGGCATCCTGGGCGGCGACGCCCTCGGTCACGCCGGCGGCCTTGGCATCGCGCGCGAGCACGGTACGCGTATAGCTGATGGGCGCCCACAGGCTCTCGGGCCAGCACCAGCAGGTGACGTCGGAGACGCCATCGACCTCGGGCACCGGAACGCCCCAGTCGATGTTGCCGGTGATGCGGAAGGGCACGAGTGCCTTGCCGCTGCGGAAGCGCACGCCACCGTTGGCGAGCACCGCGTGGGCGTCGTCGCGCTCCTTCCAGCTGGGGAAGGTGACGGTAAAGCTGCTCTTGTTGCCCTCGGGCTCCAGCACGGTGTGCTCGGGGAGCTGGTCCTCGACGGCATCGAAGGCCTCGCGGAACTTGTTCTGGATGTAGAGCTGAGCCGGCAGCAGCCACTCCTCCATGGTCTTGGAGACCACGGAGCGAACCTGCGGGTTCTGGGCGAGCTTGGCGGTGTAGGTCTTCATAAAGTCGAGGTAGGCCGGCAGGTCAAAGTAGAGATTGTCGACCGGGCGCAGCTCGGGCACCTCGCCGGTGAGCTGGCTCTTGGGCGCGATGAGCTCCTCGGGCTCAAACTGGTGGCCCAGATCGCACTCGTCGGCATAAGCCTTCTCGGACTTGCAGCCCTGGATGGGGCAGCGGCCGATGACCTGGCGGCCGTTGAGGAACGTGCCGGCCTTGGCATCGTAGAACTGCAGCGTGGAGCGCTTGGAGATGGTGCCCTGCTCGTGCAGGCGCTCGATAATCTCGGCAGTCACCTCGTTGTGGATCTGGGCCGCCGGCTCAAGGCCCGAGCCGCCGTAGATGTCGCAGCTGATGTTGTAGTTGTTGAGGGTCGCGGCCTGGCGGGAGTGATTGGACTCGACATACTCGCCGATGGACTTGTCGTAGCCCTCGTTCTCCTTGAGCTTGCGGTAGCTCTCCATGATGGGCGAACCGTAGCAGTCGGTGCCCGAGGTGAAGATGACGTTTTCGCGGCCCAGGCGGTCGCGCAGGAAGCGGGCGAAGAAGTCGGCCGGGACAAAGACGCCGCCGACGTGGCCAAAGTGCAGACCCTTGTTGCCGTAGGGCTCGCCGGCGGTAACGATGGCGCGGCGCGGCCAGCTGGGACGGTCGTTCATGGAGTATTTGGATGCCATGGGACTCCTTCGCATATAGGTAAGAGCGCGGCCGGGCACGGGGTTCGGCGGCGCGGTGGTCAATTCGTGCATATCGTTCGACATTATCGCACATGCGGGCGGGTGCGTGGCAGGGGCGCTATCCTAAGATGCTATGAATGAGATTTCCAACATACATGCGTTTGAGGACGAGGTTTTTCTGCACGCTTGCTTCGTGTGGGGGATGGCCGTGATCGCGGTGTTTGCCGTGTGCCTGGTGCCGGTGTTTATGCTGTTGGGCGGGCCTGCGGACTTGGACGCGGCTGAGGCGGGCGGCTGGACCACCGTCGTGGGCTGGATGGTCGGTGTGGCTGCGGTTTCTGCAGCGTCGTTTGCCGTGCACGAGCTGGTGCATGCGGTGTTTTTTAAGCTGCTGGCGCCTGCGGGCGCGCATGTGACCTTTGGCGCGAATCGTGAGACGGCGATGATCTATGCCTGCGCCGAGGGCGTCGTGTATTCGCGTCGGCGGTACATGGCGGTTTGCCTGGCGCCGACGGTTGTTTTGACGGTGGCGTTTGCCCTGGGGTTTGCGTTCTCGGGCTATCCGCTGCTGTGCTACCTGGCGGCTGGTCTGCACTTGTCGGGCTGCGTGGGCGATTGGTATTACGTGCGGACCATCCTGCGCGACCGCCGCATTGTCGCCTGCGAGGATACGTCCTTTGGCGTGCGCTTTTTCGGGTGAGGAGATGTTGATGAGGCCGTTGTTGTTGCACGCTTGCTGTGCGCCGTGCTCACTTGAGCCGGTTCGCTTGCTGCGCGAAGAGGGGTTTGAACCCACGATTTGCTGGACCAACCCCAATATTCAGCCGCGCGATGAATGGCAGCGCCGCTTGGACGAGCTACGCCGGTGGTGTGCCGATGGCGACATCGAGCTCATCGAAGCGGGGGAGGACCGCGAGCGCTGGGAGGCCGGCGTGGCCCCGCTGGGCGCCGATCGACCCCGTCGCTGTCGCGCGTGCTATGCCCTGCGCTTGGCCGAGGCGTGCCGCGTGGCCCAGGAGCGCGGGTTTGAGTTTGTGGGCACGACGCTCGCCGTCTCGCCGTATCAGCTGTTCGATACCTGCAATGATGTTTTGGAGCGTCTGGCTGCCGCCCGCGGTCTCACCCCGGTGATTCGCGATTTTCGCCCGTATTATCCCGAGGCCACGCGCCGTTCGCGTGAGCTGGGCATGTATCGGCAGAATTACTGCGGCTGCCGTTTCTCGGCGGTCGAGGCGGCCATGGATCGCGCCCGCATCCGCGACGAGCGCAAAGCCGCCAAAAAGTAGTTCGTTTGGGACGTCAGCCTGCTAGGATGTAGGGCGGACTTTAGCTATATAAGGAGAATCCGACGTGTCTATGCGTACCGATGATTTTGACTACAACCTTCCCGAGGAACTGATCGCCCAGGCTCCCGCCGAGCCGCGCGACTCCTGCCGCCTGCTGGTGGTGGATCGCAAGGGCTCCCAGGCGGGAACGCCGCTGGAGCATGGCGGCACCGTTGAGCACCGCATCTTCCGCGACATCATCGACTATATCGAGCCGGGCGACGTGCTCGTCATCAACAAGACGCGCGTGATGCCGGCCCGCCTGATCGGTCGCAAATCGGGCTCGGGTGGCGTGGTCGAGACGCTGCTGCTCAAGCGCCGCGAGGATGTGGATCCGCTCGGCCATGTGTGGGAGTGCCTGGTCAAGCCGGGCAAGCGCCTGAAGCCCGGTGCTCAGATTGAGTATCGCGCCGGTGGCGCCCATGCGCCCGAGGGGGCTCCCGTGGTGCTGACGGCCGAGGTCATCGACTTTGTCACCGATAGCCGCGGTGGCCGTCTGGTGCGCTTTGAGCCGGCCGGTTGCAATGCCGCCGGCGACCCGCGCACGCTCGACGAGGCCATCCATGCGGCCGGCCACGTGCCGCTGCCGCCCTACATTACCGATTACGAGGGCGACCCCGAGAAGTACCAGACCGTCTACGCCATGAAGGAGGAGCACTCGGCTGCCGCTCCTACGGCGGGTCTGCACTTTACTCCCGAGCTCATGGCCGCTATCGAGGCCAAGGGCGCGAAGTTTGCCGCCGTCGAGCTCGAGGTGGGCATCGATACCTTCCGCTTGGTGGAGGAGGACGACCCTACGCAGCACGTCATGCACACCGAGCGCTACCACGTGTCGCAGGAGGTTATCGACGCCGTGCATAAGGCGAAGGCCGAGGGTCATCGTGTGATCGCCGTCGGCACCACCGCGGTGCGCTCGCTCGAGAGTGCGTTTGACGCGGACGCGCCGGTGTCCGATCCGGCTGTGACGGCGCGCTATTTTGAAGGCCGCGAGGACGGTGCCGACACGCTCGGCCGCGGCGACATCGTGGCGCGCGAGAACGCCACGACGCAGCTTTACCTCATGCCCGGCTCGACCTATCACGTGGTCGACGCGCTGATCACGAACTTCCACGTGCCGCGCTCCACGCTCATGATGCTCGTAAGCGCGCTTGCCACCCGCGACCAGATCATGGATGCCTATGCCGCCGCCATCGAGGAGCGCTACCGCTTCTTCAGCTTCGGCGACGCGATGCTCATTTGTTAGTTACGCGGTTCTACGAACCGCGTAACCAGTTGACGCTGCAAACGCCCCTAAGCGGCAATCTGACGTTCAATCGTCGGGCATGACCAGAAGGTCAATGCCCTCCTCTTTCACGTCACCTTGCTCGCTTAGGGGCGTTTTCGCTGACTTTGCCAAAGCATCGGCAGGTACTCATTGGGGACGTACTTAAATGAGTGCCTGCAGAATGAGAGTGGATAATCTCTCGTTTTAGGCGTGTTTCTTCGTCAAAAGTGGGAGATTATCCACTCTCATTAGGTGGCACTTGGGGACGTTCCTTATGTGCCGGCACCTGGGGACAGTCCTTGTAATCGTTGGGGAGTGGTTACTTGCTCGCGAACAGCCAGATCAAGATGATCACGAGAACTACGGCAACGATGCAGACGATGGCGCCGGTGAATTTGATGCGTGAGTCGCGGGTACGTTCGCGCACCGCGTCCTCGGTGGCCTCGAGCTGGGCGACTTCTCGCTCGGTCTCGGCGTGTTCGGCTTTGTCTCGGGCCAAGGATCCTGCAAGCGACTCAGTGATCTCTGGGTGGTCGTGCACTTCGGTCGCCTGTTCGATGATCGACTGCGCATGTGCGGCATCTGCTTGGGCGTTGGCGATGCTCTGCTCCTGGTCGCGGCGTGCCATGTCCTCGGCAGTGATCTTCTCGCGCAGTTCGCGCTGACGAGTCGCGGCGGCTGTCTTCGCCGTCTGCAGCTCGTCGCGCGCGGCATCGGCTTCGGTCGTCACGGCTTGGTGCGCGCGTTTTGCGTCGGCGATAGGGGCTTGAGCCTGCTCGACGGCCTGCTCGGCTGCGGCAAGCGAGTGCTCAAGGTCGGCGGTGATGCGCGGGACATCTTCTTCGGCTTTACGCAGGGCATCTGCCGTGTCGGAAATCTGCATCGAGAGCTCGCTGGTGCGCACCGTATAGTTGGCGGGATTTGCCGAGGGATTGCGTTGCAGCTCGGCATACTCATGGCGCAGCGTCTCGAGCTGGGCGCGCGTGGCGTCGACGGTTTGTTGTGCGGCCGCAATGCCGGCGTCTCGCTCGGCCTTCACCTTGTCGCGGATGCGCTTGGAATCCTCAAGACGTCGAACGAGGCGGTTGCCGGTCTCGCGAGAGCTCGCCTCGCGGGCCTCCACGGCGTCGAGCGCGGCCTTCAGGCGGAGCTCAGTCGCGTCATCCTCTGTCTTCATTTGTTCGAGCTGACCATTGAGCTCTGTCGCTTTGGCGGCGTGGGCATCACGGTCAATCTCGGCTGCCGCAGCGGTCTTTTGCGCTGTGGCGATCGCCTGACGCTGGTCGGCGACGATCTGGTCGTAGCGGCCTGCGATATCCTGGCGCGTCTCGAGTTCCTCGGCCTGATCGGCAATGCGCTGCTCAAGTTCGGCCAGGTGGGCGCGGGCATCGGCAAGTGCCTTTTTCGCGGCGTTCATCTCGCGCATGGCCGAGGCGCCCTGGGCGATAAAGGTGCCCACGGCGTTCGCAGTGTTCGAGACAGCGGTCCCCAGATCGCGGCTCGCGGCGGAGGAGTGCGGGGCGGTCGGGCGAGCGGTGTCGGCAGCGTCCGCATCGGCAGCCTGCGGCACGGCGATATTGCCGGTACCGCCCTCGATCACAGAAAAGCCTGCTGCGTGCGGGTCGACCGCATCGGCGCCAATCGTGGGATGCTCGAGCTGCAGAAACGAGGGCATGGTGCTGCCCTGGTCGGCAACCGGAGTCTCGCCGGGTACAAAGGTCGAGGCCGCCTCGGCGGCCTCCTCTTCCTCGGCGTCAACGTCAGCGTCGGCCACGGCGTCTTTCATCGCTTTGACGGCATCCATCATGGAGTCCATGACGGCGTCGAGCTCTTCTTCCGAAGACACCTCGATGGGGCCCGCTGCCTGTACCGCGGGCTTCGCATCGGGCTCGGCGCCACCCGGTTCCGACTGCTCGCCTTCGCCTTGCTCGACAGTATCATCTGCGTCTGTGGCCTTATCTGCGGTGGCGTGCACATCTTCGTCGGATGCATCGGCTGATACATTCGCGGGCGCATCGGCGCAGGTAGGAGTGTCGCAGCCGTCGATGGCGTCTGCGGAATCATCAATATGCTGTTGAGTCTGGGGGTCCAGCTCGTCTGTCATAGGCATGTGCTCCTCATCGTTGTTTGTCACCCTATGATAAAGTCTCGCGCCGACATCCCGCGCGCTGCAGCAAAGTTTCAAAACGTGTTCGATGGCTCGCGTCGATAGCAAAAACTCGGCCACTTTATCCAGTTTGTACTTGACAATCCCTTCGCCGAAAGACGTTATGCCGTTCGCCTGCCGAGGCCTTTTCTTTTCACTTGAACCCGTTAAAGTTGCATTTCAGCTTTTGTCGCGTTTATTTGGATGCGCGCAGTCGGCGGGTGCGCCCGTCGCGATTTGAAAGGACTTTATATGGGACTTTTCACTGGTAAGACCGTGATCGTCACCGGCGGTGGCAAGGCCACGCTCAAGGACGGCTCCGCTGGCTCCATCGGCTACGGTATCGATATCGCTTTTGCCAAGGAGGGCGCAAACCTCGTCATTACCGGCCGCAACGTTGCCAAGCTCGAGGCTGCCAAGGAATCCCTCGAGGCCGAGTACGGCGTCAAGGTTCTGCCTGTTCAGGCCGATGTCTCGGCTGGTCAGGACAACGAGGCCGTCGTCCAGAACGTCATCGACAAGGCTATTGAGGAGTTCGGCCGCATCGACGCCGTCGTCAACAACGCTCAGGCCAGCGCTTCGGGCGTGACCATCGCCGACCACACCATGGACCAGTTCAACCTCGCCATTTACTCCGGTCTGTATGCCACCTACCTGTACATGCAGAAGGCCTACCCGCACCTGAAGGAGACCAAGGGCTCCGTGGTCAACTTTGCTTCGGGCGCCGGCCTGTTTGGCAACTATGGCCAGTGCAGCTACGCCGCTGCCAAGGAGGGCATCCGCGGTCTGACCCGCGTCGCTGCCAACGAGTGGGGCAAGGACGGCATCAACGTCAATATCGTTTGCCCGCTTGCTTGGACCGCTGCGCTCGAGAACTTCCAGGATGCCTATCCCGAGGCGTTCAAGGCCAACGTCCACATGCCGCCGGCTGGCCACTACGGCGACGTCGAGAAGGAAATCGGCCGCGTTGTCGTTCAGCTCTGCGGTCCCGACTTTAAGTATATGAACGGCGAGACCGTCACCCTCGAGGGTGGCATGGGCCAGCGTCCTTAGGGGTTCCGCCGTTCTACCGAACGGCGGACCGGCCGACGCTGCGCGGGCCGCATTTGGACAATCTGCCGTTCAATTTCAAGGGCGCGACCAGAAGGTCAGCGCCCTTTCATTTCACGGCACCTTGTCTCAAATGCGACCCGCTCGCTGACGTTGCCAAAATATCGGCGTTGCCGTGGCTGGTAAATAGCTCCACTCATCGGGGACGTACTTAAATGAGTGCCCGCAGAATGAAAGTGGATAATCTCCCGTTTTTGGGCTGTGCTTTGGGCAAAAGTGGGAGATTATCCACGCTCATCCGGTAAGCGTCCAAAAATCCACGCTCATTTGCCGTGTCCCTGCCGTATCCTCCTCGCACCAGTTTCTGTCGAGTCGGTGCTTCTTGCGGGTTGCCCGTATAATGGTTTGCGTATGAACCGCAACCAAGGAGTTCCAGTTTATGGACCAGAACCTTTTTAAATTCGACCTGATCGCCGAGGACCCGACGACGCATGCGCGTGCCGGCGTGCTGCATACCCCGCACGGCGATATCGAGACGCCGATCTTTATGCCCGTGGGCACCAAGGCAAACGTCAAGGGCATCCCTACCGAGACCGTCAAGCAGCTCGGTGCCCAGATCGTGCTTGCCAACACCTATCACCTGTCCATGCGTCCCGGCGAGGACACCATCGCCGAGCTGGGCGGCCTGCATAAGTTTATGAACTGGCACGGCCCCATCCTCACCGATTCAGGCGGCTTCCAGGTGTTCAGCCACAACGACGCCGTCAAGCTCACCGACGAGGGCGTGCGCTTTATCGTCAACGACTACGATGGCCGCCACGTGTTCTGGACGCCCGAGGACAACATGGAAATCGCCATGAAGCTCGGCTCCGACATCTGCATGCAGCTCGACCAGTGCCCGGGCTATCCTGCCACGCGCGCCTACGTCGAGCGCGCCGTTGAGCTGTCGAGTATGTGGGCCGAGCGCTGCTATAAGGCTCATACCCGCGATGACCAGGCGCTCTTTGGCATCGTTCAAGGCGGCATGCACCTGGACCTCCGCCTGCGTTCGCTGCGCCATCTGGAGGAGTGCGGCGACTTCCCGGGCTACGGTATCGGTGGCTACTCGGTGGGCGAGGACCACGAGACCATGTTTGAGACGCTGGCGCCGCTTGTGAGCGAGTACATGCCCAAGCACAAGCCGCGCTACCTGATGGGCGTCGGCAACCCGACCACCCTCGTGCGCGGTGTGGGTATGGGCATCGACATGTTCGACTGCGTGCTGCCGACGCGCACCGGCCGCATGGGCACGGCGTTTTCGAGCGAGGGTCGCCTCAACTTCCGTAACGCGCGCTTTGCGCACGACGACGGCCCCATCGATCCCACCTGCACCTGCCCGGTGTGCACGGGCGGCTACAGCCGCGCTCTCATTCGCCACATGGTCACGCAGAAGGAGATGCTCGGCGGCATTCTGCTGTCGATGCACAACATCTACTACCTGCTCAACCTTATGCAGCGTGCCCGTCAGGCCATTATCGAGGGCCGCTACGGTGCGTTCGTGAGCGACTGGATGAACAGCCCTGCGGCGGTGGATTACTAAGAGCCGCGACCGCTGACCGATGCCTTGCAAGCGCATGATGCATCGTGGGTACCATACCGAATAGTTGATGTTCGGGCGGGTGTTTGACGCATGGCGTCGACCCCGCTCGCTTTTCTTTTTCTCGATAGGAGTACCCATGATTAAGAATGAGAACGTCGAGGGCGAGCCGGCCTACGACGAGACGTACCGACGCGGCCCCGTGGTCATGCGCGGCCCCATGATTCCTAAGGACAACACCTACGCCAACCTGCTGGCGCCCGAGGACTCGACCGACTGGTTGCATGCCGACCCCTGGCGCGTGCTGCGCATTCAGGCCGAGTTTGTCGATGGCTTTGGCGCGCTTGCCGAGCTTGGTCCTGCGGTGACCATCTTCGGCAGTGCCCGCACGCCCAAGACCGATCCGCTCTACAAGGCGGCGCGTACGGTCGGTCGTAAAATCGCCCAGCGCGGCGTGGCGGTTATCACCGGCGGTGGTCCCGGCGTCATGGAGGCGGCCAACAGGGGAGCGGCGAGCGCGAACGGCAAGTCGGTCGGCTTGGGTATCGAGCTTCCGCACGAGCACGGGCTCAACAAATACGTGAACCTCGGTATGGACTTCCGTTACTTCTTTGTGCGCAAGACCATGTTCGTCAAATACAGCTCGGGCGCCATCGTGTTTCCCGGTGGTTTTGGTACGCTCGACGAGATGTTCGAGGTGCTCACGCTGGTGCAGACGCACAAGGTTAAGCGCATGCCGCTCGTTTTGGTGGGCACCGAGTACTGGCGGGGCCTGTTCGACTGGCTTAATGGCCCGGTGATGGACACCGGTATGATCAGCCCGCTCGATCCGGAGCTGGTGCACATTACCGACGACCTCAACGAGGCCGTCGATATCGCCCTGAGCGGGCTGATGTAGGGCGAGCGTGCCTGTCGTTGTAGTGATGAGAAGGCAGGCTGATGCTATTTAACATCAGTCTGCCTTCTAAATTGGGTATACTGATGCAAAAGACGAGAGCGAGGAGGTCGCGTATGTCTACTGCAACGGTTAAGCCTACGACGGTTCGCATCGAAGAGGGGCTCAAGGAACAGGCGACTGAGTTCTTGGATACGGTTGGTCTGAGTCTCAATTCGTATCTGAACCTTGCTGTTCGGCAGCTGGTAAATCAGCGAAAGATTCCGTTTGAGATTGTGGGTCGGCCCGAAGTTCCCAACGAGGCGACGAGGCGCGCCATGGTGATTGCCGAGGCTCATGAGTTGGGGATTCTGCCAGACGACAGCCCGTCATTCAATAACGCTGATGAGCTTATATCATTCCTCGATGAGGACTAGCGATGTTTGAGATTAAAGTCGAGGCTCAGTTTAAGGCGGATTACAAACGGACGATGCGCATCCATCCGCAGCTAAAAACCGAGTTTAAGGCAGCAGTCGCAGAGCTTGCAGCTCGCGGCTCGCTTCCCGCGGAATATGGCGCCCATGAGCTTTCAAACCCGGGCGGCAATTACAACGGCCACATCGATTTCCATCTATCCGATGGCTTGGTCGATGTGGTCGTTCTGTACTTGCCGCATAAGACTAATCCTGTGATCCGACTGGTGAGAATGGGCTCGCATGAGGAGTTATTTCAGGGCCCGCAGGGCTGATTGCTCGCTTATGTTTCGCGGGGAAATAGGGATTGATTCGCGGCCGATTGGCTAAAACAGCCCCTATTCCACCGTAACTGTTGAAGACGTCCCGTTCGTGGCTGCGACCTCCAGTTCTCCTCTTCGCTGGATTTCGCTTAAAAGCTCGGCTGCAACTTCGCTGCTTTTGAAACGGATGCTGCAGTCCTCTTTCTTAGGAAAGGCCAGTAACGGGATAGTTCCGTACCAGACGGTTTCCTCGTCAATTACTGACGCGCGCAGGCGCCCTTCGGCTTTGATGGAATAGTCGACGTTCATCTCGGTAAAAATCGCTTTCACGTCATTGTGCGGAGTCGAGGCAATTGAAATCTCAAGGGCAATCCCACGGGCGGCGGCGCCTGTGAGTACGGCAGCGAGCTTTGCGAGGCATGCAGCGGATGCGTAGGGCGCGGCAATAAAAATGCTTTTCGTTGCGCGCTCGATGTCATCCGCTAAGGCCTCCACGGCCCTTGCCGGCCTAACGAGGATGTTTTGATCGGCCCGTTTGTTGTCATTTGCTGCAAAGACTTCATACCCCAGCTTGGCGTAGGTCTTGAGTCTCTTCTGGTACATGTGCGCGAGCATGGGTATCGACAAATCAACATAGTCGAATATCTCAACCCGCTGCTTGCCCTCGTGACTTCTATGTAGCCTGCCTGCCTGCTGCGTTATGCTGCCGTCCCAAGATATCGGTGTGGCAATGAGCAGAGTGTCAAGGTAAGACAGGTCGAAACCCTCGCCCAGAAGGCCTTCGGTTGCGATGATAATTCGATGCTCATGCTCGAAGCCGGGAAGGCTGTTCAGTATTGCCTTTCTTTCTTTGGCGTCGATTTCTCCGGTTAAGAGTATAGGTTCGTGTCCGCGGCTTTGAAGCAGCCTACATAGCTCTTCGGCATGTTTTTTCCTTTTGGATAGCACAAGCGGATGTCGACCGTTTGACGCGGTCTCGAGGGCATCGTCGACAATTGCTTCGTTTCTCGCTGTGTGCGCACACAGGAGATCGAGAACTTGATTAAAGGACGCCCCTGGTTCGTAGGCGGGTAGTCGAACTCCGGTAAAACGCGGCCTAACAACGCGCTGAATTCCCTGTTGGATTGCTTGCGTTTTTGGATCAATGACATGGCGAAGCGGGCCGCAGAGCATTGAGAGTGCTCGCGTGAGTCCGTCCGAGCGTTCGGGCGTCGCGGAAAGGCCGTATACATATTTGGCTGGAGCGGATTTGAGGACGAGCTCAAGCTGTGGTGCGGCTGCATGGTGACATTCATCACAGATGATGAGGCCGTAATCACGAACGAACTCCTTGGCTATTGGTTCTCCGGTCTGGGGGTCCTTGCTGGACAGAGACTGGAATGAAGCAATGTCGATGAGATGGCTTATGGTGGTTTTGCCTCCTCCGATTTGGCCAATGAGCGGAGGCTGCCTTTTACTGATTCGTCCTTTTGGGGTTCGAACTGGCTTTCTGTTATCCGTAATGTCGATAAACCGTTCGAGCTGGGATTTCCATTGGGCAATGAGCGCAGTCTTGGGAACGATGACAAGCGTTGGAAGACCGATGGCAGCAATAAGATAGGCCCCAATGACGGTTTTCCCGAAACCCGTCGGCGCGGACATGATCCCGTCTTCATAGTTGAGCATCTGTTCGGCGGCAATTTGCTGTTCAGGGCGAAGAGCCCCTTTAAATGTCATCACAATTGGATTGCCCGACATGCGCTTGTCTGAATAGTGAGCAGAAGCGCCGGCTTCTTGAAGCAGCCGCTCGAGTTGAGCTTTACAGCCTCTGGGAATCGCAACGCAGCCATCTCTAAGTTCACTGAGGTCTATGTACCGCGGTTTGCCAAATACTGATTGGTGCATTGATTGGGCA
Source organism: uncultured Collinsella sp. (assembly GCA_958350755.1). Classification (GTDB taxonomy): domain Bacteria; phylum Actinomycetota; class Coriobacteriia; order Coriobacteriales; family Coriobacteriaceae; genus Collinsella. The sequence continues at coordinate 35,518 of CATWID010000013.1, forward strand.
CGGAAGAATTCCGGGTTGGCAAATGTTGCAAGCCTGCGAACCTCCATCTGGGCGGCCGGGCTCAGAGATCTTTCGGTTATGTAGAGCATATCGGCTTGCGTGACGGGTAGCGATGACGGGAAGTCCTGCAGCGTGAGCGGAAGCCGCTTTCGCGGCCTCTGAGAATGTGGCGCGGCGGTGTTTCCCGCCACTGCAGCTGATATTCCATGCGGTTTATTGTCGATGCTTTCGATTAGATTTTGCACCGTTGCATGTGGAACCAGCTGAATTTGTGAAAGGTAAAGCCATTGATCGGGAAAGGGCTCAAATTGCTCGTCAACAAATACACTGTTCCCTTTTCGCTGCGCTTTTCCTTGAAAAGGCAGTGCTATGAGATTTCCGAAGCCGCCCTCAGGAATGGTGGACTGCGCGGGCAGCATCCGGTCAAAAGCTTCAAAGGTGATTGTCTTGTTGAGCGCCGCCGCTTCGGTGATAAGGCTGCTTCCAAATTCTCGTGCGATCTTTGCGCTGGTGAGCTCTAGGAAGAAAAACCAGACATGTGCGCCGTTACCTGATCTCGATCGCTCGACTGCAGCATCGATCCCATGGTTTTTTGCGACAAGCCGAATGGCGTTTGTCGCTTCTTTCCAATCGGCTCCGTCAAAGTCGATGACCAGGACTTTTGTGTTACTGTCACTATCGAGAACGTATTGACCTATGACGTCTCGGAGCCTGTCGTCGTTGCCTTTGAAATGGGCGATGATCGCGGCATCGCTCAGCTTGGGGAAGATGCGGTTGCCGCATTCCGCGCATTTGGTTTTCTGACGATTTACTTTGGGGCAAATGCTTGCCTTCCATTCATTTGCGCAGGCGGGTGTATAGCCGATGCCCCCGTCTTTTCTGCGGTACCCATGAGCGTAAACATCTTTGCGGCCAGTAAAGAGATTGCGAAAGAGTTCCAGTTTGTCGCGCGCTGGGCTCGCACTGGTGACGATTCCTTCGACCTGTGCCCGTCTATCGAAAGATTCGCCAGCTTTCTCCCATTCTTCCAGTGTTGCGTAACGGATGTCTGGACCGTTGCCGCAGATGACGATTTGGCTGTGCGGCTCCGATACATGGGCGACGGTTTTCTTGAATTGGAATAGCGTACCCCCGATGAGGGCGTATTGATGCGTGACGGTGCTCATGTAAATGCCGTTCTTGTCGGAGTTCATTGAAATGAGGGTACGTTATTTTGATTTTTAAGGGACTCGACTCTGATTTTGGTTCGGTGATAGCGGAGTACAGCTCCGTGAGTGGTGTTTGGCTGATGTCAAAATGTGCGGTAGCTGTTGCTGAATGGGTTTTGGCGGCCATGAGGTGGGCTGGAGGCGCAGGAAACTATCCTCGAATAGACCCTGTGGGCAAAAAATGGCAAATATGAGTACTGTGGTTTGAGCAGTAACATATCATCTGGAAAGTATTTAAGACCAATCGATTCGGATTGGATATAATCAACCCTCTAAACATGGCGATTCGGGACTTTATGACGCTCGGAATTGGCGGAAGATGGCAAATTCAGCCAGATTTCGCTGTTACTAAACTGGTAACAGTACTCATATTTGCCATTTTTTGCCCAGAGGGTATCGCAAGGGGGTTGGACAAAGCATCGATCGCCGCCAATTTCTCGATTGGCTGGTTGGGCGGCGGTAGCGCACAGAGATGTGGTGTAAGAGGCGGGGCATGCCCCGCCTCCGCCCT
>CATWID010000014.1 GCA_958350755.1 uncultured Collinsella sp.
AATTGCCTGCGTGGGTTTGTATATACGAATATGCTCAGGAGGAGCGATGATCAAAGTCCTTCATGCTGTTCCAGATATGAATTCTGGCGGTATTGAAAACTACATCATGAATATGTATCGAATTATTGATCGCGATACTGTGCATTTTGACTTTCTAGTCCATCACAATTCACGAGGGTTCTTCGATGATGAGATAGAGGAGCTTGGAGGCCGTATTTATCGTTTGCCTGTTTTGGATAATAAGAATGTTATCTCTTATTGGCACGAGCTAAAGAGGTTGTACTCTGGAAACAAATGGGATGTGGTTCATGGCCATGCCGCGAGTCTTGCGGGTCTTTATCTGTTTGCTGCCGAGAATGCTGGCGTACGTGCCCGCATAGCACATAGCCACGGAGCTTCCTATCTTCGAACACCAAAGGGGTATACAAAAAAACTGCTCTTTAAGACTGCTGGAATTCACGCGAATATTCGCCTTGCGTGTTCTACAGAAGCGGGCAAATATCTTTTTGGCGATAGACAATTCTATTTAGCTAAGAATGCAATTGATTCTGAGCGGTTTTCATTTAATCAAGATGATCGCGATCGTATTAGGCGCAGCTTGGGGATTGTTCCGGGACAATTGTTGGTTGGTCATATGGGTCGCTTTAATTTGCAGAAAAATCATCAGTTTTTGATTGAGATTTTTGAAGAGATTGTTCGGTTGAAACCAGATAGCTGTCTATTGCTGGTGGGTACTGGCGAACTTGAGGGCTCGATACGAAATCTCGTTTCTAGTAAAGGGCTGAATGGCAAGGTTATCTTCCAATCTGTTACTGATGAGCCCCAGGCCTACTATTCAGCTATGGATGCATTTGTTTTGCCCTCCCTGTTCGAGGGTCTTCCCTTGGTGGGAATTGAGGCGCAATGCAGCGGTTTACCGAGCTATTTTTCCTCTGAGATTACGAAAGAAGTTGTCATTTCTGATATTACAGAGTTTTTAGATTTGAATGCTGGTCCCGTTGCCTGGGCACAACAAATCGTTGGCGCATCATCGTGCATCAATCGTAGAGCCTATGCAGATTGCGCCGCTATTCACGGTTTTGATTTTAGGGATAACACGAAAAAGATGACGGATTTTTATTTGGCTGCTGCTACAGGGAGGTTTGAGTCTATTGGCTCCATACTGGATTAGCCTTCTGCTTGCGGTTGGTTTTATGCTACTAGCTCAGAGACCTTTGAACTCAGTGGCGGCGACATCCCGGTCTGCAATCTCTGCCCGCGACGGACGAGATTATTCGCGCTGGGGCGTTGTCGCCTCCGCACTTGTTTTCATTATTCTTACTGGCTTTCGTTATGGTGTTGGGCAAGATTATTTTTATACTTACGTGCCTTACTTCTATCGTGTGCGTTCGGGTTTGGGGTTCCAGGAAATGGAAATCGGCTATTACGCCCTCAATTACCTTGTCGCTCGTTTTACAGATAACCCTCTGCCCGTATTCCTGGTATGTTCTGTAGCATTTTTCGCGTTGACATATGCTGCCATTATGCGTGAATCTTCTCATCCCGCATTCTCCGTCTTCCTCCTATTTGGGATGTCTTATTTGTTTATCTACATGAACGCCATGAGGCAGATGCTTGCGGTTTCCATTTTGTTGTTTTCGCTTCGTTATATAGAGGAGAGAGATCCGGTTAAATTTGCGGTCTGCGTTGCGATAGCGAGCACGTTTCACTCAAGTTCGCTTGTATTTATCGCTGCATACTATTTTCCGCGTCTTAAAATTACTCCATGCATTTGTTTGGTTTTGGTGTCGGGATTTTTACTTCTTAAGGTCCCCATTGCATCTTTCGTTAATACCATCATTGCCAAAACTCAATACGCTGGCTATATCGGATCCATCTTTGATACGGGCGAAAGTGGGAATGTCGTTATCGCGTTGAATGTCGTGGTCCTATTATTTTCCGCGATTGTACCTAAGCTGTATGGCGGTGCTTATTCCGAACGCTATCGTATTCTTCTCTGGTGCCAGCTTGTTGCGACATCAATTGCAATCTTATCCGGTCTGATTCCGCTTTCTCAGCGTTTGCGCTGGGTTTTTTCTCTGCCTTCTGTAATTCTTTTGCCTCTGGCAATCGACTCGATATCGAATATCAAATTGAAGTTCCTGATTCAGTTGGTGATTGTTGTTCTATATATCGTGTATATCGCTATCACAATCGGGATGTGGAATGGCAATAACGTCGTCCCATATCACTCCATATTAATGAAAGGCTCCTTATGAGATCTCCTAATATAAGTTTGATAATCCCTGTCTATAACGTTGAGGATTATTTGCCTGATTGTTTAGATAGTGTTCTTGCGCAAAGCTATGCCGATTTTGAAGTAATAGCGGTGAACGATGGTTCTACGGACAGATCGCGAGAGATTCTTGCTGATTATGCGAAAAAGGATTCGCGTATTCGGATTATTGACCAAGCGAATAGGGGTCTTGCTGGCGCGCGCAATACTGGAGTTGCTGCGGCGAATGGTATGTATATCGCTTTTGTTGATTCAGATGACTACATTGATTCCGACTATTTATCTGTTATGTATTCAAATGCCAATGAGTTTAATGCCGATATTTCCATTTCTGGGCGATATATCGATTGCGGTGGACAGTCTAGCCATGAAATTCGTCCGGCTTTTACAAGTAAACGCCTTGGGCCGATTGAGGCTGCTCGAGCTCTAAACTCGTACCGTTCCTTTGATATGTCAATGAACGGAAAGTTATTTCTTGCCAGCTTATTTAAAGGCCTGGCGTTTCCGGAAGGCAAGAACTCCGAAGATCAATTCATGTGCTATCGCTTAATTTTAAGATCAAATTGTTCTTATTATGAGGATAGGCCGTTATATTACTATCGGCATAGAGAAGGAAGTATATCGAGAAGTTCTAGTGTTAACGTGTTTCCAATCGAGGCATCCCATGAACAGCTCGAATATATCCGCAGGCATGTGCCTGCTTTGATTAATGTCGCTGAGACTTCGTGCTTTTTTTCTCAGGTCGCTGTTTACAATGCGTTTGCCGTAAGAGACCTCGAAATGCCGAATGAAATCGCAAATGTTGTTCTAAAGGAGCCAAAACGTTTTCTCGGAAGCGTTATCCGGAATGAGGATATTCCTGGCTTCAAAAAAATACAGGCTATTACATATTGTTTTGCGAGGCCTGTTTACAAAGCTGTTTATCTTGCTAAGAAAGGATAATTTATGTCAAAAGTTGCTTTGATTACCCTGCACACCGTTTCAAATTACGGGTCCTGCTTGCAAACCTTTGCGACTCAAAAACTATTTGAATCGCTCGGATGGGAAGTTGAGGTTATTGATTACTATCGAGCAGATAATCTGCCTGAGTATGCAGTTGAGAAAGCATTTATGGGTAGAAGAATGCAGAAGTTTCAAGGTGTTTGGGATAGGGCTCCTTGGTTGAAGCGTTTGCTCTCTGTTCCTATGGGTGCGATCGTTAAGCGTCAAAGGAAACCGTTTGATGATTTTAGGTCTAAGTATCTTCACCTTTCTAAGCGTATGTATCGCTCTGCCGATGAGCTCGAACTTTATCCCCCTGTAGCGGATGTATATTGCACCGGTTCTGATCAGGTTTGGAATAGTGTTTGGAACAATGGCTTCGAAAAGCCTTTCTATCTTACGTTTGCACCGGAAGGGAAACCGCGTATTTCTTTTGCCGCAAGCATCGGAAGAAATGAAGTTGATGATTGGGAGAAGCCTTTGATGAAGGAGGCTTTATCGCAATACAAGGCTATTTCCATGCGTGAATCATCTGGAATTGGGATTTTAAATGATTTAGGATTCAGCGATGCGCAGCTGGTCTTGGACCCAACCCTCATGCTTAATAAGCATGATTGGGAATCCATTGCCAAGATGCCCGAGGGAATTGATGGCCCTTATTTACTTGTATATCAACTTAACAAGAGCAAGGCATTCGTTGACTACGTCGAGGCGGTCGCAAAGAAGTATGGTTTGAATGTAGTTAAAATCTCATACGGCATTTATGATGTCATGAAATCTGCCAAGACACTCATCGCCCCGTCTGTTGAGGAGTTTGTTGGTCTATTTCTCAATGCTTCATATGTGATTACTGACTCTTTTCATGCGACAGCGTATTCTTTGAATTTTGGAATTCCGTTTACCGCCATTGCACCTGAACGCTTTAGCACTCGCATTGCGAGTGTTCTTGCGCTGACTGGCACGGAGGATCGGATGTTGGCTTCACAACAGGACATTGCCATGTATGAGCGCCAAATTGACTTCGAGTATGCTACCGAGAAATTGGATGAGATGCGGAAAAAGAGCATCGCATTCCTTGAGGAGGCGTTGTAGATTTGGGAGATACCTTAGTTAATAGCAAGAGTTCTGGATTCCTTTCGTTTGCAAAATCGACCGGTATCTTTTTTGTGGGTAGCTCGATGAGTAAAATAATTACCCTATTGCTAATTCCTCTCTACACAAATGTGCTTCCAACTCAGGACTATGGCTACTATGACTTGTCGATTACATACGCCACTCTACTGACCTCGTTTTTGTACTGTGATATCTGGTCAAGTGTCATGCGTATGATGCGTGACGATCTAGAGGGCGAGGCACCCTGGAAAGTAATTGCATCTGGTTGGGTTATTTTTGCTGTTTCTACCATCTTGTACATATTAATTGCCCTCGGCCTCTCTCTGTTCATTGATATCCCGTCGCTCGGTTTGATTTTGATTTATGGAGTGACAACTAACTGCCAGTCAATGTTTTCCGGTATTGCCAGAGGCAAGGGGAATAATGTTGATTTTGCCATTTCGGGTGTTCTTTGCACTTTGCTCAATGTGGGCCTGAACCTATTTTTGATTCTGCTCCTTCATTTGGGTTATGAATCTTTATATATTTCGTACGCGGCGGGTTTTACGATTCAATGCGTGTATCTATTTTGCCGTATGGAAATGTGGAATCATATTCATAAACCAGATTCAAACCAAGTGCGTGATTTGTTCATTTATTCTGCCCCGTTGGGTATTAACTCTGTTGCTTACTGGTTTCTTACAAGTTTGAGTCGCGTTGCAGTATCGACGGTGCTTTCACTTTCAGCAAATGGCGTCTTTGCGATTGGTTCAAAATTTGGATCGACGGTTGCATTGGCGACGACTTGTTTTACACTTGCCTGGCAGGATGTCGCTTTTACGAGTGAAATTAAGCCCGCTTCATTTTATTCTCGTGCAATTTCACAATACACCGGATTTCTTTTGTCGAGTACAGCTGTTCTTCTTCCGGTGATCTCTCTCGCATTTCCTATCCTTGTGGGTTCGTCATATTCAGCTGCATATTCTGTCGTGCCTTCGTTTCTTTGGGTTGCGGTTGTGAGTGCGGTCTCTACATTCATTGGAAACATTTTTTATGTCATCAAGGATACAAAGACTATTGGCGTATCGATGGTCATTTCATGTATTGCGAATGGCATTCTCGTATATCCCTTAACTGAATATTTTGGCTGCTTTGGCTCAAATTTATCGGTTTTAATTTCTTTCATATTGAACATTGTCATTCGATGCGCAATTCTTGAAAAGAGAATTGGGATTTTTGTTGAGCTTCGTTCGTTCCTTCTTCCAGCAGTGCTTTTGATTGTATGTTCTGCAGCTTATTTCTCTGGGTCATTTGATTTAAATGCTTTGAGCCTCGTATTCTCTATATTCGGTACTTTTATGTTGTACAGATCTAGAATCTCTACGCTCTTATCGGCAGTCTTTTTGAAAGTATCTAGGAGGTAGTTAATGGAATTTCATGAGCCCCTTGCTGTTTATGCTATTAAAGATCGGGATGAAGTATCACTTCAGCGCGCCGCTTCTGGAGGAGCTTTCTCTGTCCTGGCGCGACCGATTATTGCAATGGGCGGTATCGTCTTCGGGGCAAAAATGCAGGATGGAGGATTTGTCGCTCATGAAAAGGCAGAAACGCTTCAGGAGCTTGCTAGTTTGCAGGGCAGCGCCTATGTTCAAAGTGACATCTCTTGCATATTTGATTCCGTGGTTGAGTGCTTGAAATCAGACCGGCTTGTTATGTTTGTCGGGCTTCCGTGTCAGTGCGCTGCCGTGTTGGCGTACGTTCAGTTGAAGTTGCATTCAGATTCTCTTCTTAAGCGATTGCTGCTCTGTGACCTTATCTGTCATGGTGTCCCTAATAATGAGCTATTTCGGGCTCATCAGCTCTGGTTGGCGCGTAAGCAAAAAGCGGATGACGGAATCCATTCATTTCGTTTTCGTACGAAGAAAAAAGGCTGGGGTCTCTACTACTACTACTATTACTACTACAGGAACGGTAAAAAAATAGAGGTATGTGAGCCGGGCGATAATGATCCATATTATGCAGCCTTTCTCAGGGGAGAGACGTACAGAGAGTCATGCTATAAATGCCCGTTTTCCAAGCGCGAGCGTGTAACTGACTTTACGATAGGAGATTACTGGGGTATTGAGTCTGCTCATCCTGATTTTTACGACCCGAATGGTGTTTCTCTGCTCTTGGTTAACAGCTTGAAAGGGGTGCAGTTTTTCAAGCAGTATTCTTCTAGGGAATGCAAATATGTTGTTTCCAATATACAGCTTGCCTCTAGAGAAAACCATAATTTGAATAGCCCGACAGTTAGGCCAACATCGAGGGACGATCTGCTTTGCGCGATTGCCAACCATAGGTCTTATGGAGATCTTGAGGCGTTGTTTGATACTACCCTTAAGCCAAGGTTGACTGTTAAACGTCTTGCAAAACAGCTACTACCTTCTGATCTTTATGGTTCAATTAAGAGAATCGTGAGGAAGGGATAATGGAATATAAGCAGACTGTGGAAGTAGTAATAGAAAGTTCTCTCTGTTGTGGTTGTTTGTGTTGTGGAGCGGCGTGCCCGTTCAACGCCATTGAACCTACATGTGACAAATATGGGTATGTTGTTCCTATTGTTGATGGTGACAAATGCCGCGAATGTGGCATTTGCCTTAGATGTTGTCCCATGTCAGATTTTATTAGTGGATAAGCTTGACATCATCATTGGATGTATTTTTATGGGCGCCGGGGTGGACTTTCACCCTGGTGTTCTTTCTTTTATGGCGGCATGCTGGATATAAATGGCATTAAATAAGCCTGTCATTTAAAGACTGACGTTTAAGGAAAGGTACCGTCAAGATTTTTTCGCAAATTGATTTAGCCGTCCTCGGCCCCGTCCTCTTCTAGCCCTCCGCCTTTCCCCTCAGCTCGTCCATCTCCTCCAGCTTCGACATGTCCAGGTACCTCCTCTTGCCCCGCTCGTGCTCCACTATGTACTTCAGCCTCGCCGTCACTAGCATGAGGGCCGAGTTGCCGTTCGGGAAAGTCCCGACGACCCTCGTTCTCCTCCTGATCTCGCGGTTGATGCGCTCGGCCCCGTTGTTCTTCCTGATCCGGCGCCAGTGCGCGGGCGGGAATTCCGTGTAGGCAAGCATCTCGGCGAACCTGTCGAGCATCGTCCCCGCGGCCGCCCCGCAGAGCTTCGGCGCGCTGAGATCGACTTTCCCAGCCCCGGTGACGAGCCATCTCGCGTACTGGCCGCTGCGGTAGGTCTCCTGGCCCACCGTCCTCTCGTAGCGCGTTCGGCCCTGACAAGCTCGGACGCCTCCTCGTCGAGCAGCGCGTCGAGCGGCCCCTCGTCTACCGTTGCGATGTTCGCAGACGCGGCCCGTGCCTCCTTCGTCAATGATTAGTTGTTTAGCCGCTGGAAATCATATGGCGGGGCGCGGGCCGTGTTCCGCTGTGCGGTTGCCAATTTGCGTAAGAAATTGTGCGTTACCAACGTCTGACGAAAAACTAATAAACAATGGTTCTGCTGCACGCGCATGGGGGTAATATCTACTCAGACGTTCAGTGTTTGGAGCATGACGTTTTATGTCCGCACGTTGACCTTTCTATGAGGTTAACTGATTGCTGGGGGTTGTCATGCCGCTATACGATGAAGCATTTCTACATACAAATAATTTTTGCGAGATGGCGCTTAGGTCATCTCGCTGATTGCTGCAGATTGATATCTATTTCCGTGCCGCGATGGCGTTTCATGTTCTGGGGTTAGGTTTCCTGCTTTGGCCTACGCCATCCAACATCTCTCTATCTACGTATATATCAAACTGAATGGGCTGGATGAAGGCCATTTGTCCGTCGCCCTTTGGAGATATATCTGCAAATTAGATTGGAGCAGAAATGCAAAGGAAGATGTACACCGCATTTGTATCCTCCGTATCTTCTCTTAAAGAGGAGCGCAGAGCGACACTCGATGTTCTTCTTGATTTGGACGTATTTCCAGTGGCAACTGAGCATTTCGTAATCCAATCAAAGGATGGGATAAATGATATCGAGCGGCTTATAGACGACTCTGATTTCTTTATCCTTCTTATGGGTAGTGAATACGGTCCCAAGAATAAGATTGGCGAATTTACCGGTAGTTGGACTGAATATGAGCTTGTGTACGCACTGGAACACGCTCGAAGCAACAACACTAAGATCATTATTATTGAGCTGCCAGAGCTAAAACGCATCTCGTCGTTGTCTTCTTCCGAAAAGGAGACTTTGAAGACTTCGGAAAAGAACCAGCTTGGTTTCTTGGATCGCTTTAATGGAAACACCATTTGCCAAGTTACAGATATCAGTTCTTTAAGATCGACGCTGTCTACCTTTATCGAGGGCAATAGGCGCGCAAATTCGGCATCTGGTTGGGTGCGAGCGTTGTCCGCACAGGGCTGTTTTGGTATTGAGTTTGGACGGACCTATCGTCAAGTTCATCTTTCGCCGAATGATGATACGTATATTCGAGTCGGGACCGCAGTTTTTAGCTGCAGTAAGCAGTCGGCTACGATGGTTCATGTCGATGGAGTCAACCATAAGGCGAGTCTTGACGCTAGCGGAAATATTATCCCTCGCAACGGAAGGAGCAAGACGGAATGGCAAGGCGAATACTCTTGCCAAGACGGAAGGCTGTGCGGTGTCTATGAGGCATATAGACGGGACAACGGAGCGTTTGGCGGTAAATCTGTGACTGCGGGACATCGTCGTGGCGTCCATGAATTTGCAATTTCCGATGGCTCGGAGGCGTTTATGGATGGAACATTTCAAGATGCTGTTGGCAGAAACAATATAAACATAGCCTGCAAGTCTGGCGAGATTTACTTCTTTGAGAGCGAGGATCTTATGAATCGTTTCCTCAAGCGCGAATGTCCTGAATTGTTTTGTACGTTGCCGGCGGAGGGGTAAAAATGGACTATCAAGCGATTATTGATGTTGTTAAGTCTGTCAAACCACTTTTCTTTGATAACGATCTGAGGTCTCAGTCCTCAATGAAGGGAGACGCTGACTTTGTTACGCAAGTCGATCTAAAGATTAGCTCGTATGTTAAGTCTGCACTTGCTGAGTTAACGCCTGAAATAGGTTTTATGAGCGAGGAGGAAGACCCTGGCGAGGTGAAGCCTACTCGTTGGATTCTTGATCCTGTTGACGGTACTACAAATCTTGTTTTTGATTATCGTGCAAGCACTATCTCGTTAGCACTTGTCCGTGATGAAAAGCCTGTTTTTGGCATTGTTTACAATCCCTATAGCGATGAATTATTTACTGCTCAAAAGGGCTTAGGGGCTTTTTTGAATGGTAACAAAATTCAAGCATCCGACCGTGAGCTTACTAATTGCCTTATTGAGTTTGGCGCTGGTTCAACGCATAAAGACGGCGCTCATGAGATTTTCGGTATCGCCGAAAAAGTATTTTGCGACTGCCTGGATTTGCGTCGCATGTGTTCTTCTGCGCTGGCAATCTGCTATATAGCCTGCGGAAGGTCTAATGGCTATTTCGAAAAAAGGCTGAAGCCTTGGGATTATGCCGCTGCCGCTCTTATCTTGGAAGAGGCGGGAGGGCTCTCTTCGGAGTGGAATGGACAGCCTCTTCAGTATAAATTTGCTTGCAGCTTTATCTGCGGGTCGCAGACGGCGTTTGAATATTTAAAGGGAGTTGTTTCTTAACTCTGACTAACTGATTGACGATGATCGCCATGGCGATTAATCGTACAAACTATTAGGCCGCGCTTTGAAAGAGGAGAGCGTTATATGAGTCTTCGTGATTATCACATTCTTATTAGTCATTCGTGGGATTACAGCGATGACTATAGGACGATAAAGAGCTGGCTTGATTCAGCCGGCTACTTTAAGTGGTCGGACTATTCCGTTCCTATCGAGAATCCGATTGACGCTGAGAGCAGAGCTGAGCTTAAGCAGAGGATCGCAAATCGGATTTCATGCTGTAGCTGCGTAATTGTTCTCTCTGGAATGTATGTCGCCTACAGCGAGTGGATCGACTTTGAGATCGAAACTGCTTTGAGGTACAACAAGCCGATTATTGGGGTTAGGCCATGGGGTCAGTTGCGTGTCCCTGATGAAGTGTCTTCCAATGCTGACATTATGGTTGGTTGGACAAGGGACGGTATTGTCGACGCTGTCCGCCAGTATGCACTCTAGGAGAACGATGTTTTTTAACAAGCGAAATTCAGACGCGAATTCCTCGAAGCCGTTGCCCGAAAAGCAGCAGCCGACTAGTCACCCTAATCCGCCAATCAGGGTAGTTCGTGGCAATACCGAAAAGAGGCCAGAGTTCCCTTGTCCCGGATCTCCCTGCCCTGGATCCCCTTCGCCTCGTCCGCAAAAGAAGGATTAAATGGGTAAACGCAGCCGAAAGCAAAAAGAGAGCGTGGCTCCGGGTTTCGATGCGGTTGACTATTCTGCTGAATATCTTTCATGGATGACCGAGTTGTCTTATCAGACAGAGCTGAGTCGCTGTGATTCGTATGAGCGTTTGTCTAACTGTTTGTTAAGCTGCGTTTCCATTATTTCCGTCGCTTTATTGACGGTGGCCCCGCTGTTATTTGAGAGATATAGCTACAACGACAACGGGGATGCCGCGTCTTTATTTCTGCTGGCGAGCGGCTATGTTGTCGTTATGCTGCTTTTGGGCGCTTCATTTCTGCTGTCGTTGCTTAGTCAAGTCAGACTCAAGATGAGCGTTCTTGCGTCACCGATGGATTTGAATGATTTCGTTGCGGGCGAGATTGAACGTGGTGCGCCTTTTGCCTCTCCGATGGAAGTTGCCGAAGGTAAGGCAAGGGCGGTGCAGTCCCACTTTGAATCACTTAATCGCAAGAACGAGTACATGAGAAAGTGCCTAAAGGCATCGATGATTCTGCTGATTGTGGCTGTTTCGGTGTGCCTGTTCTTGGTTTGTCTGTTTTCTTTATTTGAGTTTTTATTGCCACCGTTTTGGAGTTGATGTAATGCAGGATCGCAAGGCGCTTGTTGTCGGTATTGATGAATATGCATCAACTCCGCTTTATGGCTGTGTTGCCGATGCTAAAGCGGTGGCGGAAGTATTAGAGAAGAACGGCGATGGCTCTCCCAATTTCTCCATTCATCTTGAGACAAATGTTGAGTCTCCTTTCGTATTGAAGCAGATGATCGAGGACTGCTTTTCCGGGGAGCCCGAGATTGCATTGCTGTATTTTGCGGGGCACGGTGGAAGATGCGATGCAACTAAAAGTGGTTTCATCTTATCGGGACGGGGCGATCCTGAGGGTCGACTTTCTCTCGATGAAATCCTGGCAATAGCAAATAGCTCTAAGGCCAAGAATCGCGTAATTCTTCTCGATAGCTGTAATTCTGGATGTATGGGGGCTCCTGGCGTCCTGGGTGGGACTTCCTCAATGCTCGTTGAAGGTCTAACAATTCTGAGCGCATGCTGTTCTAACGAATGCGCGGAGGAGCTTAACGGGCGCGGGACATTCACATCGCTTCTTGTGGATGCGCTAAATGGCGGTGCAGCAGACGTGATGGGGCATGTTACTCCCGGTGGGGTCTACGCGTATATTGATAAGGCTCTCGGGCCATGGGATCAGCGGCCTGTGTTTAGGACTAATGTCAACTCGTTTATTTCGCTAAGAAAAGTCGTTTCGCAGGTTGCGGATAGTGTCTTGCGGCAGCTGCCGTCTTTGTTTGATGCGCCCGGTGCTCAGCTGTCCTTGGATCCGTCTTTTGAGCCCACCAATAGTCCCGATTGGGAAGAACATCAAATTGTTAAACCTTACGCGACCAAGGTTAATACGGCGAAGTTCAAGATCCTTCAGCAGTTGGAAGGTATAGGCCTTGTCCGTCCTGTGGGAGCCGAGCATATGTACTTTGCCGCTATGGAATCTAAGTCGTGCGAACTGACGGCTCTGGGCAAGCAGTATTGGCGCCTTGCCGATACGGGGAAGATTTAGGCGATTCGTCTCTAGGGACAGTTGTTAGAATAGGGATATTATTTTTCAACTAGCGTATCGATTGTTATTACGCATACATGGGCCTGGCTTGTTTAGTATTTGCCCGCATGAGCACCGCTGAATATTGCGAATCAGCACCGCGGCTATCGCGGATGAGCACCGCCGGCGTCGCCACGGGCACCGGCGGTGCACCCGTCTCAGACTACCGCACCTTTCCCGCCGTTGCCTGCCGCATGTTCACGTCGCCCATCTCGAGCCAGACGGCGTTGTGGACGATACGGTCCATGATCGCGTCCGCGTGCACGCCGCCGAGCCTCGGGTGCCAGTCCTTCTTTCTGAACTGCGTGCACAGGACGGTCGATGCCCTCCCGTAGCGCAGCTCGAAAAGCTCCAGCAGCATCCCCCTGAACAGCTCGTCCGGCCTCTCGAGCAGCCACTCGTCGATCACGAGCAGGCCGGACGCCCCGGTCTGTCGCTAAACGCGAAGCCTGTGTTAGCGCACATGCCCAAGCACGCTTTTGCGCGTCTTCAACAGGCTGTTCGACAATGCGTCGGTTTTCGTGATGCGGGGACCGAGCTGCCACGGCAGGGGGCTCGACACATACTCGGTGCAGGCCGTCCCCCAGGCGGTAAAGGTAGGGGGTCCAGCCCGAGGGTATCTAGGAAAGCGGCAGGAAAGCTATAGATGCGGGCGTGTTGGCTAAAATGAGTCGGCCGGGATTGGACAATTTCAGCCGACTATATTTGGCTTAATTATTCCGACGCTAACAATTTAGTGTTACAAGGTAAATAACTGGACGATTGGAGTTCACAGCGATGCGAGCGGAAGAAGTAACTAAGTCGATTAAGAGCTACATGGAATGCGATGCCAATACTCTCCAAGCGTTAGTTCTATATGGCGAATGGGGTTCGGGCAAGACATATTATTGCGAGCACGTTCTTAAAGCCGCGCTAGATGAAATAGACATTAAAACATGCCGCGTTTCGCTATTCGGTGTTTCCGATTATGATGAAATTATAAGTAGGGTTTTGGCCTCTGTATTTCATTTTTGCGAAAACCCTGCAGATCGTTTTGATGCTGCTTTTAACGTTGTTAAGAATAATCTACTTTCGGCTGGCAGCTCATTGCTTAGCAAAAAACTTGCTGAGCTCGGAATTCAGGTGTCCATTAAACCCGACCTTCTGCTGTCTTTAATTGACATGAAGAAAGTCCTCGTAGTTTTTGACGACTGTGAGCGCAGTAGCTTTGCCCAAGATGATCGGTCTTTTCTTGGGTTTGTCAACAATATGGTCGAAAACCATGGCTGGCATGTGATGCTCGTTAGAAATGAGCAATTGTCATTCGAGAAAGACTGTTCTGTCGAAAAAGCTGTTGTGCGCCAAATTGCGTTCGAGCCAGATTCTCAGGAGCTATATAAGGTCGCAATTCAGCCCAAGATACAATTTCCCCAACAGATTGACTTTGACATTGAGAATGCGATTCTCGATGGAATTAAAGGGTCCATCATCAATGTGAGGGCTATAGCAAGATCGATTCCGGCAATAAATTGTGTTTTAGGAACATCAATTCTTGTTGATACATTATTCGATTCAAGCGGAAGAGCGCGGGCACTCTCATCATTTATCGGTTATGCGGTCCAGGCATCAGCAGGAAAAACTCCCAAGAAGCCCAACGCGTCGAAAATAGCCGTGAATATGATCGATGACTCTAAGGTTCTGGAATACGAAGACTATTTACTTATATCTAAGGCTCTGGCCCCCTTAACAAGAGGAGAAGACGTAAGCCCTACAATCGTTGAGGACTCTTTCACGGAGTTTGTTCTAGCTAAAAACCCTGATTCTGCAGCAGACCTCAAAGCCCAAGACATCGTTAACCAATGGCATACCATGAGCATAATGGAAGATGATCAAGTTGAATCGTTTGCGAACCAGCTTGAAGGCCTATTGTCTGATGGTCAGTATTCGCATAGATGGTTTCCCGAGATTGCTAAGATCTCACTTGATCTTAAAAACTTAGGATTCTGGGATGAGACTAATCTCGAGAAACTTCTTGACTCTTTAAAGCGTGCTGCCGGCTGTGATCCACAATGCAGCGCAAAAGCAGTGCGACAAGAAATTCCAATGTTCAATGGCTTTTATGGCAAAGAAGTTGGTCAGATATTGGATGTTCTCGCAACTAGCATTGAAAATGAGGAGTACGCCCAGGATTTAAATCTCGCCAGGTTCGAACTATCTAAAATCGACTCGAATACAGGTGTGTCGATTTCTTCATATCTTGAGGAAGCCGTGAAGTCCCAGCATCCAAGAAAGATTTTTGATTTGCCTGCTGAGTGCGTCGTCAAATCAATCTACGAAGGAACCGCTGGTTCTCAACAATCGCTCCAGTCATTTTTCCACTTATGCATGAAAAATTACCCAGATAACGAAAGCCTGGGCGGAGCCATCGAATGGCTGAAAGACATTGACGCCCAGTTGGACGAAGTCGAACCGAAATCACGAATGAGCCGATTGAGGACTAAGTGGATTCGAGGCGAAATTAAAGAAGCGATAGATGTGTTGAATGAAAAGTTGGGAAGTGCAGCAGCGGATTCCGATGGCGATATGATTAAGAGTAACTAGGGGAGTGGACGGAATGGCCCGTTCTTGATTCTTCTATCGGGCACAACCTAACTTGCTCATATTGGTTTACGCCAACCCTTGCTGGCCAACACCCACATTTGGCTAACGGTCAGATACTAAAATGGCACACTTCTTCATATGGTAATTTCAGGTACAGCAATTTCATAACATTAATAGTGAAATCATTTCGCTATTAGCTGATATTTGTGCTAAAGTACCAACCAAGGTAGTCGTGACCATAAGCGCTTGGCCACGAAGGTCTTTTCCCATTCCAGGGTGAGCGCAAGCTCGCCGCGGGCCGCTTTGGTGGCCTACCTTAACCCCCGCTCACCCGGTGCGCCCGCGCTGGGATGCGCGGGCGCACGAAGCTGGGCGGGTGTTACCGGAAGAACCTCTCCTTTCTTTGGGACGCTGCGATTGCGGCGAGAAAGGGGGTGTGCTGTATGGCACAGCATCTATCTGATTCCGGAAACAACCATGTTGCTTGCCGACCTCGAGTGAAGATTCGGGTTGAGAAGCGTAAGAAGGCTCGGATTGACTTCCGTGCGCTGATTAAGCTCCTAGAGCTTCTCGGCGTTTTGCTGGAAGTGCTTCACAAGCTCAAATGCTTGTTGAGTGGTTGGTAGTATTCCATGGTAACCCGCCCGGTATTTGATTATTTACTCCTTTTAGTCTGTAAGGAGATCAGGACATGCTGGGCAATACGCTTAAAAGGTTACGGGGCATATATGGCTACAATGCCAAAGAAATGAGCGAATTGCTCGGCATTTCGAGCAGCTATCTTTCCGAAATCGAAAACGGGAAGAAAAAAGTATCGATGGATCTGCTCGAACGCTATTCAGAACTTCTTGGTCTTCGAGTCTCAACGCTGATGCGCTTTTCAGAAGACTATGAGGACGCAGAGCTGAACAACGCAAGCCAAAAGTTCATCACGTCCTTGATGTCTAAAGTAATCGAGGCCTATAGCAATGACAAATAGAGGCTATGAAATTGATCAGAGTCCTCTATATATGCTAAGCAACAAGCGGAAACTCGCTGCGCTTCTCCAGATAGAGTCCACCAGTCTTTCTCATGCTAAGGACTGGATTAATTACACTGTTAGCGAAATTGAAAAAAGCTCCGGGGGATTCCGAACTATCTATAATCCCTGTGATGAATTAAAGCAAGTCCAGCGCCGAATCAAGATCTTACTGAGTAGAATTTCGATTCCAAACTGGGTATTCTCTGGACGCAAAGGTGTTTGCCATGTGGATAACGGCAAATTCCATGAGCACTCTGTTTATTTTATTCAGTCTGATTTGCATGCATTTTATGACTCATGTTCACGGGAGTGTGTTTATCGACTCTTCAAAGATAGATTTAAATGCAGCAGTGATGTATCCGCTATCCTTAGCGATCTAACAACCCTTACGCTAGCGGATGGTTCCACTGTAATTCCGACCGGAAGTCCATGCGCGCAGCTTGTTGCCTACTTTGCCTATCAAGACATGTTTGACGAATTACATGATCTCGCCTGCAATCATGGATGCAAATTCTCCCTATACGTTGACGATTTAACCTTCTCGTCCAAAACGCCAGTCAGTAACCCAGCTGTATTTAAAAAGAAGGTTCTTCAAATCGTAAAGCGATATGGGCACTCTCTATCTCTCAGTAAAACCGCATATCGTGGCGCGGATGAAACCAAAGTAGTTACAGGCGTTGCCATCACCAAAGAAGGTGTTTCGGCTATTCCGAATAAGCTAAGACACAAAATAGTAGAAGGAACGGCGCAGAGCTGCGCTGGCGATATAACAGCTGCATCATCTACGCTCGGGAGAATTAGCTCAGCGAGAATGATTGAGCCCCTCGCTTTTCCTGAAGCAGAACGACAAGTTTTACTAAGCTTGGAGAACTAGCAAAACAATGTAAATTGAGCGCATGCATAATCAAGTAGATATAAACGCCTCTTCCGTGGAGATCAGATGTCTGAGCCAATTGTCGTAAAGCTTGCTTACTCCAACAACATTAACTGCGCAGCTATTACCTTAAAACCCAATGCAACTACCGTACTGCATGGAATGAACGGCTCGGGAAAGAGTTCGGTGGCAAGAGCGATTCAACTATATTCGGGCAAAGACGGACAGACGTTAGAAGTGTTGAAGCCCTATGCCTCAGAATCTCTGCCATCTGTCGAAGGCTTGCCATCGGATTCAAATATCCTCGTGTTTAATGAAGACTACGTCGATAGCACGCTGTTTAAAGGCGACATGGAGCTAATCGAAAACGGATATAAGATCTTCGTCGATACTCCCGAATATCGTAAGGCGGCCAAAGCAACAGACGAATTGTTGGCGGAAGCCGTCAAAAGGTTGCGAGATGAGGGCAAGGTGGCCGACTTGCTCTCTACGGTTAATAACTTACTGTCCTGCTTCGGGAAGGTTTCTAAGCAGACTTATTCAAAGACAAGCCCAATTGCGAAAGGTATCGTATTAAACGGAAACCTTGTTGAGCACGTTTCCCCAAGGTTCGAGTCGTTCATTCCGCTAATCCAAGGAGACAAAGCCAAAGAATGGCTGCTGTGGCGTGGCAAGGGCGATAAATTCAGCTCCCGGGGTGCATGTCCGTACTGCGGTAAGACTCTCGAGCAGTCTGAGCTGGAAATATGCAATGAAATGCAGGCCGCATACGGCGGAAAGTATATTGATAGCTTCACAAAAACGATTCAGACTTTTGGGGAAGCCGATGTGCTTCTTAGCGAGAGCGCCCGAGTACAGGCTGATGAGATTTTGCATGGGAAGCTTGAAGAAGAGTCCAATCCTGAGAATGAAGCCTTTCTTTACAGCATCAAAGGGGATGCGGAGGGACTTAGGGCCAAACTTGAGAAAATTCAGCAGCTTAATTATTCGTCCCTGAAGGATGAAGAAAAAGGTGCTGACTATTTTGAAGGTCTAAAAATACATGTCGAGCGTCTTGAAAAGATGAATTCGCAATACGCCGTTGAGCGCATCAATAGTATCAATGCTGTCTTAGGCGAGCTTTCATCAAAGATTAGAGACATCCAGATTGCCATCAGTCGCCAAAGCTGCGCATTGAGGAAATCTATCAAAGCGTCTATGGCCGAAATGAACGCTTTTCTGGAGTCCGCAGGATTTCCCTATGAAATATCGATTGCCTCGTCCGACGGAGCTCGCTGCACCGTTTCGCTGAAACCTCGCGGGCTCGAGATGAACGTCGAGAATCTAAAGTCACATCTGAGCTATGGTGAGCGTAATTCACTTGCAATTGCATTGTTTTCCGCTCAGGTTAAAAGTGAGAAGCCGAGTATCGTTGTGCTCGATGATCCGATTTCTTCTTTTGATCAAAATAAGAAATACGCGATTCTCCAAAGGATGTTGTCAAAAACCAAAGGCGTCTGCAACGGGATTACAACATTGCTGTTAACGCATGACTTCGAAACGCTCATTATGATCGGTATAGTCCATAAAGCTATTCTGTGCGATACGGCTTGCTTCTATGTGCGCAACGATGAAGGCAATCTATCCTTGGTTCCAATTGGGGACGATGATTTTGACGGCGTTGTACAGCGCTTTAAAGCAATCGTTGCGAGCGACGCATCCTTGCCTTATAGACTAGCGCTCGCTAGAAGAGCAGTCGAAATCGCATACGGAAAGTCGCCTGCCTGGCATGTACTGTCAAGTTTGATGCATTGTCGGGAAGTGGCGACACTGCATGAGCAAGAGCTTACTGACGAAGAGTGGCAAGAAGCCAGGGAGCAACTTGAAGAAATCGGTTTAAATGATTTTAGCTATCAGGGCTTATTAGCTCAGCTTGGAAATTCGGAGCTGCTGTCCGTTTATGATCAAGCGCCTTCGCCCGTTGAGAAAATCTGCGCGTTTAGATTGCTCGCTGACAACAATGCTGGTGAAATGAGCCAGGTCCGCAATCGTGCCCATGTCGATGAGACAGTGTTTGAATTTGCAAATGAATACTTCCACATCGAAAATCTCATGGCATATCAGTTTGATCCCGTTAAGTTCAATACGGTTCCGGCAGGGATTATCGAAACTTGCGACAAAGTGATTGCCGGGTTTAAGAGACAATGCGAGCAGCGGGCTGATGCTGACAATTAGCGGCATCTCCTTGGTGTCCCTCTTTTAATAAAGGCATTCCATTGGCACATTTTTGTGTCTGGTTCAAGGATTGATTTGGAAGATTGGTGGCACCGGATTGACGGACCCCGGGTTCTCGCTTAGAGTAATCGTTGTGATGAGGCCTTGCGACGGTACGTCCGGCTTGGTCCGTGGGAACCGCCGAAAGGCGGTTTTCGCGTTTAAGGGGTCCAATTGGATAAACCATTTAAATCTATTGATGAGCAGATTGCTATCCTTGAAAGCCGTGGACTCGAATGCGATAACAATACTCGTTTAGTGTTGGAACGCGAGGGATACTATCCGGTTGTTAACGGCTATAAGGATTTGTTTCTTGACCAGCGGGGAGATTCTTGCCACGAATTTTTCGTAAAAGGAACGATGTTCTCTGATATATATCGTTTATTCGAATTCGACCGCTCATTGCGTCTGCTCATGTTTGAGTATTTTAACAAGGCGGAAGCAGTCCTTAAAACCGTCTGTTCTTATCGTTTTGCAATGGCTCACAAAGATAGTCCGGAAGCATACCTGGATAGGGGATCCTACCGTTCTGATTCTGGCTATCGAAAAAAGATCGACACGCTTATCGGTGATTTCGATAAGGTGCTATGTAGGTCTCAAAAATGGAAAACTGATTATAAAAGGGATTACATTCGGCATTACGAGAACAATCATGACAATACGCCGGTATGGATTCTTATGAATTATTTGATGCTTGGTCAGGCATTCAAGTTCTACGAGTTTCAGCCAGAAAGCATGAGAAATTCCATTGCCAAGTCGTTTTCCGATCTCTATTCCGAGACGCATGAAGTCGATAAGCGCATCAGCCCCCGAAGGCTAAGGCTCGCATACGATCACATCAAAGATTTTCGAAACATCTGCGCGCATGACGAGCGTCTGTTCTGCGCGAGGGTGTCTCCGTCTCGTGATGTTAATCTAGTAGGGGTTTTAAGCGATCTTGAGCTAGTGCTGACTGAGGATGACTATAAGATGTTACGACGAAATATACTGCTTGATGCACTTAAGTTGAGCGACGAGCTCAGCAACGATGCCAGCGCAAAGGTGCTTTTCGCTATGGGTGTTAACGATTTATCGAGTGTGTTTCCTAAGGAAATATTGGGGTCGTAATCGACGCGTGCGATGAATTTACTCTACAAGTTGGATGCGCATGAGATTGCGCAGAGCGGGCGGGACGTTGCCCATTGGTGGCGTCCCGCCCACGCTTCGTTGGCTATACGTGATGCGGCAGCTCCAGCATGAGGCCGTCTCGCGCTTCTTCGAGACTCGCCTGGCCTGCCTATGCGTTTTGCTGGGCGGGCCTTCTTATGCTGTGGGTGCGGATGGCCTTACCATCGCGGGGCAGACCTACGACGAGCCGGGTGTCTCGGGCCCCGGCTGGGCGGCGCACGCGTTGTTGCTGCTAGCGGCGGATCGGGCGAGGACTGCCGCTTCTTTGGCGTGTACGCCTCCGATGGCCGGTTTGTCGTGGATGCCCATTGGGTGGATGCGACCGGCGCCAGCGCGGGCGTTGCCTGCAAGAGCGGCTCGCTTACGTCTGCACTGTTTGTGTCGCCGACGGGCGGGGCCTTTGGTAGCTCCAGCGTGATTGACGTCAGTGGGGTCGTTGCTCAGCATGTGGTAATTGAACCCACAGGCGCCCAGCCGCCGGCGGGGAAGACCCAGCCCGGTATCGATGAGCCCACCGGTGGCAATCCCGCGGGGGATACAAAGCCCGGTAGCGAAGAAAAGCCCGGTGATGAGACCAAGCCCAGTGAAACCCGCCCCCCACGCCTGATTCGTCGCCCAAGTCGGACGCCAAGCCCGCGCCCGCGTCTATCAAGACGCCTGCGACCAAGACCACCAAAAAGACCAAGCCCGCAACAACGCAAGCCGCCGCGCTCCCTAAGACCGGCCACGGTGACTGGGCGGTTGCGTGCCTTGCCCTCGTCTTCCTAGGTATTTTGTTGGTCACCATAAAAGTTCGGGCACTTCGCGGGGGCCTTATTTGCCAATGTAGTTTCTGCCGCTTCTTTCCCACATTTTTCTGAGTTAATAATGCAGATTGCTTGAACTCGGCTTGGGGCTTGCCCTGTATTTGAATTTGACTAAACTTAACCTATAAGTTAACCACATTTGGTTTTATCTGAGGCGGAGGGGGTGGCCTTTGGTTAGTGACTATGAACTTGTCGAATATGCTGATCCCGAGGGACGACCTTTTTGGGAACTAACCACCTCTCCTGAGAACTCTCAATTTCAGAAGATGATGTCTGATCCTAAAACGAAGTTTACCGCCCGTAAAATGATCAATCAGATTTCAAAAATCTATGATTACGGGCTAAAGGATGTCACTGGAACGTCAAAGCTTCGATGTATCGAGCCTAAGATTGGACTATACGAACTCAAGGGTTTTGATGGGGTTAATCGAGAAATGGTCTACGCGATTTGCCAAGGCGTGGACAAGATTGTTTTGCTTTTTTGGTTTAAGGGCCATCAAGGCTCGGGAAATATTTCCAAAGAAATTAAACGCGCAAAACAGTTGGCCCCGATAGCAAAGCAGCTTTTGGAGTCATAGCGTCGGCTTTTTTGCCCGCTTACGAAACGGAGACTTGTAATGGTTAAGGTCGATTTATCAGACTTTTACGCGCAAACGGAAACGAGCGAAACCCGTGCCTATGAGCACGCACTAGATATTGAGTTTATTGTTCATCGCGAGATGCAGCGCTCGGGCTTGAGTAAAAGTGAGCTGGCAAAGCGTATGGGCGTGAGTCTTCAGTCGCTTTCGAAATTGTTGAATTCTCAGCCCAACATGACGCTGAAAACAATCGCAAAGTTTGAGCTTGCGTTGGGTATCAAAATCATTCCTCAGGTCATTTCCAGTTATTCGAATGAGGCGCCGTTTTCTTCGTCTAATAATTCTGTCCGAGAACAATGGTCTTCATTTAACAGCGACTGCTCGGCGAAACGATTGAACTTTGAGATGATTCCGGGAGGTTTGGCTGCATGAGCAAGGATTTCATTGCGCCTATTCAGGTTGTTCATTTGTTTGTTGTCGACTCAACTTTTCATATCGAGAATGAGCCCTCCCAGAATATGGATTTAAAAGTTGACGTTAGCTATCAGGACGTCCATCTATTGAGGAACAAGGCGGGCGAGCGTGCAGACTTAAAGCTGTATGTGTGTGGCAGTCTGATTGATAGGGACGATGCAAAGGAAAAAATGCGCGCTGATGTGACGGTTGCTATTTCGGTGTCAACAAAAATGCCGTTCGACATTTCAGACGATGAAGCGCGCCGTTATCTTCTCTCTAATGCGATTTCCATGGCGTATGGTCACGCTAAGAGCTATCTGATGGTCGTTACTGGACTTTCGCCCATGGGGGCTTTGACGCTGCCGGCAATTCTTCCTTCGGAATTGGCAGCGGACAGCGATGCATCTTTCCAAAGTGAGTAAGTTGTTCTCGAGTTGGATTTTGCCTGCCGCTGTGTGCAAATGTAACGGGGTGCCGAATCGGTAGTCTGACTGATTCGGCATTTATATTTCGAAGTTTCTAGTTGAAGCCCTGCGATGCCCGTGCTGCGACAGCTAAATTGACCGTGACGTCCCGTCTTGCGACACGCATGTAGCTCCGCACGGGTATCATGGTGAAAGCGATTTCAACGACAGGGGTGCTCGTGGTAAAGATGAAAGATGTGGCCGAGCTGGCGGGCGTTTCGAGCGCCGCCGTCTCGCGCTACCTCAATGGTGGGTATATCTCGGCGGACAAGGCCGAGCGCATTAAGCAGGCGATTGAGCTGACCGGATACGTGCGATCCAGCCAGGCTCGCGCGCTGCGAACCGGTTCCACCAAGCTCATCGGCGTCATCGTGCCTAAGATTAATTCCGAGTCGGTGAGCCGCATTACGGCGGGCATCGGGCAGGTGCTTGGCCGCCGCGGCTACCAGATGCTTCTTGCCAATACCGATAACGTCCCCGATCGCGAGCTCGAATACCTCGATTTATTCCAAAACCATCCGGTCGATGGCATTGTGCTGGTGGCAACTATGATTACCGGCGAGCATCGCCGGGCGATTGAGTCGTGCCGTGTGCCCATTGTGTTGATCGGCCAACATGTCGAGGGCGCGGCGTGCGTCTATCACGACGATTACGAGGCCGCTTTCGAGCTGGGTCAGGCACTCGCGAAGCGTGCTGAGGGCAAGATCGCCTACATCGGAGTTACCGAGGAAGACCGCGCCGCCGGTTATGACCGTCGTCGTGGTTTTGAGGCCGGCTTGCGCGCCGTGGGCGTGGCACTTGATCCGAGCCTGATTTGCCAGGGGTCCTTTACGCTCGACTCGGGCTATCGCGCTGCACGCGAACTGCTCTCCGTCGATCCCGATGTTTCGTTTATCGCGTGCGCGACCGATACTATGGCGGCCGGCGCCCTGCGCGCTCTTGACGAGGTTCGCGGCATGGGCGAGGGTGTGCGTCGCGTGAGCGGTTTTGGCGACAACGCATTTTTGCGCGCGCTGACGGACGGCATTCCCACCGTGCATTACGGCTACCTGACCAGCGGCGTCGAGGCGACTAATATGTTGCTCAATACGCTCGATGGCGTGGAGGGGGAGAGCGGTTTAAAGACGCTCAAGCTCGGCCATCAGCTGATGAATGTCTAGGCTTACGTGATCTACCGCGCGCTCAACATTTAGGCGTTCAGTCGCCTATCGGCGCTATACTGCAGCCGTTGCCCACGATGCGGGGAACACCCGCATCGTGGGTTTTTGTTTTGAAGGGACGGTACCGCATGGGCGTACAGCAGCTAGAAGAGGCCTGGGCTTTGAGGACCGGTGCGCGTGAGGCGCGGTTGCTTGCGGCCCCGCATGTGCCAGCAGCGTTGTCGCAATTGGGGATTGTGCGCCCCGGTGACCGCCTGGTTGCGTTTGCCGATGCGTTTGCGCGCGGCTTTGATGCCTGCGACGTGGCTATGGTGGGCGAGCCGTCGGTTGCGGCGTTTGCTGCTGCGTCCGAGGGCTTTGATGCTTCGTTTGATGTCGAGGGGCCGCACCTGTGGTGGTTCGTCAACTCCATCGGCGGGTTTGGTCTGCGCGTCCCCGATCTTCGTGCTCTGGGTCGCGCGGCTCGCGAGGCCCATGGGCTGCTGGTTGTGGACAACACCGTGGCGTCGGCTTTTGGCTGCGATCTGCTGCGTTTGGGTGCCGTCCTGTCGCTTGAGGCGCTCGACCGTGTTTGCGCAGGTCAGGCTCCGCGCAAGCTCGTTGCCGCTTCGGTGGCGCGCTCGCAGCTCAAGCGCCATCGTGTGGATGCCGCTGCCGAGTGCGCGCATACGTCGTTTGCGGGCTGCGGTGCTTTGGCACTCGACCTTTCTACCGAGGAGGCCCACGTGCTGGAGCGCGGGCTTTCCTCGCTCGATGCCCGCATGCAGGCGCACTTCGATCGCGCCCGTGCGCTGGCCGAGTACTTGGCCGCAAATGAGATGGTGCGCAACGTGCGCTATCCCGGGCTGACCTCGCATTCCGACCATGCCATCGCGACCGGCATCCTGGAGCACGGTTTTGGCCCGGCAGTAGAGTTTGACCTGATGGACTACACCGCGGGCGAATTCTTCAGCATGCTGCCGGACGAATTCCGCGCATCACCCGCCGGCGGCGCAACGACGCGCCTCTCTGCTCCGCGAGGCAAGCAGGGGAGCACTATCCGCCTCTTCGCCGGCACTGATGATCCCCTGGTAGTGGCTGCCACCCTAGACACCGCCCTCCGCAAATTAGCTACTCTTTGATGCTGGCGATGAGGTCGTTGGCTTTGGTGGCAATGACTTGGTTTATGTCGGCCTGCAGCTCCTCGTAGACCGCTATGGCGCGCTCGCCGGCAGGCGTGAGCGTGGATCCGCGGGCGCCGTCGCGCTCGATGAGCTTACAGCCTAGCTGGCCTTCCGCTTCGTTTACAATACGCCACGCTTTGGAATAGGCCATGCCCATGCTCTTGGCGGCGCGGTTGAGCGAGTGCTCGCGGGCAATACCCTGCAGCAACAAGACGCAGCCGTGACCAAACACGCCCGGCAGATCTTTGTCGCACGCTTGAATGACCAGCTTTGCCGTCGTCTTGTATTCCATGTGCCTTACGTCTCCCCGCTAAAGCGTTTGCTGGGCAAACGCAAAGCGTGCGTCAAACCCTCGTGTGCTCTTCTTAAATCAAGCATTGTAGCAGTCAAAGTGCGTTAAGATACTTCCCCAGTATTGGGCGCCCAAGGTTGGGCTGGGTCCTACGAGGCCTGCAGCCGACCGGTCGCATGGAAAAAGGAGAAACATGGCTACGTTCTTTCCCGGTGAGTCCCACACGTTTTCGGAGTATCTGCTGGTCCCTGGCTACTCGTCCTCGCAGTGCATCCCCAACAACGTCTCTCTCAAGACGCCGCTAACCCGCTTTAAGCGCGGTGAGAAGCCGGCAATCACCCTGAACATCCCCATGGTTTCCGCCATCATGCAATCCGTCTCGGGCGTCGACATGGGTGTCGCGCTCGCTACCGAGGGTGGCCTGTCCTTCATTTACGGTTCCCAGAGCGCCGAGTCCGAGGCCGCTATGGTCAAGGCCGTCAAGGATCACAAGGCCGGCTTCGTTCAGTCCGATTCCACGCTGACCCCCGACATGACCATGGAGCAGGTCATCGAGCTCAAGGAGAAGACCGGTCACTCCACCATGCCGGTCACCGACGACGGTACCCCCAAGGGTAAGCTCCTGGGTATCGTCACCAGCCGTGACTATCGTCCCAGCCGCGATGACCATCAGAAGAAGGTCTCCGAGTTCATGACTCCGCGTGAGCAGCTCATCGTGGGCGACAAGAACATCAGCCTCAAGGTTGCCAACGACGTCATTTGGGACAACAAGCTCAATGCCCTGCCTATCGTCGACGACAACGATCACCTTATGGGCATCGTCTTCCGCAAGGACTACGACAGCCACAAGACCAACCCCAACGAGCTGCTCGATAACGACAAGCGCTACATGGTCGGCGCCGGTATCAATACCCGTGACTATGCCGAGCGCGTGCCGCTGCTCATCGAGGCTGGTGCCGATGTCCTGTGCATCGACTCTTCCGAGGGCTTCAGCGAGTGGCAGAAGCGCACCATCGAGTGGATCCGCGCCAACTACGGCGAGGACGTCAAGGTCGGTGCCGGTAACGTCGTCGACGCCGAGGGCTTCCGCTTCCTGGCCGACTGCGGTGCCGACTTCATCAAGGTCGGTATCGGTGGCGGCTCCATCTGCATCACCCGCGAGACCAAGGGCATCGGCCGTGGCCAGGCCACCGCGCTGATCGACGTCTGCCGCGCCCGTGACGAGTACTACGAGGAGACCGGTGTCTACGTGCCCGTGTGCTCCGACGGCGGCATCGTCTACGACTACCACATGACGCTCGCCCTTGCCATGGGCGCCGACTTTATGATGCTGGGCCGCTACTTCGCCCGCTTTGACGAGAGCCCGACCGAGCGCGTCAACGTCAACGGCCAGTACATGAAGGAGTACTGGGGCGAGGGTTCTGCGCGTGCCCGCAACTGGCAGCGCTACGACCTGGGCGGCGCCGCGAAGCTCAGCTTCGTCGAGGGCGTCGACTCCTACGTTCCCTACGCCGGCTCCCTCAAGGACGGCGTGGGCGGCACGCTCTACAAGGTCAAGTCCACGATGTGCAACTGCGGCGCCCTCTCGATCCCCGAGCTCCAAGAAAAGGCACGTCTGACCCTGGTGAGCTCCACCTCCATCGTCGAAGGCGGCGCCCACGACGTAGTCGTGAAAGACTCCCAGCAGTCCGTAAGTTATCGCTAGTTACTAAATAATTTATGAAAATGGGGTCGCGTGTCTGTTGGATTGCGACCCCATTTTGTTATAGGTCTCCTTCTCTTTCGCTAATCAGATAAGGATTGTTTCTGACCGTGTTTGAAACAAAATCCAAATAGTCTGCCTCGGTGACGAGATCATTCGGAACAGGTTTATCTACCGTACTGCCCTCTCGAACAATTTCAATCAACTTTGGCCAATATGTTTCAATCTTTCCGTTACGACGCTCCGCCTTCATTCGATTCCATGCTTTTGCGCCGCAGGATTCCCTGAAACCCTTTCCTGAACTATTTTCAGTATTCGTTTTGTTTTTTACCTGAAACATGGCAGTGCATTCATCGTTGCAAAAGTCGATTGCCGTGAGAATCTTCCCTCTGCACCAAATCCATCCATATGGCTTAATTTTTGAATATATGTACTCCTCCAATAGGTTGCCACCTATATTTTCAGCACTCATGAATAAATTGTGGTGCGCCGCCCACTCGTAAGCGCGCTCTTTTGATCCTGCGTGTTTTGCGTCCATTACCATATGTATCAGTGCTTCATCGGTAACCGTCTTTTTGGGATTCGCGACATAATCACTTGGAAGCGACTGCCATCCCGAAAGAAATTTTGAAATCCATTTGTTTAGCCAAAGTTCCAAAAATGCTTTCGAGTCTAATTCGAGTATATCTGGCTTCATTGGAATCGAGGGAATCATTGCTGAGGTTTCGGCTTGGAGAAGAATGGGAAATAGCGACTTCATTTCCCTTTTTCTTTCATTGGCGTCATAGTGACAGGTTTCGTTGTTAATTGTTCGGTCTGCGATGGATTCAAAGAGTTCTTGCGCCGGAATGTGATGCGAGTTGCAGTAATTCAGTGATTCCGATAATTTCTTTTTGACATCTTCACGTTTTGCGTTTTTAGCCATGGTCGTGCCTCCTTTGTGTTGATTTTCAACTAGATAAAACCTATACACAAGCGTATATTTGAATTAAAATGGACTAAAAAATGTTCAATTACTTAATTGCTGGAGTCCATTTTGGAAAATGAGGCGATACTGTCTTCCGCGGAAGTTGCGAGCCGTCTTGGGGTGACATCTCAGACTGTTACAAGACTATCTCGTAACGGAGATCTCAATTATGCGCTTGTTGGTAAGCGTAGAGTCTATAGAGAGAACGAAATAATCAGCTTTATGAGGAAAAAAAATCTATGCTTCGCTCCCGCAGACCATCGCGCTACTGAAGTAGTTGATTCGGCATTAACTGCGGTTTCTTTTTTTTCTGGGGCGCTTGGCTTGGATTATGGAATGGAGAGGGCCGGTATTTCGTCCAGTCTTTACTGTGAAAATGACACGAAGTGCCGAATGACTATTGCGTCCAATCGGCCTAATGTTGGTTTGTTAGGAGACATTAATAAGGTTACTCCCGATCGGGTATTTGATTATTCGGGCATTAGCCCCAAAAGGGGTATAGATGTTATGTTTGGCGGGCCTCCTTGTCAGGCATTTTCTACGGCTGGAGCGCGTCGCGCCTTCGATGACGTTAGGGGCAACGTATTCCTAAAGTATCTCGATCTTGCTGACCATCTTCGACCTAAGTATTTGGTAATTGAAAATGTCAGGGGGCTCTTGTCTACGGCATATCCTTTGGAAGCTGGCGGAGAGCCCGTACACGGCGGCGCTATGAAAACGGTTCTGAACAAACTTGAATCAATGGGCTATGGCGTGAGCTTCAATTTGTATAATGCTGCGAATTTTGGGGCTCCTCAAATTAGGGAGAGAGTTGTCTTGATTGCTAAACGAGACGGTTCAATCTGTGATTGGCTGACCCCCACGAACTCAAATGACCCTAAGTGGCAACTTAATCCTTGGATGACTTTTTCAGATGCCGTTCGGGGATTAAAAGACGAACACCATTACGTTCAGTTTCCGGAAAAAAGGCTTAAGTATTTTAAGTTGCTTAAAGAGGGTGAGTATTGGAAGAATTTGCCTGTGGAGCTTCAGGAAGAGGCGATGGGGAAGGCGTATCGGCTTGGAGGCGGTAAAACGGGTTTTTATAGAAGAATATGGAATGATCGGCCTTCTCCAACTTTAGTCACAAGCCCGACAATGCCTGCTACTGATTTGTGCCACCCCACAGAAGATCGCCCTCTTTCAATTGAGGAATATCGTGCCATTCAGGGCTTTCCGGATGATTGGATTTTCCGAGGTGATATTAGCGATATATATAGGCAAATCGGCAATGCTGTTCCCATTGCTTTGGGGGAGGCTATAGGCAAGTCAATTCTTAAAGACATGTCGAAGTCCAATGACAACAATAAAGACTTGTTCGAAGGCTTCCCGTATTCAAGATATAAAAACTCAAGCCAGTTGACTTGGAGTATTCGATAGTTCGGTTTGTTGCAAGTTGCATACACCTTGTATTTCGTGATTTGCTATCATCAGTCGAGTTAACGATGTGGCGGGGCGTTCTCACCTTTGCTCGCTGCAAGTTCCGCACGAGCCGAAGAGCACTTAATGTGCTCTTCGTGCGAGCAGGACTATCCGCAGCAGCGAGTAAAGGTGAGAACGCCCCGCCCCAACCCAGCTAACAAAGGAGCTGATATGTGCGATTGCACAGATCATAAGGATGAGATCCCTGCCTACGACGCGCAGGCCATTGAGTCCAAGTGGATGAAGGCCTGGGAGGACTCCAACCTCTTTGCCGTCGACACCGACGCCAGCAAGCCCAAGAAGTACGTGCTCGAGATGTTCCCGTATCCGTCGGGCGACCTGCACATGGGCCACGCGCGCAACTATACCATCGGCGATGCCATGGCCCGTCAGGCCCGCATGCGCGGCTACGATGTGCTGCACCCCATCGGCTTTGACGCCTTTGGCCTGCCTGCCGAGAACGCCGCCATCAAGCACAACACGCAGGCTGCCGCCTGGACGTATAAGAACATGGACCAGGCTCTCGCCACGATGAAGCGCATGGGCTTCTCCTACGATCTGGATCGCATGGTCAAGACCTGCAGCCCCGATTATTACCGTTGGGGTCAGTGGATCTTTGAGAAGTTGTGGGAAAAGGGCCTGGTCTACCGCAAGAAGAACCCGGTCAACTGGTGCCCCACCTGCAAGACCGTTCTGGCCAACGAGCAGGTCACCGAGGGCAAGTGCTGGCGCTGCGGCACCGAGCCCGAGAAGCGCGACCTGGAGCAGTGGTACTTCAAGATTACCGAGTACTCTCAGGAGCTGCTCGATGACCTGGAGAAGCTTCCCGGCTGGCCCGAGCGCGTCAAGCAGATGCAGGCCAACTGGATCGGTCGCTCCGAGGGCGCCGAGGTCGACTTTACCCTGTGCGATGCCGATGGCGAGCCTATCGAGGGCGACGAGGGCAAGATCACCGTCTTCACCACGCGCGCCGACACGCTCTTTGGCGTTTCCTTCTTTGTCCTGTCTCCCGAGTACGCCCGTCTGCACGAGCTCGTCGAGGGCACTCAGTACGAGGAGGCCGTCACCAAGATTGTCGAGGACTCCAAGCATATCTCTGCCGTCGAGCGTGCCCAGGGCACTCTCGAGAAGCACGGCGCCTTTACGGGCCGCTACGTGGTGAACCCCGTCAACGGCGAGAAGATCCCCGTGTGGGTTGCCGACTACGTCGTGGCCGATTACGGCACCGGTGCTGTCATGGCCGTTCCCTGCGGCGACCAGCGCGACTTTGAGTTCGCCCGCAAATACGATCTGCCGATCGTGCCGATCATCCTGGACGATGACGACCGCGCTGCCGTCGAGGCCAACGGCGAGACCATCGATACCTTCCATGCCGAGACCGTCGACTGGGATTGCGCCCATGCTGCCGAGGGCACGCTCGTCCAGTCCGGCAAGTACACCGGTATGCGCGGCGGCAAGCACTCCGAGGGCGAGGCTGCAATCGTTGCTGACCTCGAGGCCATGGGCTGCGGTCGTCGTAAGGTCGAGTTCCGTCTGCGCGACTGGCTCATTTCCCGCCAGCGCTATTGGGGCAACCCCATCCCGGCCATCCACTGCGAGCACTGCGGCATCGTGCCCGTGCCCGAGGACCAGCTGCCGGTAACGCTGCCCGAGAACCTGGACCTGGGCGCCGGCGAGACCCTCGCCGAGTGCAAGGAGTTCTACGAGACCACCTGCCCGGTCTGCGGCCGCCCGGCCAAGCGCGAGACCGATACCATGGACACCTTCACTTGCTCCAGCTGGTATTACCTGCGCTATACCGACCCGCACAACACCGAGCTGCCTTTCTCCCGCGAGGCCGCCGACCGTTGGATGCCCGTCGATAACTACATCGGCGGCATCGAGCACGCCATTCTGCACCTGCTCTACAGCCGCTTCTTTACCAAGGCACTGCGCGACCTGGGCCTGCTGAGTGTGGACGAGCCCTTCACCAACCTGCTGTGCCAGGGAATGGTCAAGGACGAGAACGGCGACACCATGTCCAAGTCCAAGGGCAATGTCGTGCCCCCGAGCTCGGTCATTGAGCCCTACGGCGCCGACACCATGCGTCTGGCGATCCTGTTTATCGCCCCGCCCGAGAAGGACTTCGACTGGGATCCCAAGGCCGTCGAGGGCGCCAACCGCTTCATCAAGCGCGCCTGGCGTATCGTGTGGCAGCTCGTCCAGTCCGGCGACGCCAACGTGGCCTTCGACAAGTCCGCACTCGACGAGGTCGCGATGAAGCTCTATCGCGAGCGTCACCGCACCATCGCCAAGTGCACCGAGGACTTCGATCGTGGCCAGTTCAACACCGCCATCTCGGCCGTCATGGAGCTCGTCAACGCGGCGAGCGCCTACCTCAACGCCACCGAGGGTGCCGCCCGCGACAAGGCGCTGTGCTACGGCGTGGCTAAGGATATCGTGAGCGTCCTTGCCCCCATCTGCCCGTTCTGGGCCGACGAACTGTGGCACGAGGCCCTCGGCTGCGAGGGCAACGCCTACACCGCCGCCTGGCCCGAGTTCGACCTGGCCGAGTCCATCGAGGATACGGTGCAGATCGTCGTCCAGGTGCTCGGCAAGGTCCGTGGCCGCATCGACGTCGCCCGCGACGCCTCCAACGAGGAGATGCAAGCTGCCGCTGAGGAAGCCGTTGCCAAGTGGCTTGAGGGCAAGACGGTCGTCAAGGCCATCTGCGTGCCCGGCAAGCTGGTCAACCTGGTGGTCAAGTAAGCGCTGCGCGTAAAGCTGACATGCAATAAACGAGGGACGGTCCGGTTGGGTCGTCCCTCGTTTTGTGTTGTCTGCCCTGCTTAGTCAGTGCGTCGCACCGTCTTCTACGGGATGTGTACCAGGTCCCTAAAGTAAACGTTGCCCGTTGCCTCTTCGAACATCCAAATGTTGAGGTAGATGTCGTTGAGGTCGTTGTTCACATCAAAGTCCGGGTCGTCGAAGGTGCCTACAAAGGCGAGCATGGCGCGCGTTTCCTCGCCCGCTGCGACCTGCTGGCGCATGCGCACATCGCGGACCACGCCGTTGACGTAGGCATAGGAGTCCACATCGCCAAACATCATGTCGACATCGGTATTGTTGGTCACCGTAAAGACGAGCGCCGCGTCTCCGTAGCCGTCGGTGTCCTTGCCCACGCAGGTAACATGGACGTTTTCGTCTGCCTCAAGGTCGATGGGGAACTGTTCTTGGGAATCGGGACCCAGGCCCTGGGGATCGACGATGTCTTCGTTTATTTTGTCGAAGCTCTCCGATAGCGTCGTTTTCTCGATGGCTTTGGTGCTGCCAGGGTTCGGTTCGCATGTTCCGGTTTTGCCATTCGTGTTGCCGCAGCCTAAGAGGGCCAACGAGCACGTTGCGATGGCGAGTGCAGTCATGCAGGGGGTTCCTAGGCGTTTCATGGGTGCCTCCTTGCCGTAGAGGATTTGGAAAGGTTCGTCGTTGCGCGACTTGCTGGCCGGCTTGTTACAGAATGTCCCTTAGCTTAAGTCTGATCGATAGGGGCTCGGGGAGGAATGCCCTTGGGGTCCGAACGGGCCTGTGGATTGGGACGCATGGCCCGTTTTGGGACTGTTGAGGTTGCTCCGCATGGGGCTCTTCGGTCAATTGTCCTCTTCTTGTGGAGAACCTGTGCGCACGCTGACCTGCAGATTCGTACTGTGCTTGCGCGTTTCCGCAGCTATTGGTATAGTTTGCTTGCAAATGAAGTTGTAATTGAAAGAAGTGGGGTTTCGGCCCCGCTTCTTTTTTGTATGGATGGAGGTGCCGCAATGGTCAAGACCAAGACCGAGCAGGCGATCATCGACGCGCTCGAGGCCGTCGCTCCCCAGCACGATGTCGACATCGTCGACGTCGTGCTCGTGGGCGCCACCAAGGCCCCCTGCGTGCGCGTGCGTATCGAGGGTGCCGAGGGTCAGAGCCTGTCGCTCAACGACGTCACGGCCAACACCAAGTGGGTCGGCGATGTGATTGAGGAGCTCGACCCTATCTCTTCGAGCTATACGCTTGAGGTGTCGAGCCCGGGCATGGCGCGCCCGCTGCGCCGCCCGTGCGACTTTGCCCGCTTTGTTGGCGAGAACTGTGAGCTCACCTCCACCGCTACCGAGGGCCGTCGCAAGTACGCCGGCAAGATCGCCGCCGCCACCGAGACGAACGTGACCCTCGAGCTCGAGGACGGCGAGTCCGTTACCCTCGATTTCTCTGATGTTAAAAAGTGCAAGTTGAAGCCCACCTATGACTTCAAGCCCGCGAAGGAAGGAAAGTAAGATGGCAGCATCCGACATGATGTCCGCCCTGATGGAGCTTTGCCAGGAGAAGCACATCGACCAGCTCTACCTGATCGACCGCCTGGAGCAGTCGCTCGCCAAGAGCTATGCCGAGATCCTGCATCTTGAGTGGGGTGCCAAGGTGACCATCGACCGCACCACCGGCAAGATCTACGTCTACCGCCTGGAGCCGATCGACGATTCCATGGACGAGGAGGGCAACTTCACCGAGTTCGAGGAGATCGACGTTACCCCCAAGAACACGAGCCGCATCGCTGCCCAGCACGCCAAGGCCGAGATCAACGCTATCGTGCGTAACTCCGCCCGTGAGCAGATCTACGAGGAGTTCTCCGGCCGCATCGGTGACCTCATCAGCGGTACCGTGCTGCAGTCCACGCCCGACTTCACGATCGTCAAGATTCGCGAAGGCGTCGAGGCCGAGCTTCCGCACTTTGATCAGCGCCGTTACGAGAACGAGCGCAACGAGCGTCCGATGGGCGAGCGCTACCTGCACAACCAGCATATCAAGGCCGTGATCATCGACGTTCGCGACCCCAACTCCAACCTGCAGCCGGTTCGTGGCGAGCACAGCCGTCCGCCGATTGTCATCTCCCGTACCCACCCCGAGCTCATGCGTCGTCTGTTTGAGCAGGAGGTGCCCGAGATCTATGAGGGCACCGTCCAGATCAAGTCGATCGCCCGCGAGCCCGGCCAGCGCTCCAAGGTCGCCGTCCACTCGCTCGACGACCGCCTGGATCCCGTGGGCGCCTGCGTCGGCCCCAAGGGCAGCCGTGTTCGCGCTGTTGTGGGCGAGCTCCGTGGCGAGCGCGTCGACGTCATCCTGTGGGATGCCGATCCTGCCGTCTACGTCGCCAACGCCCTGTCGCCCGCTAAGGTCACCCGCGTCCTCATCGACGAGGAGAAGGCCTACGCCGGCGTCATCGTGCCCGACGACCAGCTGTCCCTCGCCATCGGTAAGGAGGGCCAGAACGCCCGCCTCGCCGCGCGCCTGACCGGCTGGCACATCGACATCAAGTCCGAGACGCTTGCCGCCGACATCCTCAAGAACGTTCCCGTTCACGAGGAGCCCGCCGCCGACCTGATCGGTGACGAGGAGGACGAGGACGTCCGCCGCTGCGAGTACGTGTCCGAGGACGGCATCCAGTGCCGCAACCAGGCTCGTCCCGGCTCCCGTTTCTGCGGTGTCCACGACACCGACGCCTTCGATGATGCGGAGGACCTGATCTAGCGCGCGGTCGCGCCGGGCAGGTCCCGGCGCATCTCCCACGCTCGTTCAGTCTCTAGGCACCCAAGGTGCCAGAAAGGGGTAGGTGAAGTCATATGGCAAAAGTCCGTGTGTCCACCCTGGCCAAAGAGTTCGGCATGACCTCCAAGGAACTGATGGGTCATCTCGCCGATATGAAGATTCCCGCTAAGTCCGCTTCCTCCACTTTGGAGGACGCCTATGTCGCCATGGTCCGCAAGCAGCTCGCCTCGGTGATCGAGGCCCGCGCTCAGGAAGTCGAGGCCGCC